>JAFYPV010000159.1 GCA_017559935.1 Bacteroides sp. | reverse complement strand
GGTATCGTAGGTATCTTAATCCAATGGTCAAGTAGTATGTTCGACGCTAAGGAAAGCTTAGGTCTTGTATTCGGTATCTATTTGTTGGGTGCTTTCATCACAGGTTTCTGTATGTGTATCTTGAACTGCGTAGTTAACCCGATGTTGAACCTCCTCGGTGGTGGTGGTAACGCTGGTAACCAGTTGATCCAGACCGGTGGTGTATTCAACTCATTGGCTGCTGTTGCCGTTTATGTTATCATGGGTGCATTGATTGGCGATATTACTCCAGAAACTAAGATTGCAGATGCTACTCCAGCATTGATGATTGCTTTGGGAATCTTCATCGTAGCATTCATCAGTATCATGTTTACTAAAATCGATGAACCAGAACAAGCTCCTGTTGATACTAGTCTCTTCAAGGGTGCATTAAAGTATCGTCATTTTGTATTGGGTATCATAGGTATCTTTGTTTACATGGGTATCGAAGTAGGTACACCGACTTATGTAAACATGTATTTGGTGAACACTCCTGAATTGGGTATCAACGCTGCAACTGCAGGTTTGATCGTAGCTGTATATTGGTTCTTGATGATGGTTGGTCGTTTCGTAGGTGCATCTATCGGTAGCAAGGTATCAAGCCGTACAATGATTACAGTAGCATCAAGCGCAACATTGATTCTTGTTGCTTTCGGTATGTTTGCTCCGACTGACATTACTGTGAACGTTCCGGGTATCAACTGGAGCACATTGACATTGATTTGGGCTCAAGTTCCTGTAGGTATCTTCGCATTCTTGTTGGTAGGTCTTTGTACTTCAGTAATGTGGGGTGGTATCTTCAACATGGCGGTTGAAGGCTTGGGTAAGTACACAGCTGCTGCATCAGGCATCTTCATGACCATGGTATTCGGTTGCGCTGTAATGTTGCCAATTCAAGCACAAGTTGCAGAATGGACAGACTATATGACTAGTTACTGGGTAGTAATGTTCTGTGCTGCTTACTTGTTATTCTACGCATTAGTAGGTTCAAAGGTAAAGAAATAATAAACCGCTAATATTAACCTTATATAATACTTTAAAATCATGGATATAGAATTCGTAAGAAGTCGCTTCATCAAGCATTTTGATGGCACTACAGGCTCAGTATATGCATCTCCAGGTCGTATCAACCTCATCGGCGAACACACAGACTATAATGGTGGTTTTGTATTCCCAGGTGCTGTTGACAAAGGTATGATCATCGAAATCAAGCCTAATGGCGAAGATAAGGTTAAGGCTTACTCTATCGACTTGAAGGACTATGTGGAATTCGGTTTGAATGAAGAAGATGCTCCACGTGCTAGCTGGGCAAGATATATCTTCGGTGTATGCCGCGAAATGATCAAACGTGGTGTAGACGTGAAGGGTTTCAACACAGCATTTGCAGGGGATGTTCCTCTCGGTGCAGGAATGTCATCATCAGCTGCTTTGGAAAGTGCTTATGCATACGCTATCAACGATTTGTTCGGCGAAAACAAGATTGACAAGTTCGAATTGGCTAAGGTAGGTCAGGCAACTGAACACAACTACATTGGTGTTAAGTGCGGTATCATGGACCAATTTGCTTCTGTATTCGGTAAGGAAGGTAGCTTGATGCGTTTAGATTGCCGTTCATTGGAATACCAATATTTCCCATTCAAGCCAGAAGGTTATCGTTTGGTATTGGTTGACTCAGTGGTTAAGCACGAATTGGCTTCATCAGCATACAACAAGCGTCGCGAAAGCTGCGAAAACGTAGTGAAGGCTATCGCTCAAAAGCACGAAGGTGTAGAATTCTTGCGCGACTGTACTTTGGAAATGTTGGCTGAAGTGAAGGCTGAAGTTTCTGAAGAAGACTACATGCGTGCAGAATACGTAATCGAAGAAATCCAACGCGTACTTGACGTATGTGCTGCTTCGGAAGCTGGCGATTATGAAACTGTAGGCCAAAAGATGTACGAAACTCATTATGGTATGAGTAAGAAGTACGAAGTAAGCTGCGAAGAACTCGATTTCTTGAACGATGTAGCATTCGACTGCGGTGTGACTGGTTCACGTGTAATGGGTGGTGGTTTCGGTGGATGTACAATCAACCTCGTAAAGAACGAATTGTACGAAACATTCATCACTACTGCTAAGGAACGTTTCAAAGAAAAGTTCGGCCGTAGCCCGAAAGTTTACGATGTAGTAATCAGTGACGGTTCACGCAAGTTGATCTAATCCATCCTCAATTTATAGAATACCGCTTATGCTTCATAGGCGGTATTTTTTAATTCAAATCCATTCATCCTATGAAAAAAACATTTCTAAGCATCGGCATAGCACTTCTATTATGCGGATGTACCTCTACCCCATCACAAAATAATCTTACCTTATCAGGACTGAATCCTGCTAATTTTGAAAAAGTAATTGAAAACAATCAAGTTTTAAAACTCTACACTCTAAAGAATACTAATGGCGTGGAAGTATGTATCACCAACTTCGGTGCACGCATCGTTTCCATCATGGTGCCAGACAAGAACGGAGAAATGCAGGATGTAGTTCTCGGTTTTGACAATATCGAAGATTATATCAACGTACCAAGCGACTTCGGCGCGACCATTGGTCGCTATGCTAATCGCATCGGTCAAGGTAAGATTACTATCGATGCAAAAGAAATCCAATTACCTCAAAATAATTACGGACATTGTCTTCACGGAGGTCCTACCGGATGGCAATACAAAGCATTCGAAGCCAAGCAGATGGATGATAAAACCATTAAATTGACCGTAGTTTCACCAGACGGAGACAATAACTTCCCAGGCAATGTTACCGCTCATGTTACATATACATTGACTGATGACAATGCTATTGATATCAAGTACGAAGCAACCACCGACCAAAAAACCATTATCAACATGACCAACCACTCGTATTTCAACTTGGATGGAAATCCGTCAGGTTCGGCCATGAATCATACGTTGTATTTGGCATCCGACAGCATCACTCCTGTGGATGATACATTCATGACCAGTGGAGAAATGTGTGCAGTAGCTGGTACTCCGTTCGACTTTAACACTCCGAAAACTATTAGTCAGGATGTTACCAATTTCGACAACGAACAAATCAAATTCGGAAAAGGCTTCGACCACAACTGGGTGTTGAGTACCAAAGGCAACATCAATCAAGTAGCAGCCAAACTCGTTAGCCCTGTAACAGGCATAACTTTGGAAGTCTATACCAATGAACCGGGTATCCAAGTTTATACTGGTAACTTTCTTGACGGAACTGTAAAAGGGAAAAAAGGAATCACCTATCAGCAACGAGCATCCGTATGTCTAGAAACCCAACATTACCCAGATAGTCCTAACAAGGCTCATTGGCCATCAGTTATCCTTGAACCAGGACAAACTTACCAAAGTCAATGCATTTTCAAGTTCGGCATAGAGAAATAGGAGATTTATTGCGAAGAAAAATGCTTTTTACTAAATATTTAGCTATATTTGCACACAAATAAAACTATAATCTGTTATGAACGATATAAAAGTTATGAATCATGCAGCAGATAACATCCGTATCTTGACTGCAGCGATGGTAGAGAAAGCGAAATCTGGTCACCCTGGTGGTGCAATGGGTGGAGCTGACTTCATCAATGTATTGTATAGTGAATATTTGCAGTATGATCCAGAAAATCCTCAATGGGAAGGTCGTGACCGTATGTTCCTTGACCCAGGCCACATGTCACCAATGCTATATGGCGTGTTGTCAATGACTGGTCACTTCACACTCGAAGAATTGCAACAATTCCGCCAATGGGGTTCTCCTACTCCAGGTCACCCGGAAGTTTGCGTAGCGCGTGGTGTGGAAAATTCATCAGGACCACTCGGACAGGGACACACTTATGGTATCGGTGCAGCTATTGCAGCAAAGTTCTTGGCAGCTCGCACTGGTAATCCTACTTTCAACAAGGAAACAATCTACATTTATATTTCTGACGGTGGTATCCAAGAAGAAATCTCTCAGGGTGCAGGCCGTATGGCTGGCCATTTAGGTTTGGACAACGTCATCATGTTCTACGATGCCAACGATATCCAGCTTTCTACTGAAGTTAAGGATGTCATGACAGAAGATACTGCCATGAAGTATCGCTCTTGGGGTTGGAACGTATTGGAAATCAATGGTAACGATTGCCAACAAATTCGTGAAGCTCTCAATGCTGCTAAGAAGGAAGACAAGCGTCCTACTTTGATCATCGGTAAGTGTATCATGGGTAAGGGTGCTCGCCAAGCAGACAACTCTTCATACGAAAACACATGCAAGACTCATGGTGCTCCTCTTGGTGCTGAAGCTTGCAAGAACACTATCATCAACTTGGGTGGCGATCCTGAAAATCCGTTCGTAATCTTCGACGATGTGAAGGAAATGTACGCTAAGCGCAAGGAAGAATTGAAGGCTATCGTAGCAGAACGTCACGCTGAAGAAGAAGCTTGGGCTGCTGCTAACCCTGAAAAGGCTGCTCAACAGAAGGATTGGTTCAACAACGTAGTTCCAGATATCAACTGGGCAAGCATCAAGCAAAAGGCTAACGATCCTACTCGTAACGCATCTGCAACTGTACTTAGCGTATTGTCAGAAAAGGTTCCTAACATGATTATCTCATCAGCAGACCTTTGCAACTCTGATAAGACAGATGGTTTCTTGAAGCATACTCATTGCATCGTTCCAGGCGATTTCAGTGGTGGTTTCTTGCAAGCCGGTGTTGCCGAATTGACAATGGCTTGTATCTGTATCGGTTTGACTCTCCACGGTGGTGTAATCGCAGGTTGCGGTACATTCTTCGTATTCTCTGACTACATGAAGCCAGCTATGCGTATGGCTGCATTGATGAGACTCCCGGTTAAGTTCATCTGGTCACACGATGCATTCCGTGTAGGCGAAGATGGTCCTACTCACCAGCCAGTAGAACAAGAAGCTCAAGTTCGCTTGTTGGAAAAGATGAAGAACCACATGGGCAAGAACTCTATGCTCGTTCTCCGTCCTGCAGACGTTGAAGAAACAACAATGGCATGGAAGCTCGCTATGGAAAATACTGACTCTCCAACAGGTTTGATCACTTCTCGTCAGAATGTGACTAACTTGCCGGAAGGTACAGATTATTCACAGACTGAAAAGGGTGCTTACATCGTGAAGGAAGACGAAAACTACGATGTTATCTTGTTGGCTTCAGGTTCAGAAGTATCTACATTGGTAGCAGGCGCAGAATTGTTGGCTAAGGATGGTATCAAGACACGTATCGTATCAGTTCCGTCCGAAGGCTTGTTCCGTTCTCAAAGCAAGGAATACCAAGAAAGCGTATTGCCTACAGGTGCTTTGACATTCGGTTTGACAGCAGGTATTCCAGCTAACCTCTACACATTAGTAGGCCACAATGGTAAGGTATGGG
>JAFYPV010000158.1 GCA_017559935.1 Bacteroides sp. | reverse complement strand
AGCTGTACCGAATGCGTCGTTGATGTAGCAGTCTGCATAAGAAGCCAATGTCTTTGCGAATTCCTTTTGAGATTCCTTCATCGCCTTCTTAGCATCGTTGTATGCAGGATCTTCCTTGTCGATACCTACTGGCTTACCTTCTTCTTCCGGATAGAAACGGAGGTTTTCGAGCAACAAAACTTCACCAGCCTTCAATGTAGCAGCAGCTTCAGCAGCCTTAGCGCAATCAGGAGCGAATTGAACTGGAGCACCCAACTTTTCAGCTACAGCGTCTACAATCTGGCTCAAAGAGAACTTTGCGTTTACTTTACCCTTTGGCTTACCCATGTGAGACATGATAATTAAAGCGCCACCTTCAGCCAATACTTTCTTCAAAGTAGGAAGAGCACCACGGATACGAGTATCGTCTGTGATTTTACCTTCTTCGTTCAAAGGTACATTGAAGTCCACACGAACAATTGCCTTCTTACCGGCAAAATTGTAATTGTCAATAGTCATCATAATTTTTTGTTTTTATAGAGTTTAAAGTTCAATTCTAAACACAATATGCAAAGTTACTAATTTTTTTATATGCCAGCGGGAAGTTCAGACTTTTTTTTTGTTGTTTTTTTTGCAATATTAGATTTGTTTAGTAGATTTGCGATATCGGAAAATCTACTAAACATTTAGCTACAAAACTCGAGGATGTTTGAAGGTTTCTGCATTATTTAATAATAATCGGAAATGAAAATTTCCAAAATACACTAAACAAAATGAAGAAAAAATACTTTGTTTGGTCATGCGTTGTCATGACTTTTTTTTCGGCTTGTCAGCAGGCGGAAAATATGGATCAACAAGTAGAAGAGTTACCTATGTCGATTGTTGCAAGTATCAGTGCACAAAAAGATATTCCGGATTCTCGTTATGCTGGTACTAATCCCAATAATGTAGTTTTTAAAGAAAGTGATAGGATAGGGGTTTTCGTAGATAATGGAGCCATATCCGAATGGGTATATAGCGCATCTGAGTGGAATTCAACAAAGACTGTCTATTGGCCGGATAAAACAGATCCGCATACTTTCTGTGCATTTTACCCTTACGATGAAGATGCTGTATCCATCACTGCAGTTCCAATGCCAAGTTTGTTAAACCAGACGGGAACCATTGAGAGTATCAGTCAATGTGATTTCCTTGTTTCATCCGTTACTCAATCTTATGGTGATGATGGTATTGTTAAATTTCAAGGTGATGGCGCGTTTTCGCATGTTTCATCTTTGCTTCAATTAACTTTCAAGGGAGTGGAAGATTTAAGCTCTTCCGTTTTGAAGAAAATTAAGATTGAAGGCGAGAATATTGTAGCTCCAACCACTTTTTCGTTTAATGATAATAAGGTTTCAGTCCTTTCGAGTGAAAATTCGGATGTATTGGATGTGTCTTTGTCTCATGAAATGGAAGGCGAGAATGTTACTTATTATTTTATTTTAAATGAAAAGTTGGATGCTTCTTCTAACGTTACGCTTACTGTTGAATATTCCACAGGGGATAAGACTTATGTAGCACAGAAGAAAGGTTTTGCTGGCAATGTTTTTGCAGGGGGAGTATGTCAAAGTTATATAATGACGATTATGGATAGACTGCTCGTGATTTCTGGTTCATCCATATCGGAATGGGGGGACGGAGAATCTTTGGATGATGTTGTTTTGGATGGTAAGGAGAAGTCCTAATGAACAGGGAACCATATTTCAAATGGCTGCTAAGTGCAGCCATTTGTATCCTTCTGTTTGGATGTCAACAGATAGAAGAGGATGGATGGGGGGAAAATACCGGTGGAATACTGAAAGTTGGAACTCGATCTGTGGAAAATGAAGAAATTCCTTACCCAATCAGTTTGTTTGCCTTCTCTGAAGATGGCGATTGTATTGCTACTCAAGTTGTCGAAAATAAGAAGGAAGAGGTACAACTGGAACTGGCATCGGGACGTTATCGGATTGTTGCTGTTGCAGGTTATTCGGATGATTATGTGTTACCTTCAGTGAATCGTTGGACGGATGTTATTGAAATGCTTGATGAGGATGCTCCCGAGACTCCATTAATGATGGGGATGGCGGATGTTAATTTGGATGCGAAAACGGAAGATCAGTTGGAAATCATTCTTTCTTATTCGGTTTCGCTTGTTGATGTTACTCTTTCCAATGTCCCTTCGTCAGTAGCAGAGGTGGTAGTAACAATGTCTTCTTTTTATTCTTCAATGAATTTGAAGGGTGAGTATTTAAATCCGGATTATTCATTCAGCTTGTCATGTACGTTGGATACTCTTGGGCAATGGTCGGCAAAGCCTAGGTATGTATTCCCTGGAAGCAGTAAAGAGACTGTACTTTCTATTGCTTTTAAGATGAAGGATGGAACAAAAACAACCTATGGGTATATTTGGAAAGATTCACCCAAAGCAAACCAGGGATATCATTTGAAAGGCGATTATTCGGGTAATTTAGCCTTGAATGGTGTCTTTGTTATAGCAGGTTGGGAGAAAGTGGAGGAGGTCGAGTTTGCGTTTGGATCAAATAGCAAACCGGATGATGAGGATGAAGATTCGGATCTTGATTTGTCTGCTTTGCCGGAAGTAGGAAGTTTTTGGAATGGTTCTTTGGTTGTGGATGTGGGTGAAGTGGATGCTTCTGGAGCCGAAGTGTTATTGATGTCTTTGGAAGAGTGGATCCTTACGACTTCGCAGATTGATGAACTCATTTCAGGATATAGTGTTAACGGACTTTCTCAATGGCGTCTTCCTACTTATGAAGAAGCTCAACTTCTAAAAAGCAACTATAGTGACGATAATCGAAAAGAGTTGAACGAAAGGATTGCAGCATATGATGGGAATTTAGTGGGTCTTGATGGAGAAGAACGATATTTGTGTCTTAAGTCGAATGTTTACTATTCGTTTATTTTTTCAGGAAGTAGTAAGATAACGAAAGCAGGAGATAAAAGAACTTATAATGTACGTTTGGTAAAATCGCATCGGATTAGTCTTTCCCCCATTTCATCGGACTCTTGAAGCTTTCGTTTCGTGGATAGTTTCCCATATACAAGCATGCACGAATAAAATTCGTGGTTTATCTGAACAATTTTATACCCTCTCATCCATATAAAAAGACGATTTTTGTATGTATGAGAGGGTTATTATAATTCATAAATAAATTCAAAGAAACACTATGAAAAACATGTTGCGATGTTTGGCCTTATGGGGCCTTTTAGGAGGACTGCCGTTATTGTTGTCGGCTCAGTCATTACGTACTTATCAGCCTGAAAAGAAAGCGATGTACCACAAAGGGTGGGTCGATTTCAATAAGAATGGACAGATGGATGTTTATGAGAATCCAAATGCTTTGTTGGAGGATCGTATTGAAGACTTGTTGAACCAGATGACAATGGAAGAAAAGACTTGTCAGATGGTTACTCTTTATGGGTATGGTCGTGTATTGAAAGACGATTTGCCTACTCCTGAATGGAAGAACAAATTATGGAAGGATGGGATTGGTGCTATTGATGAACATTTGAACGGTTTCCGTCAATGGGGATTACCACCTTCAGATAATGAAAATGTATGGCCGGCTTCTAGACATGCTTGGGCTTTGAATGAAGTACAACGCTTCTTCGTGGAAGAGACTCGTTTGGGTATTCCTGTAGATTTTACCAATGAAGGTATCAGAGGTGTGGAAAGCTATCGGGCAACTAACTTCCCTACACAGTTAGGATTGGGTCATACTTGGAATCGTGATTTGATTCATCAGGTTGGTTGGATTACAGGTCATGAAGCTCGTATGCTGGGGTATACGAATGTATATGCTCCGATATTGGATGTGGGTCGTGACCAACGCTGGGGTCGTTATGAGGAAGTGTATGGCGAAAGTCCTTATTTGGTAGCCGAGTTGGGTATCGAAATGGTTAAAGGCTTGCAGACAGACTATCAGGTAGCTGCTACTGGTAAGCATTTTATTGCTTATAGTAATAATAAAGGTGGTCGAGAAGGTATGGCTCGTGTCGATCCACAGATGTCACCGCGTGAAGTGGAAATGGTTCACGTGTATCCGTTTAAAAGAGCGGTAATGGAAGCTGGTTTGTTGGGAGTGATGAGTTCTTATAATGATTATGACGGTTTCCCAATACAAAGTAGCTATTATTGGTTGTCTACACGTTTACGTGGAGAATGGGGCTTCAAAGGTTATGTTGTTTCAGACAGTGATGCTGTAGAATATTTGTATTCTAAGCATAAGACAGCTAAAGACATGAAAGAAGCGGTTCGTCAGAGTGTTGAAGCTGGATTGAATGTTAGATGTACCTTCCGTTCACCGGATTCTTATGTACTTCCTTTGCGAGAATTGGTAAAAGAAGGTGGATTAAGTGAAGAAGTGATTAATGATCGAGTTAGAGATGTACTTCGAGTAAAGTTCTTGGTCGGTCTTTTTGATCAACCTTATCAGACAGATTTGAAGGCAGCTGATATCGAGGTTGAAAAGAAAGAAAATATGGACATTGCTTTACAAGCTTCTCGTGAATCGATGGTTTTGTTGAAGAATGCACAAAACACATTGCCTTTAGACGTCAATGCCATCAAGAAAATTGCGGTTTGTGGACCGAATGCTGATGAAACTTCTTATGCTTTGACTCATTATGGCCCATTAGCTGTAGATGTAGTAACTGTATTGCAGGGTATTCAAAATAAATTGAAGGGTCGCGCTGAAGTGCTCTATACCAAGGGATGCGAATTGGTGGATGAAAACTGGCCGGAATCAGAATTGATTGATTATCCTTTAACAACAGATGAACAGGCTGAGATAGACAAAGCTGTCAAGAATGCTGAGATGTCAGATGTTGCGGTTGTTGTGTTAGGAGGTGGACAACGTACATGTGGTGAAAATAAGTCACGTTCTAGTTTGGAACTTCCTGGTCGTCAGTTAGATTTGTTGAAAGCGGTTGTGAATACAGGAAAGCCTGTTGTTTTGGTTTTGATCAATGGACGCCCTCTCTCAATCAATTGGGCAGATAAGTTTGTTCCTGCTATTTTGGAAGCTTGGTATCCTGGCTCATTGGGAGGAACAGCTGTAGCAGATGTTTTGTTTGGTGATTATAATCCGGGTGGTAAATTGACAGTAACCTTCCCGAAGACAGTTGGTCAAATTCCGTTCAATTTCCCATATAAGCCTTCATCTCAGATTGATGGTGGAAAGAATCCGGGTGTGAAAGGAAATATGTCTCGTGTCAATGGTCCGTTATATCCGTTTGGTTATGGATTAAGTTATACTACTTTTGAATATAGTGATTTGCAACTGTCTTCTCCAACGATAACACCTAACCAACATATCCAAGTTAGCTGTAAGGTAACCAATACAGGAAACCGTGAAGGTGATGAAGTAGTTCAAGTATACTTGAGAGATGTTTTGAGCACGGTAACTACTTATGAAAAGAACTTGGTTGGTTTTGAACGAGTACATTTGAAGCCAGGTGAAACTAAAACGTTGAATTTCACAATCAACCGTAGAGATATGCAGTTGTTGAATTTGGATAACAATTGGGTAGTAGAACCAGGTGATTTCCAAGTGATGATTGGTGCTTCTTCAGAAGATATCCGTTTGAACGGTACATATACGGTAGTTGCTTATGGTGAATCGAATCATTTGCCGGCAGCTTCACAAAAGAAGCCGGATGTGATAGCTAGTTCGGAATCGGCAAGTGCTGTTTTGACTTTGGATAAGGACTTGTCTACAGCATGGCAGGGAAATAGGGGAGATTACATCACTTATGCTTTGCAACCGGGTACTTCCATTAATTCGGTTTCTGTTGCATGGAATGATACCAAACAGTCGGTTGTATACTTCGAAATCCAATTGTCGGGCGGTGGAGGCCAGTTCTTGACAGTATATGAAGGAAAAGTAGATAAATACAATGAGTTTATCAATTATTCATTTAAAGGCACGACAGCAAGCGATTTGCGCATTCTGTTAAACTCGGATAAAGTTGCAATCTCGGAAGTAAAGCTTTCTAAATGAGATAATAATAAGTAAAAAAATAGGATGTGCACTGCACATCCTATTTTTTTTGTTGTTTATCAAATCGATTTATTTTTCTAAATCGTTCTTTCTCTTTAATGCTTCGATGAAGTAGTAGTCTGCATAGTTCAACGGTTTGTCTACTTCTGCATTGTGAGGAATACTACCTACAGAGTGCATCAACAAGAAGTTGTTGTTCTGTCCGATTTCTGCGCGATAAGCAGGAGAAGCCAATGAAGTCATGATACGGTCAGCGTAATCTTTATATTCCTTCGCATTTTCCAATTCTTCGAAACCTGCGATTTCATATAGTGCAGATGCAATACAGCTAGCTGAAGAAACATCACGCGGTTCATTTGGAATTTCAGGTGCAAGCATATCCCAATAAGGAACCAAATCTTCCGGCATGTTTGGATGGTTAGCCATCATGTGGAAAGTTTTCAAAGCTTGATCCAAATAGCGCTTATCCTTTGTGTAACGGTAACAGATGGTATATCCATAGATTGCCCATGCTTGACCACGGCTCCAAATAGATTCGTGTGCGTAACCTTGTGCAGTATGGCGGTGGCGTACACTTCCATCTGCCAAACTATAGTCGATTACATGGTAACAAGAACCGTCCGGACGGAAATGTTCCTTCAATGTACGGTCTGCATGTTGGAGAGCCAAATGATGGAAAGTGGAATCACCGCTTAAACGAGTAACTTCAAATAATAACTCCAAGTTCATCATATTGTCAATAATAACCGGACATTCCCAACCGCGTTCTGCTTGCCAACCACCTTTTACGTCCCATGATTGGATAACACCTGCTTGCGGACGGAAACGAGTAGACAATGAATGTGCTGTCTGAATCATGATGTCCTTATAACCCGGAACATCTGCAATTCTCAAACCATTACCAAAGCTACAGTTAACCATAAAACCAACGTCATGATGCCAAGTCAAATTCTTGGTTTCTTCAATGTTATTCGTATATTTAATGGCCAATGGCAATAAAGTCTCATCCTGTGTCAATTCATACAGATACCAAATACTGCCTGGGAAGAAACCACTTCTCCAGTCTGAATATTTACAATAGTGTGTAGTACCGTCTGCCTTAATGGTTACAGGGTTTAGAACCTTACCGCTGGCTTCAATAACTTTGATTTCGTTACCTAATTGTTGGTGGGCATGAGCCACGTTTTCTGCAACGAATGAATTTGTTTCTGCCTTCTTGGGAGCGTTTCCACAAGCTGACATCAACAAGCAGATACCCATGGCTGTGAATATTGTTTTTTTCATAAATGCTTTTTTAGAGTTTAGAAATAGTGAATGAATATTTACCTTGAGTTTGCTGTTTCTTAGCTGTCAATGACAAGCGGTAGATTTCAGAACCCCATACATTTGAAAGTCTTGGGTCGTCCAACTTGATGGTTTCGATGCTTGCATCAAATAGGTTCTTGTCATACTTCAAAGCAGCCTTTTCACCTTGTACTTCGATGGTAATGACACCAGCTTGTGAAAGGTCCACCTTACCCCATGTAAGGAAATTCACCTTATTAGGAGCGATTGCTTCTTTCAAAGAGAATGTATCTTCAATCTTGAGGTTGTTTGAACCCATGCGATAAGAACGAATCCATTTTTCTACCTTAGCTTCTTCCGGATAAGCAGTACCGATATTTAAAGAAATAGTCTTGGCCTTTGGATTGGCTTTAACTTCAGTCGCTTTATATTGTCTGCCGTGTTTTTGTGAAACACCGTTAATCATAGGAAGATTGTGGTAGTCACTTTGCATAGTCCAGATAGTATAACGTCTGTCGCTGAATGTCCAGCGGGTATAAGTACCTACACCAGCGTCAATCAAGATAGGAGTGTTGTTCATGTAAAGTGAGAATGTACCAGTGTCATTGTGATTATGGCTTTCGTCGTTATAACCACCTTTGGTTGCCATGAACATACCGCTCTTATTGCTGAAATAGCAGAATTCAGTTTGCGGATACCATGTATATTCTGGTGTAGTATATTTAGGTGCTTCATTGTTCAGCTGTTCCATCCAACGCATGGTTTCCAATGTACGGAACAAATCTGTTGAACCAATGGATGGTTTTACAGGTTTTTCTTTATTCATGGTTGCGGCATAACCTTTCATCACATCACTGTTTACGGCTGTACCATAACGATAAATCAAACCAGCATCACCACCACCGCGTGCAGAAGCATCAGCAAAGTTTACTACCCAACCATTGCCGATGTATGAACGTACAATGTATTCACCCATGTTGCGAATCTGTGGCTTGTCGAAGATAGAAACCTTACCGCCAGTACCCAATGACAACATTTGCAAATAGTCGTACATCTTACCAGCTGCATGTCCCCAATAAGACGGACCTTCATCACATCCACCATCTTCTTTTACGGCATTGATATAAGCGTCTACTGAAGTCATGGACTTATAAACGGCTTCAGCCAATACATTCTTGTCGTTTTCCAACAAGAAGAAACAAATCAAGGCATTGAAGTTACACCATGGATTCCAGTTGTTAACCATATCACCCGGTTTGGCATTGTGTGCCATCCACCAGAAGTGTCTGAGGTTCAAGTATGGTGTAAGTTCGCGTTCCTGCAATTCTTTACGTAACATCAAAGAAATAACAGGATCTACCTTATCAAATTCCTTGTTCAAGAAGTAGTAGGTCCATGACAACATTTGTGACATATCACCTTGGGTCAATTCCAGAATCTTTTCTCTGTAATCAGGAAGAGCACGTTTGGTCTTTGATAAAGAGTGATTGTGTGCAGACAAGGCCCATGATTCCATTTCGCAGAGGTGGAATACACCGTTGATGATGTCATCCATGAAACGTCCTTTACCTTCTGCCAATTCGGCCATTACCAATGCACTTAGCGCCTGATTGTTGGCACCCAATGGATTTTGCATAATTTCTCGGTTACCGGTACGTTCGTATTCCAAGTAGTCAGTAGCTTTCACTACTTTCCATTCGAATCCCAAGTATTTTTCACCCACTTTGATGGTACTTTCCTTGTTTTCACCCAATAACTTGTCCCAACCGGTACGGTCAGTATAGTCTGGATAAGGAACCCATTTCTGGTCCATGACCAGTACTTCTTTCAGCTTATTGATGTCAGCTGCATCTTGTAATAAGGTTCTTTTGTTTCCATCGGCATATAACAACTGCGTAGCTGCGATAGCGATAAAACATACTAATGATAAAATGCGTTTTTTCATAAAATATGAATTAAGGTTATTCGTTGGTTTTAGATCTTAGTTACAGTGAATGTATATTTACCGTTCTTTGTTTGTTGTTTTGCTGTCAATGACAAGCGGTAAATTTCAGAACCCCATACGTTAGAGAGTCGTGGATCATCCAACTTAATGGTTTCAAGAGTTGCATCAAATTGATTCTTATCATACTTCAATGAAACCTTTTCACCCTTAACTTCGATAGTAACTACACCTGCTTGTGAGAGATCCACTTTACCCCATGTCAAGAAGTTTACTTGGTTAGGAGCAACTGTTTCCTTCAAAGAGAAAGTATCTTCAATCTTCAGGTTATTGGAACCTAAACGATAAGAACGAGTCCACTTTTCTACCTTAGCTTCTTCCGGATAAGCATTTGCAATATTTGCAGAGAAAGTCATAGCTTTCGGGTTAGCCTTTACTTCGGTAGCTTTGTATTGAGATCCAAATTTTTGTGGAACACCATTAATCATCGGTACATTGTGGTAGTTACTCTGCATGGTCCAAATGCTATAGCGTTCGCTGCTGAATGTCTGGCGTGTATAGGTACCTACACCAGCGTCAATCAAAATAGGAGTGGTATTGAGGTAGAGTGAGAAAGTACCCGTATCGTTGTGATTATGACTTTCGTTGTTGTAACCACCCTTAGTGGCAAGGAACATACCGCTCTTATTGCTCAAATAACAGAATTCAGTTTCCGGATACCAAGTACAAGTCGGTACGGTATATTCAGGGCTTTGAGCCTTCAGTTGAGGCATGAAACGCATAGTTTCCAATCCACGGAACATATCCAACCAGTTGGTAGTTGGTTTTACTGGATTTTCAAGATTCTTGGCTGCTGCATAGCCTTTCATTAAGTCACTATTTACGGCATCACCATATCGATAAATGACACCCGCGTCACCACCGCCACGTGCAGAGGCATCCGCAAAGTTCACTACCCAACCATTACCGATATAAGAACGTACAATGTATTCACCCATGTTACGGATTTGCGCTTTGTCAAAGAGTGAAATCTTGCCTCCAGTTCCCATGTATAACATGTATAAGTAATCGTACAACTTAGCTGCAGCATGTCCCCAATATGAAGGACCTTCGTCACAACCACCATCTGCCTTCACATGGTTGATGAACAAGTCTACCGATCTCATGGTCTTGTAAACAGCTTCGGCCAACACGTCCTTATTGTTTTCCAAAAGCATGAAGCAAGTCAATGCATTAAAGTTACACCAAGGATTCCAGTTGTTCATAGTGTTAGCAGATGTAATTTCAAATCCCATCCACCAGAAATGAGTCAATTGCATGTACGGTGTAAGTTCACGTTCTTGCAATTCTTTACGCAACATCAAAGAAATGACAGGGTCTACCTTATCAAACTCCTTGTTCAAGAAGTAGTATGTCCATGACAACATCTGAGCCATGTTTCCTTGCGTCAATTCCAGAATCTTTTCTCTGAAGTCAGGAAGAGCTCTGTGAGTCTTAGATAAAGAGCCATTGTGTGCTGATAAGGCCCATGAATCCATTTCACAGAGGTGATATACGCCGTTGATGATTTCATCGATAAAACGTCCCTTACCTTCCGCCAATTCGGCTACTACCAATGCGCCTAATGCTTTATTGTTAGCTCCAAGAGGATTTTCCATAATGGCACGGTTACCGGTACGTTCGTAAGCCAGATAGTCAGTAGCTTTCACTACTTTCCAATCGAAACCCAGGTATTGTTCTCCGTCTTTGATGATACCATTTTTGTATTCACCCAAGAACTTGTCCCAACCGGCACGGTCAGTATAGTCAGGATACGGCACCCATTCCTGGTTCATGACCAATACTTCTTTCAGTTTGTTGATATCTGCTGCTTTTTGCAGATAATCCCGTTTTTCACTAGCTTGCAACTGGAATGCTGCAACGATAATGAAGCAAACCAATGATAAAATGCGTCTTTTCATAATGTGTAGATTTAAAAGTTATAAATTTGTTTTAGATTTTAGATACAGTGAAAGTATACTTACCTTTCAGTGTCTGCTGCTTGGAAGTCAGTGATAAGCGATAGATTTCCGGCCCCCATACGTTAGAAAGTTTAGGGTCTTCTAATTTGATAGTTTCGATGCTTACATCAAACTGATTTTTATCATACTTCAATGCTGCCTTTTCACCCTTAACCTCGATGGTTACTACACCTGCTTCTGAAATATCCACTTTACCCCAAGTCAAGAAATTCACTTGGTTTGGAGCTACTGTTTCCTTCAAAGAGAAAGTGTCTTCTATTTTCAGGTTATTAGAGCCTAAGCGATAAGAACGAGTCCAATTTTCCACCTTAGCTTCTTCCGGATAAGCTGTAGCAATGTTTGCAGAGAAAGTCTTAGCCTTCAGATTTACTTTTACATCAGTTGCTTTATATTGAGAACCGAATTTTTGAGGAACACCATTAATCATCGGAATATTGTGGTAATTACTCTGCATGGTCCAGATGCTGTAACGTTCGCTGCTGAATGTCTGGCGTGTATAGGTACCTACACCGGCATCAATAAGAACTGGAGTGGTATTGAAGTAAAGTGATAATGTAGCTACATCGTTGTGATTGTGGCTTTCGTTGTTGTAACCTCCCTTAGTAGCCATGAACATACCGTTCTTATTGCTGAAATAGCAGAATTCTGTTTCTGGATACCAGGTGTATTCCGGTGTGCTGTATGCCGGAGTTTCTTTTCTTAATTCAGGTATACAGCGCAAGGTTTCCAATTGGCGGAACATATCTCCCCAACCACCCGGTTTAACCGGCTTTTCTTTATTCAGGATGGCAGCAAACTCTTTCATCAAATTGCTGTTGACTGCTGTTCCGTAACGGTAAATCAGCCCTGCGTCACCACCGCCCCGTGCCGAGGCATCGGCAAAGTTTACTACCCAACCGTTACCGATGTAAGAGCGTACGATATATTCACCCATCTTCTGGATTTGAGGTTCGTCGAAGATGGATATCTGGCCGTTGGTACCCAAATACAACATCTTGAGGTAATCGTATAACTTACCGGCTGCATGTCCCCAATAAGATGGACCTTCGTCACATCCACCGTCTGCCTTGACATGATTCAGGAAGAGGTCAACTGAAGTCATGGTCTTGTATACTGCTTCGGCCAGTACATCCTTATTGTTTTCCAACAGGAAGAAGCAGATCAGGGCATTGGAGTTACACCATGGATTCCAGTTGTTGATGATACCTCCCGGTTTTACATTGTATCCCATCCACCAAAGGTCTCGGCGTTGCATATAAGGGTCCAGTTCCCGTATCTGCAATTCGTGACGTAAGCGGATGGAAATGATTGGGTCTACTTTATCAAATTCCTTATGTAGGAAGTAGTAAGTCCATGACAACATTTGCGCCGTTCCACCATGTCCTAGGTCCATGATGTGTTCACGATGGTCGGGGATGGCGCGGCGTGTCTTCTGATAAGCGGCCGTATGTGCTGAACTGGCCCATGAGGTTTTTTCGCAAAGGTAGAATACCCCATTGATGATGGGCTCGATGAAACGGCCCTTTCCTTCTGCCAATTCGGCTCCTATCAATGCGCTGACAGCTGTATTGTTGGCACTGCTCGGTTTAGACATAATTTCCCGGCTACCAGAACGTTCATATTCTAGATAATCGGTAGCTTTAATTACTTTATACTCATAGTCCAGGTATTTTTCCCCATTCTTGATAATGGATTCCTTAAACTCGCCCAGCAACTCGTCCCATCCGGCACGGTCGGTATAATCAGGGTAAGGTACCCATTCTTGGTTCATGACCAATACTTCCTTAATCTTGGCAATATCTGCTTTTTTCTGCAGGAAATTCCGTTCTTCACCTTGTAGTTGCAGGGTTGCAACGATGATGAGGCATACAAATGATAAAAAGTGTTTTTTCATGGTATTTAAGGTTTTAGGTTTGTCTTTTTATTGCATATTGGATATGGTAAATGTATATTTACCCTTTAAGGTTTGTAGTTTGGCTGTCAATGACAAGCGATAAATTTCAGAGCCCCATACATTGGATAGTTTGGGATCATCCAATTGGATGGTTTCGATACTTACATCGAATAAAGCTTTGTCATATTTCAACGAAGCTTTTACATTGTTAACCTCGATGGTTACTATACCAGCTTGTGAAATATCTACTTTGCCCCATGTCAAGAAGTTGACCTGATTGGGAGCAACAGTTTCTTTCAAAGAAAAAGTATCTTCAATTTTCAGACTCTTGGAACCTAAACGGTAAGAGCGTGTCCACTTTTCAACCTTGGCTTCCTCTGGGTAAGCTGTTGCAATGTTTGTTGAGAAAGTCATGGCTTTCTGATTGGCCTTTACTTCGGTCGCTTTATACTCAGAGCCGAAACTCTGTGGTACTCCATTAATCATCGGAAGATTATGGTAGTTACTTTGCATGGTCCAAATCTTATAACGTTCACCACTGAATGTCTGTCGTGTATAGGTACCTACACCGGCATCAATGAGAATCGGATGGCTGTTGATGTATAATGAGAATGTACCTACATCATTATGGTTATGACTTTCATTATTGAAGCCCCCTTTCGTTGCCAGGTACATACCTTTCTGATTATCCAGGTAACAGAATTCTGTTTCCGGATACCAAGTATAGGTAGGAGGAGTATAGGCCAGTGTTTCATTCTTCAATTGTGGCATGGTTCGTATGATTTCCAAACCATTGAACATGTCCATCCAATTGATACCTGGAGTGATTGGGCTTTCCTTTTCCAATGCTGCAGCATATCCTTTCATCAGATCGCTGTTTATGGCTGTACCATATCGATGAATGCGGGAAGGATCACAGTCATTGCGTGGAGAGGCATCAGCAAAATTGACTACCCATCCATTACCGATGTATGAACGAGCAATGTACTCACCCATGTTCCGGATTTGTGGATGATCGAAGATTGAAATCTTGCCGTTGGTACATAATGACAACATGTGGAGATAATTGAATAGTCTGCCTGCAGCATGTGCCCAATAAGTTGGACCTTCTTCACAACCACCGTCGGCTTTGACATGATTCAAGTATTTGTCTACAGAAGTAATCGTCTTATATACGGCTTCTGCCAACACTTCCTTATCGTTTTCTAATAAGAAGAAACAAGTTAGTGCGTTGTAATTACACCATGGATTCCAGTTGTTGATTACATGTCCCGGTGAATGTTCAAAAGCCATCCACCAAAAATCGGTACGTTTCAAATAAGGATCGAGTTCTCTTTTTTGTAATTCGTTTCGTAAGCGAATGGATATAATAGGGTCGACCTTATCAAATTCCTTGTTCAGGAAATAGTAAGTCCAGGCCAACATTTGTGCCACGTCCCCTTGTCTGATTTCAAGAATGTCTTCGCGATGGTCAGGGATGGCGCGATGTCTTTTTTGAAGACTATTGGTATGTGCTGAAATAGCCCATGAAGAATTTTCACAAAGGAAGAATACTCCATTAATGATGGCTTCGGTAAAACGACCTTTTCCTTCTGCTAGTTCTGCAGCCACCAATGAACCGAGTGCTTGTCTATATTCATTGTGAGGCTTTTCCATAATTTGACGATTTCCAGAGCGCTCATATTCCAAGTAATCAGTCGCTTTGATAACCTGCCATTCATGGTTCAAATATTTTTCACCATTTTGGATGGTTGTTTCCTTGTATTCACCGAACAGTTGATCCCATCCGGCACGGTCTGTGTAGTTTGGAAAAGGCACCCAATCTTGATTCATAACCAATGATTCTTTAACCTTGGCCAGATCGGCTACTTGTTGTAACAGATTTCGTTCTTCATATGCATACATTTGCATGGTTGTAAAGAACACCAAACAAGTCAATATATATAAATGTCTTTTCATAGTATAAATGGTTTTAGTTAATAAGGTATCAATTCGCTTAATATTCGTTCCTTGTACCAAGGGTCATCTGCTTCCTTCAATAGAGGAACCATTTTTTTACAGAGTGATTGAACCAGTTCTTTATGTTCTTCCCAAGGTAGGTTATTTAATTGGTATGGATCGTTCAAATCATCGAACAGCAATACATTCTTGATTTGCTTGTTCTTCTTGTCAATGGTAATCGCCAATGTATATTGGTGAGTCTTGATTCCACGGGCAACCGGGAAATAAGATTGTACCTTTCCGTTTTCATCTTTGGTACCATCTACATTGCGGATGTATAAAGCACCCTCGCGCAGAGGGGTGGAGTAATCTTTATCCATAAAGCGACCGGCATAGTTACGGCCTTCTACGGAAGTGGGTATGTTGTTTTCCAATCCACAAAGTCCTAAAATTGTAGGCATGATGTCAGGGGTGGATAGGATTAACTCTTTGTCTATTTTAGGGGTGATCTTCTCTGGATAGCGAATCAAGAATGGCACATTCATGCTTTCTGCATAGGGGCTGTTCTTGGGGTCTTGTACACCTTGGCTGCACATGGTTTCTCCATGGTCCGAAGTAAAGACAACCAGGGTGTTCTTATCCAGATTCAATCTTTTTAATTCTTCCATGATACGTCCGAAGGCGCGGTCCACTCCTGTAACCGAAGCAAAGTAATAAGGAGTACTTTCTGCCTTTTCCATCGTCTTATCGGCATTAGGACGAATCAAAAGTTGGTCTATAGGAATATCTTTATAAAGGTTGTAATCTTCTTCCATACAGTCATCTGTAGACCGGTAAGGACTGTGAGGAGGATTGAAGCTGATCATCATGAAGAATGGTTTCTTAGGATCGCGCACATTTCCTTCATTGCGAAGATAGGAGATGGCTTTGTCAGCTTCATGGTTGGGAGACCATTCATGGATATCGTGTCTGATACCCTGTGTATCCCAATAATGGGGATTCTTATGTACATCGAATGTTCCGTATGAATACCAATAGTCAAATCCATGTCTACGTGTAGGTGGCGTATAGGCATCCCATACGGGTGTTTGATTTTCTACATATTGACCAGGATTAGCCGGGTCATTAGGGGTAGGGTAATCTACGTGTAGTTTGCCTAAGTAGGCACAATTGTATCCTGCTTGACTGAATACGTCGCTGATACAGGTTGCATCTTCCCGAAGATTGCTAATAGGACGATTCGAGTTACAATTGAGTGGAACACCACTATTTTCGGAGAACATACCCGTTAATAACATACCTCTATGTGGACTGCTTACCGGGAAATTACTCATGGCAGAGGTTAAGACTGCCGATTCCTTGGCAAAACGGTTGAGGTTAGGTGTATGTACAGGGTCTGCTGTAAAGTTGATAGCATCCTGAAATCCGGATTCGTTCCAGAATCCCATTGCATGGTTACGCATTTGGTCTGGAAAGATATAAATCACATTAGGGTATTCCGGTTCCTTGGGTTGAGGAGAACAGGCTATCATGAATGCTGGCATCATGGCTAGGAAACCTGATTGTATATGGATGGGATGCTTCATGTTTTTATAAAAAAAGAACTCTGGGCTGGGCCTTTGGAAAAGGACCACCGCCCAGAGTTTTATTAAATATTACCTATTGATAATAAATCCAAATTACCAACCTGGATTTTGTGTCAATTCAGTGTTCTTTTCAATTTCTGCAGTTGGGATTGGCCAATAGTAGTCACGAGAAGTAACCTTACGAGTATATTCTCTCTTTTGGCCAGTGATAGACCATTCTTCTCTACCGTCCAAAGTTTCAAACAATCCCCAACGACGCATATCGTCCCAGCTGTGACCTTCAGCAGCCAATTCAACAGCACGTTCGTGCTTGATGCGTGCGAATACTTCATCCTTAGTAGTTGCAGCCATCCAAGCATCACCGTTGTTAATTGCAGGCATGTCAACGCGAGCACGTACTTGGTTAATCAAAGCAACTGCATCATTCAACTTGCCACCCATTTCATTGTAGCATTCAGCCAACATCAACAATACGTCAGCATAACGTACCAATGGGAAGTTAATCGGAGTATCTGCACGGTTGTTGATACCACCTTCATCTGCTTCTGGCACAAACTTACGCCATAGATATTGTTCTTTACCACCATTTACTACAAGTAGTTTACTACCTGTTGGGACTTGTGTAGGAATTACTACATATTCTTTCAAGAACGCTTTACCACCATCCCATCCTAAGTATTCAGTATACGGGAGGATAAGGCTTGCAGCCATACGTGGGTCGCGGTTTTCATACATTTCCAACAATGTTTCCTTTGCAGCAGGATATTCTTTTACAGCTTTATTACCAGTTTCCAATACTGCGCGGAATGTTGCTTTCTTTACATCATTGCTAGTAGTGAATCCAGGGATAACTTCTTCCCAGTCGAAAGGCTTACCATCTTTCCATTCGTATGATTCAACGAATGTATTAGATGCCATCACGTTGTTCCAGCAGCTACCGTATGAAGAACGAGTTCCCATATAGAAACACATTGGCATACCGAAGTTCATACCTACACCACCGATGTTCTGTACTGTAAAGATCATTTCGCTACTTTCATCACCTGTACCTGGCTTGAAAAGTTTAGCATAGTCTGAGTAGAGTGCGAACTTACCGCTGTTTACAATGCTTTCAAAGCAAGTTGCTGCTTCACTATACTTCTTTTGGTGCAATAAGATTTTACCTTTAAATGCCAAAGCAGACCATTTAGTAGCACGACCATAATTTGCCTTGTCCCATGCATCTGGCAAACTACTGATTGCAGCTTCCATGTCAGCCAATACTTTAGCCTTAACAGCATCTTCTGTTTCGCGAGGATTCATCATGTTGTTGAAATCCTTACCTACATTCAGAGATTCATCGTAATAAGGTACACCACCAAAGAAACGAGTCAAGTTCCAATAGAACAAACCACGCATGAAACGAGCTTCTGCCTTGTATTGTTCCTTCAAAGCTTCATCCATTTCTACACCGTCAATATTTTGAAGGAAGTTATTGGCACGTGTAATACCTTCGTAATTATGAGACCATTTGTTAGTCAAATATCCGGTTGTACCGGTATAATTACCAGTTGAGAATGTTTGGAAAGAAGGACCGTCATAACCCATTGAGATACCGCCTAAGCAGTCCAATGCGAATTCAAAACCAAACGCATGGTCAAGGTGCATGGCACTATACACAGCAGCCATGGCTTGGTCTGCATGAGCCTGTGTCTTGAAGAATGTAGCTGCACTTGGCTTATCAGCCGGAGCTGTTTCCAAGTCGTAACAACTGCTCATCGAGAAAGTAAATGCAGCAGCTGTTGCTAAAACTGAAAATAATTTATATTTTTTCATAAATCTTATCTATTTAAAAGGTTACGTTAAGACCAACTACCGCTTGCTTCATGCTTGGGTAACCGAGACCACTAACTTCTGGATCCCATCCCTTGTAGTCGGTGAAAGTAAAGAAGTTTTCCAAACTACCGTAGATACGTACACGGTCAATATGACATGCGTTAGTCCATGCCTTTGGCAAAGTATAACCTAACTGGATGTTACGAATCTTCACGAAGCTCAAGTCTTCCAAATAGAAGTCACTAACTTGAGTGTTGATAGTTTTTTGATAATCCAACAAACGTGGGTAAGTTGCATCGGTACGACCTTCATACCAACGACCTTCTACCACTTCCTTGTTAAGTTGGTAACCGTAGCGTACAGTCGGAGTATTGAATTGTGCACCTTGCCAATAAACCTTTGCACCGAATGAACCTTGGATCAACATAGAGAAGTCGAATCCCTTCCATGCAGCGTTCAAGTTCAAACCGAATTGGAATTTCGGGTTAGGACCATCACTAACGATTTCCTTATCGTTGTTGTCGATGATACCGTCACCATTGATATCCTTGTAAAGCAAGTCACCCTTTTCTGGTTTACCGAATGCAGCAAATGGATTCTTACCATCAGGAGCGTTGTCAATCATAGCCTGAACCAACTTCATATCTTCATCAGTTTGGAGGATACGGTCTACGCGCAACAAATATTGTGAGTTGATTGAATGACCTTCCCAAATCAAGTTAGCACCGCTCAAAGACTGACCACCGAGGTCTTTACCCTTGAACTTTTCTACGTTGTTCTTGATAAAGCTGAAGTTAGCTGTTGCACCATATTGGAAGTCACCAATCTTATCGTTCCATCCGAATGTGAATTCCACACCCTTATTAACTACGATTGCACTGTTTGACTTAGGAATAGAAGCTGTACCGTGTACGGCTGGAGCAGGCAAGTTAATCAAGATGTCCTTAGTCTTCTTGTGGAAGTAGTCGATAGTACCAGTGAAACGGTTGTTGAAGAAACCGAAGTCGATACCCAAGTCAGTAACTGCTGTTGATTCCCATGACAATGCAGCGTTTGCAATAGATGTAATAGCCATACCGGTTGCCAATGCGTTGCCCCAAGTATAGTTTGACAATGCATATGTTGCTTGTGAATCATAGTTACCTACTGAGTTGTTACCCAATTCACCGTAAGATGCACGAAGTTTCAAGCTGCTCAAGCCCTTATCCTTCAAGTCTTCCATGAAGTTTTCTTGGTCGATACGCCATGCCAAAGAACCTGATGGGAAGTAACCCCAACGGCTGTCCTTTTGGAAACGTGAAGAACCGTCTGAACGGAGGTTGAATTCTGCCAAATACTTGTCAGCCCAGCTCAAGTTGATACGGCCGAAGTAAGAATGCATTACCCAATCAGTGTAACCGCCTGATGCGCTAGATTCACCTGTAGCAGCGCTCAATGTGTTCAATGACAAGTCAATCAAACCCTTTCTGCTAGCATTGAAGTTATAAGAACGGTACATTTCTTGGCTGGCACCTGCCATGATGCTGAAATCCAACTGATCATTGAAGAACTTGCGGTTGTAACGTGCTACTACATCGTTGAAGTAACGTTCTACCTTAGCATTGTAATTGCTCAATGAAGTTTGTTCAGCTGTAGTTCTGTTGGTTGTCATAACCACTTCATTCTTGAAATCCCATGAATCTACCCAAGCTGGCTTGAAGCTACGATATTCGTCTGTCAATTGATAGTTGTACGATGCTGTAACCGAGAATCCATTGAATGGCTTAATGGTTCCGTAGAAACGAGCATTGATATTATTCTTACGGATATTACCATCCTTTGCATATGCACGTCTATAAGGGTTGTTTACCATTGTTTGTGAGTCATCTTCTGGGTTAGCGATACCACCGACACGTCCGTCAGGAGCAACGAATACCATACCCGGAGTAGTTGCTGCTGCATAAGTAAAGGTATCGTCTACAGCTGTACCAGAATCTGCATATTTACCTGCTGGTTCCATGTCACCTACATAACCACTTACTTGCATACCAACGTTCAACCATGGCTTGATATCAGCATCCAAGTTTACGCGACCTTGGTACTTAGTATAACCTGCGTTTTCCATTACACCCGGAGTATCGCTGTAACCGAATGAACCATAGAAACGGATCTTATCTGTACCACCGCTCATAGAAATTGAGTGGTTTTGTGCAGTTGAATTTTGGAATGTAGCGTCTACCCAGTCAGTGTTAGGATACCACAATGGGTTCTTACCAGCATCAGCACGCCATGTGTCAATAGCTTCCTGGCTAAATTGAGCGCTCTTACCGCTGTTCTTGAAACCTTCATTGATGTATTCCATGTAATCCGCATAGTTTGAAACCGGAGTCAAAGTCTTACGGATAGAAGCGAATGAAAGATAACCGTTATAGTCAACCTTCATAACACCTTCCTTACCCTTCTTGGTAGTAATCAATACAACACCGTTAGCAGCACGAGAACCGTAGATAGCAGCTGAAGCAGCATCCTTCAATACGGTCATTGATTCGATATCTTGTGGGTTTACGGTATTGATACCAGCTTCTACACCATCAACGATGATCAATGGAGAAGAACTGTTCAAAGTACCCTGACCACGCACCTTAATATCTGCGTTATCATTACCAGGTTGGTTGCTAGATGATGTAACTGTCACACCGGCTGCCATACCTGCCAATGCTTGAGAAACGTTTGTTACAGGACGAGCCTCGATAGTCTTAGTATCCAAAGTAGCGATAGAACCGGTCAAGTTCACCTTCTTTTGTGTACCATAACCTACAACTACTACTTCTTCCAAAGCTTGAGTGTCTTCACTCAATTTAATGTTAAATGAACGTTGGTTACCAACCTTGAATTCTTGATCTTTGTAACCGATGTAGCTAATAACCAAAGTTGCGTCAGTAGGAACATCCAAAGTAAAATTACCGTCGAAATCGGTAATAGTACCGTTTGTTGTACCCTTTTGTACTACACTTGCACCAATGATAGGACCTGATGCGTCAGTTACTTTACCAGTAATTGTTACTTTACTTTGTTGTGGAGAAGCAACAATAAGGTCAGATTCGGGCATTGCAATCCCGATGTCGTTAGAGTTGGCTGATGCCATGCTCACAGATGCCAGGAACAATGTTCCCGCAAACATCTTTTTGACAGATGGAAATGATTGTTTTTTTTCCATAAGTAATAGATTAATTGATTAATTTAATGGTTTAGTCCTTTATTGATTGTTGAGGACAATTTTTTTATCGTCCAAATTTCGTTTTTTTAAGAATTGCTAAAGAGTCTTTTTGTCCGTTTGAGGTGCACATTTTGTCTAAAACGGAAAATTTACGAATTATTCGATACTTTTATGCGTTTTCTTGCCCATTTAACTGCTTTCGATACTCGGTTGGAGTGATGTTGAACTGCATTTTGAAGCATCGGCTAAAGTAGCGTGGAGAACAAAAACCTAATTGATAAGTAATGTCTGTAATCTGTAATTCCGGATGATTTTGTAACAAATGAGTGGCACGTTTCATTTTATAATTCATGACATAATCATTCGGTGTCATGCCGGTGAGAGATTTGAATTTGCTGTAAAAAACGGTACGGCTAAGACCTAGTTCACGTGCAAATTCATCAATGATAAAATCAGGATTATCCAAATTTTTTTCTAGAATAGTACTGATGTGTTCCAAGAAACGTTGGTCGTTGTTGTTGGCTGTCATCGGCAGAGGTTCTGATTCTTCCTGTTGGGAATTTTTCTGCAATTCTGCCATTTCATTCTGGATCGTTTGCAGTAATTCTTCCATACGGATTCTTTCTTCCTTTTCCGTTTCAAGTAACGCTTGGAGTTGGCTCTTGGATTTCCGGTATCGAAAGCCCTGGTAAATGACAATCAACGTCAATGTGCCTGATAGCAATATATAAGGTAATATGGTATATAGTTCTCCCATTGTTATAATCTAAGTTTTATTTATGTATTCCGATTTTCATTCCTTCCTTTTGAGTGCTGTTGGCGATATCATGAGTCGAATATTCTACCGGTCCTTTTACAAACTCCGGAATATTGAATGATTGCATAAAGGTGGAGTAGAAGGAAGCATTCTTTTGCGGCAAGATAAAAGGCTTATCCGCTTTCCCTTTCGCATCGATGTGAATCAGGTGAGGATGGGTATACAATCCGTCTATACGGCGGCTGCTATAGACCAACCATCTGCTGTTGCTGCTCCAGGAATGGTAACTCTCTACATGATCACTGTTGGCTGCTTCTAAAGGCATGATACTACCGTCTTGCAAGTTGGCAAGATACAAGTCGGCTTCTTTGTGCCAGATAGAGAAGTTTCCGTAATCCGATAAAGTGAAGACCAAGAATTTTCCATCAGGTGAGACTCTCGGAAATGAAACGCTTTTTCCGGTCTCCTTGCTATTATAGATGGTGTCTACTTGGTTACCGACAGTACGTGTGCTTGGATCGAATGATATCGAACAAAGGTTGTATTTCACCTTCTGATAGTCTTCTGGCATTTTTTGAGCTTCTGCAGAACAGAAATAGAGCGTTTTTCCATCGGGTGAGAAATGAGGGAAAGTCTCGAATGCCTGATCTGAGAATAGCTGTGGGTAAGTTATGACTTGATTATTCTTCACATCATACACAAATACGTCCGATGCATAGTCAAACACTTCAATTCGGTTGTCGTCATTGAGATGAAAAGCTTGTCGGGTTTGATTGGTAGAGAAAGCGATGAAATCGCCGGACGGATGCCAAGACGGATAAACCAATGAAGGGATTTGCTCATTGATTTTCCCATTTAACTTGGTGATTTCTCCCGATTGGAAAAGGTATGTACCGCCTCCTTGTCCTCTCATGTGCATTACCATCTGATTCGGGTCTTGGTTGGGGAAGCTATGGCAGTTGACACAGTTATGGCTGGTTAACTTGTTGGAAATGATAGCCGTTTGTTCAAAATCAGCCAGACTACGTTGGTAGATTCCCATTTGGTTCCAAAGCTCATATCCCGGTTCAATGAGACGATAAACGAGATAGGGGTCTATAGGATCTGGAGAAACATACCAATGAAAAGGTTGGTACATTTGCCAGTTTTCTCCTTTTTTTTCGTATACTTTCACTTCCAGTTCTTTGCCGGCAGCAGCTTCCAGCATCTTGTTCCATTGCTTTTCATTAATCAGGAACCCTTTTTCACCCGATGCTTCGCAAACGATTTTTTCTTTACCTATAGAGATACTGACAATCGCTTCCTGTGGTGCATGACGAAGCATGAACCGTAACGGTGCTATTTGCGTAGGAATGGTTACATCCACATAGTCTGGAAAGATATCCGGTATCTGGTTTACTGAGGTAGCTGATTGGGGTTCGCTTACGGAATGTGAACAAGCTGTCCATACAGAAGCGAATATAGCTAACAATATATATCGTAATGAGTGTTTCATTTGATTGCTATTTATGATGAATGTAATAATACCAATAAGTATTTCCATATCCGGTTCTTAGTTTGTGGGCTAATGCCGGATTTCTTTGGTTATCAATAGTTATTTTCTTGAATTCCTTGAAACGTTTTTGAGTGGCTTCTGTTATGCCGTATTTTTCCCATATTTCCGGTTGATTTTCATAGGATATGATAATCGCTTCCTGAAAAAGAGTTGGCATTGGCTTCAAACCGGGTGTTTGGTAAAAGTCTTCAATGAGTTTCTGGAACAGAGGAATGTTTTTTTCAAAAAGGACATACATGCCCAAGTAGGCAAGGACAATTTTATTTTCAGGGTTAGCAGTAGCTATCTCTAGCAAGTCATTCGGTAATCCATTCATTTCCGATAATCCTTTGGTACCAGAAATACCCTTGCGCTTACCTCCTAATTCCGGATCTTGTTCCACCATAGCATCGTTATACAAGAACTTCTTATACATGTCGGCCTGTTCCTGATAGCGGGTATCTTCCAGGAGGTGAATATATTTTTTAGCAATGTCGTAATGACCATAGATCAAATTGGTCTGTATGAGTCGGAGGAACAGATAAGGGTTGACCTTCCATTCAGAGGCAATGACACTTTCAAAAGCATAACGTTGGGATAGAGCGATGTGTCCCATGGCATAATACAAGTCGCTGAGTAGCGTACCTACCGTAGCAGATTGATCCCAATCCAGCCATAGCCCTTTATTCCCTATTTCCTTGTTATATAATCCTTTATCAGCCAATGTTCCCTTTTGTGCCATGGCTAGATTCTTGAAACAAGCCAATAAAAGGTTCCTATTTGAGGAAAGTTGTAAATTCACGATTTCATCCCATTGTTGGCTCCGGCTGTAATGGTCAAGCTCTTTCACTTGACTCAATGAAGGAGAATTGTATTTCTCGTTTCCTTGGTAAAGGATTACAATGGCTACAATCAGTTGAAGGATAACCGACAATCCCTTGAACCAAAGAGAAACAGGCTTTTTCCATTTGGTAAGTACACATGCCACTATTAAAAGCAGAGGTAACGCTATCCAACTATAATATAGGATAACTTCTCT
>JAFYPV010000157.1 GCA_017559935.1 Bacteroides sp. | reverse complement strand
TGGCTTGTAGCTACCCTGATGCCATTTTGGTGTACCATAGTCCTCGGCATCGAAGAAAATGATGTCGATACCGATGGTCGGAGCCTGCTTCTGAATTTGACGGGCGATTTCGAGCAAAACACCTACACCGCTAGCACCATCGTTGGCACCATCAATCGGCTTCTTGTGGTTTTTCTCGTTGGCGTCATAGTCGGCATACGGGCGGCTGTCCCAGTGGGCACAGAGCATCACACGTTTTTTGCTATCGGGATTGAATGCTCCAATGATGTTACGTGCTTTCAGGATGGTGCCATCCCATGCTTCGAGGTCTGCATATTGGTTATAGACCTTCGCTCCGAACTTTTCCAGTTGTTGAGCGAGGTATGCGCCGCAATCCTTATGAGCTTGTGTATTCGGAACACGAGGCCCGAAGTCGGTTTGTGCCTTGACGTAGGCAAATGCGCTATCGGCATCGAAGGCAGGAGCCTTGATGACTACTTTCTTTTCAGTTGCTTGGGTATCGTCTGTCTTCTTGCTATTTCCGCAGGCTACCACTCCGGTGAGGGCGAGCAAGAGGATTGGGGCGATAAATAAGTTCTTTATTTTCATTGTTCATGATGTTTTATTTGGCACGGATTACACGGATTTTACGGAACTTGTCCTTGCCTGAAATTAAGAATGCGCAAAGTTAAGAAATATTTTGTACTTCCTCCATCACACGCAAGAAGTTTCCTCCCCAAATGCGACGGATATCCTCTTCGCTATATCGTTCCTTCAATAAACAACGGGTGAAGTTGATGAGTTCGGAAGCCGATGCACAACCGATGATACCTCCATCGCCATCGAAATCCGTACCGATGCCTACATGCTCGATGCCCATGACGTCTACCATGTGGTTGAGGTGTGCAATGGCATCTTGAATGGTTGCTGTCCCCTGTTCCTTTAAGAAACCATTATATAAGGTCACTTGCGCCACGCCACCCTTGTCGGCAAGAGCTTTCAGTTGTGCATCGGTAAGGTTGCGCGGATGGTTACAGAGGGCACGCGATGAAGAGTGCGAAGCCACAATCGGTTTTTGGCTGATGCTGAGTGCATCGTAGAACGTCTGTTCGCCAGCATGGCTGATGTCCACCATCATACCCACCCGGTTCATTTCCTGTATCACTTGTTCGCCAAAGGCATTTACGCCTAGGTTATCGTCGTTGTATCGGGCGGAGCCACAAAGTTGGTTGTTGCCATTGTGACAGAGGGTCATATATACCACACCCCGACGGCGGAAGCGCTCTATGTTGGTAATGTCCTTACCGATGGCATACCCGTTTTCGATGCCGAGCATGATGGCCTTCTTACCTTCGATCTTCAATCGGTAGAGATCGGCAGGGGTGTAAGCAATATTTACATACGGATTGCTCTTGGCTACCATTGCTTCGATTTCATTCAGAATACGGTCGGCCTTGGCTGTAGCGGCCTGTAGGTCCTCGTCGCTCAGCCCCAATTGTTGCAGATAAGCCACCATGATAGTGGCATCCAGATGACCTTCCGTCATTTTATGAAGGTCCACCAAAATCTTTGGGTCACGGCTGGCGAAGTCTATTTGTTGGTCGAAGAACATCGGTGTATCACAATGCGAGTCGAGGCTAAGGATGCGATTGTGCAGACGCTTGGCTTCCTTGAACGAAGTTGCCTCGCGTATGAGCCAATGGAAGAGTGGCATCATACATTCATCGCCTCTCAGAATGAAACACTCTGGATGCCATTGTACACCTATCATCGACTTGTACTCGGTAGATTCCATTGCCTCGATGACTCCATCCGTAGCACGGGCACAGACACGGAATCCTGGTGCTGCCTCCTTCACCGCTTGGTGATGGAACGAGTTCACAGCAATCGTATCGGTGCCAAACAATTCGTGAAGCAATGAACCTTCCTCGAGACAAACCGTATGCGAGGCATAACTGCGTTCCAAGTCCTGGCTATGCTTGATACGGGTACCTTCCATCTGTACGTGGATGTCTTGCAGAAGCGGGCCACCGAATGCAGCGTTCATTGTTTGGATACCTCGGCAGATACCCAAAATAGGAATCTGTCTGTTGGCAGCCAGCTTGGTGAGCAACAACTCCTGTCTGTCACGACGGGGATTGATACCATGCAGTTCCTTAATGGGCTCTTCGCCCAAGAACAACGGATTGATGTCGGCGCCCCCCGTCAATAGGATACCGTCCAGGTGTTCCAATGTGTTGATGAGCGCATCGGTGTTGTCGTAACAAGGAATGATGAACGGAGTACCTCCGGCCTTCAAGATGGATTGGTAATAACCTTCGGCCAAAGTGCAATCTGAGTCACGGAAGTTTCCGGTCAGTCCGATGACGGGCGAGGATTTATGCGCAGGAAAAATCCGGTGGATGCGGTCGTAGTCGGCCGCTATGTCAAAAGCGGGTATTGTTTTCATTGTTTTTAGTTTTGAAAGAAACTCGCCCAAAGGTAAGGATTATTCTTTCAAAATCCTAAGGAAATTAAAAACAAATGCGGAAGCGGGTGATTCCATCCGGATATGTGCGTAGTGAGAAAGTATAGCCATGTTTCATCAGCACCTCGCGGATGAAAATGAGACCGATACCTTGCCCGTTGGGTTTAGTCGAGAAGAATGGGGTGAATAGCTTGGCTTCCACGTCTTTACTGATACCTTTGCCCGTATCACCTATTTCGAGCATTGTGGGCGAATTTGATGTATGGATGATGATTTGTCCTTCGTTGCCGATGCTTTCCGCTGCATTTTTGATGATATTGATAAGGACCTGTTCAAAGAGTGACGTATCCATCTGTACGATGGGGTTCTCTTCGCATAAATCCATCTGTAAGTTGATGTGCCGGTCTTGACAGATATGCTCCATGAAACGCTTGCATGCTTCTACCCGGTCGTTCAAATGTACTTCCTGCAATTGAGGTTCTGGAATTTTGACTACATCCGCAAAGTTGGTGATGAACTTACTCATGCTGTAACTCCGTTCGATGCACACTTTCATCACTTCGCAGATGTCCTCGGTATTGTCCATGGTTTGCAAGGCATCGCTTATGGTATCTAGGGTAGAGGTAATGCCCGCCACGGAATTGTTTACTTCGTGGGCAATCATCCGGATAACCTTTTCGTAAGCCTTCTTTTCGGCCTTCATTACCTCGGAAGTGAGGCTCTCTATCAAATAGAAAGGATGGGCAAACCCCCGGTCGATGAAGGAGAGATGGGCGCAACGGTAGATGCGTGAGTCACTCAGTCGGATGGTTACAGTAGTATCCTTGGGGATGCGTGCCAATTCCTCTGCCAAAGCACCCGAAAGCCCGTCTATGGTCTTGTCCAAAATGTCCTCTTCCTGTCCTTCTTCCAAGAAATCCAAGGCTGCCTTGTTGGCCATCGAGATCCGTTCGTCAAGCGTGAGGATGACGACACCCATGGGCGATACGCTGATGAGCAGGTCGAGGAAGTGGTTCTGTTCGCGCAGACGGAGGCGCTCCTCTTTCAACTGGTTCATCATGCGGTTGAAGATGGAAACGATATGATCGGCCTCGTGTTGTCCTACTGGCGATAACCGGCTACTGAAATCCTGTGCTTGAAGCAAGTCCATCCCTCCGGCAATGGAGTTCAATGGTTTGATGACTTTCCGATAGAAGTACACCAAGTAAATGATGCTTATGGTGACGACACTTTCTATAACATAAAACTTCCATCCGTATTCTTCGGTCGCAATGAACAGCACCAATAGCCATACGGTTACCAGCAGCAATGCCAGAATATAGAAGAGGTGTTTCAGTTTCATGCTTCAATCTTGATATTATGCTTTTCCAACCGACGGTACAAAGTTTGGCGGGTGAGCCCCAAGACTGTTGCTACTTGTGTCAAGTTGTTGTCATATTTCTCCAAAGTTCTCAATATCTGCTGGCGTTCCGATTCGTCCAAGGTCATGTCATTCTGGTCCGTCGTTTTTACATCTGGCAGCACTACCTGTGTCTTGAAATCATTGGCATCCAAAGTCTTCTTGTTGCATACTAATAAAGTGCGTTCTACCAAGTTCTTCAATTCGCGGATGTTGCCTGGATAAGGGAGGTTTTGCAGAAACTTCATAGCTTCCGGTGTGAAGTCCACCCTTGGAAGTCCGTTGGCTTCGCATTGCTTGTCGGCAAAGTGGCGGACCAATAGCGGGATGTCCTCCCGACGTTCGCGGAGTGCTGGCAAGTGTACGGTGATGAGGTTGACACGGTAGAACAAGTCTTCGCGGAAGGTGCGTTCCTTTACCATTTTTTGCAGGTTGGCATTGGTGGCGCTCACCACGCGGATGTCCACCTTTCGTGGCCGGCTATCACCCAGCACTTCGAAGGTTTGTTCCTGCAAGACGCGGAGTAGCTTTACTTGGCAACTTAAATCCAGTTCGCCGAGTTCGTCCAGGAAGATGGTTCCCTTGTCGGCCATCTCAAAGCGTCCTATTCTGTCCGACGATGCATCCGTAAACGCTCCTTTTTTGTGACCGAACATTTCGCTCTCGAACAATGATTGCGAGATACCGCCCAAATTCACCTTTACAAACGGTTTCTTGGCACGGGTACTGTTACGGTGTACGGCTTCGGCTATGAGTTCCTTTCCCGTACCGCTCTCTCCGGTGATCAGCACCGAAGCATTTGTGTCGGCAATTTGTTCGATGGTTTTCAATACATCCATCAGTGCCTTGCTCTTGCCGATGATATGGCTACGGTCGAATTTTCCCTTCTTTTCGTGAACCGTTTCTTCCACGGTCTTTTTCTTGGTGTTCAGTGCCAGTGCCGTTTCTATTTGTTGCATCAAGGCAGCATTGTTCCAAGGCTTGGTGATGAAGTCTTGTGCTCCTGCCTGCATTCCCTTTACAGCTAAATTGATGCTTCCCCACGCTGTCATGAGGATGACCGGAGTATCCGGTTGGAATAGCTTGACTTGTTTCAAGAGCGTGATGCCTTCGTCGCCACTGGTACTGAGCGAGTAGTTCATGTCCATCAATATCAGTTCGGGTGCTGTGGTGCGTACGATGGCTATCGCCTCCTTAGGAGAAGCAACGGCTTGTACATCGTAGTGCGCATGTTTCAGCATGAAACTGAGCGAGGTGCGGATTGAAATATCATCGTCAATTACTAGTATCATAATGGTGCAAAGATAATGTTTTTATATGAAAGTACAATACTTTTATCGTCTCACTATCGCCTCAAAATCGGCATCAATGTTCGTGTTCTTCTCGAAATCCCAAAGAGTAAGGCTACGCAACTGGTAATAATAATACCAATAGTAGAAGAGTTCGCTAATGTGCTTCTGTCGGGCTTCGTCCTTGCTTACCTGTGCATCGTTCAGGTCGAGGGTACTGATGCGTCCTATCATGAACGTCTCCACATTTGTCTTGTATCGTTGTTGGGCTATTTGGTCGGCTTCGTCGGCAATGTTCAGTTGGGCACGCTGATTATTGAATTGCTCCACTAAGATGAAGAGGTTCTGGTTGAAGTCCATCGTTTCCTGGCGGAGTCGGCTTTGCACCACTTCGCGGTTGCTCTTCGCCACCTTCACTTGTCCGCGACGCTTGCCCCAGTCCAGCAAAGGTACCTTGAACCCCACCTCTACTATCTGGTTATCCTTCAGCGGATCGTAAGCATTTTGGAAACGCTCGCCTGTACCCGTGAACCCCACTTGGGCGAAGAGGGTAATTTGTCGCAAGTTACCTTTCGCCTTCGCCACGTTGTAGTCGGCTTCCAGTTGTCGGCGACGGATGTTGTGTGCAAATGCATTGTTGGCCAAGGCCTTCTCCAGTGCGTCCTGATAGTTTACAAGCATGGTTGGAATCTCTTCCGGCAGGATGGGCTCCAATTCTTCGTCTTCGCCTAGTGCCAGGAACGAACGGAGTTGGAACATGTTGCTCTTCAGTGAGCTTTCGTAATCCGTCAGGTCCGATTGCGCATTCAGCATGTTCAGTTTCAGTTGGAGCACATCGTTCTCGCTGATTTGTCCCATTTTTCGCTTGGCCTTTGCCACTTCGTATAGTTTTTCCGCATTCTCCAGGTTCTGTTTTGCAATGCTTACATTTTCCTTCGCCAGCAGGAGGTTGAAGAAATAGTTGATGGTGGTCATGGTCACCTCCTCCGTTTCGCTCAGGAAGTTTGCTTTCGCTTCGGCGTAACGCACCGGCTCGATGCGTCGGTCCCACTTGAAGGTGTTGGTGCCGAAGATGGGCTGGTTCAAGGTCAGGGCGATGGGTACGGACATGTACCGTTCATCTTTCGTCCCGTCGAGCTGCTTCATGAAGTCCAGCGAGGTATTCAGCGAGAGCTTATCTCCTGTGAGCCAGATGTTCTGGTCGATGGAGAGTGCGCTCGACATCTGCATATAGTTGTTCCGCACGAAGGTATATGACCCGTCGCTCTGTTGGTAGCTGTTGTAACTTTTGGCATAGCTGGGGAGTGTAGCCGATAGGTTGACCTCCGGAAGCAAGTCGGCCTGGAAGGTGCGGTACTCCCAATAAGCGGTTTTCAACTCGTTCAATGCCACGGCAGCATTGACACTCTGTACACGGGCCAGCATGATGGCTTCGTTCAAGGTGATGGGGCGTATGTGAGCTTTGTTTTCCGCCATGGCGCAAAGGCTGCTTCCCATCATCACCATCATTACTATCATTTTTTGTATGTTCATAATCGTACGTTTTTATCAATACTACTACAAAAACTGTGCCAGAACATTCTTTTATTGATTATCAGAGGTTTAATAAAAATAGAGGTGTCCGAAAACGGACACTTTATTCGTTTTCGGACACCTGAGGCGGACAGTTTCGGATTATTTTTGTTTCGGAGGTATAGT
>JAFYPV010000156.1 GCA_017559935.1 Bacteroides sp. | reverse complement strand
TAGATATCACCTTCGGTATAGCCTTTTGAAACAAGATGATCAAAAAGGCCTGTCCAGGAATTGGGAGCAAATCCGAGCCAGAAAGCTTTCACCTGAGATGATGAAAGTTCTCTTTTCTTGAAATATGCTATTGCAATTACGCTTAATCCAGCAATTAGGCAGATACCGGAGAATAATAAGCCATATCCGTTGGTAAATGCTACAGGAGCAAATGTAATTAGTGATATTTCTACCGGAGCAATAAATAGATAGGCTAAGGCATAATTATCTAAACAACGGCTTTCCATTTTTGGGTCAACCACTCTTAGAAGAGCAATTCCCATAGCCATAGTACCAGTAAACCATCCCCATGTAAAAAGCGCTTTCTCAAACCAACATTCTCTCATCAGTTTTCTTGCCATTATGAAAACATAAATTAAAGTAACAGCTAATCCAGAAAGCAATAGAATGACAAGTGGAACAATGTATTCGATAACTACAGATATCTTAATAGAAGCAATGCCGAAAGCAACTAAATAGTCTGTCATTGCTCCGCTGATGTGATTAATGGTTTGCGGACAGAGAGATTCACTTGCTCCAGTACGGTCGAGTATTTTTTTAAGAATGATACTAACTACAAAAGCGCAACTGAATACGGGCAATTCGAATCCAGGCATGAAGTGAACTGCTGATTTGCTAATGCCGTAACCACCCAATGCGATGGCACATACCATAGCCAAATTGAATGAAAGTGAATCGATGGAAATGGATGAACATGTACTTTCTCCCATGCTTTCACGTTTCTCTTTAGGAAGTAATCCTGTACGGAGTTCACTAGGTAAAGCGTTGTAGTCTGCTAAATAAGCTGTTTGTTTGTTCTTGGTTCCCCATTTTACAAAAATAAGTCCGAGAATAACAGAAGCGACAATACCAAAGGTGGCGGCTGTCATAGCTAATGTCAGAATTTCATCAAATCCTAATTGCTCGAAAGCTTGTCCGATGGCAGCTGCTGTACCATGGCCTCCACAAAAACCGCTTGGCATGGTGATACCAAATCCTGGACTTAATGGCCAAATTTGGTTGAGTATCAATAAACCTAATAAACCGCCGAATGCCCATTGTAATAGGAGTCCAGCTTGGGAATATACCCACATGGAACCTATTTCGGAGGTGTTTCCTTTGGCCTTCTGTGAAATGAGTGGAAGCGCTCCGAATATAAATGCAATCAAGATACCGGCATAAGTGCCTGTTTGATTGGATAAAGGGAGAATGTTAAATCCGTAGGAACCTAAAGCTAATCCAATAAATCCGGCCAAAAGGCTAGGGGGAATGAATAGTTTTTGTATCCATTTAATTTTTACTCGCATCAGTTTCCCTATTAATAAAAGGAGAGAGATGATGCCTATATCGACAAATATAGTCCAAGGGTTAAATTCTTCCATAAATGTGTTTTTCTTTTATATATTGATTGGTCAAAGATAAAAATTAATTCTGAAAAATGAGTACTAGTAGGAAATGATTGAATAAAAAAAGGTCCGACAAAAGTCAGACCTTTCTGTTTTTTTATGGATATATATTAAAAGCTAGGTGTGTAGAAATCACTTATGGCCATGCGGCAATTGCCAACTTCTTGCAATATGTTGTCGTCATAATTAGTGATAGCTTTCAATACAATGTTTATAGAGTCTGAAGAGAATTCTCCGGCAACTTCTTCTGGAAGGTCGAAACTAATTACGGCTTGTCCTTGCGCATTGTAGTCGTCAGAATTATTATTATAATAGAGGTTTAAATAGAATGTATTTGTTTCTGGAACGATATCTTGTTCTTTGTCATAATAAGCACTGATGTAAAACGGTTTGTTTTGTTGGTAGTTCAATGTCATTAATGCATTTACATAACCATTTACTGCCCAAATATTCTGATCAACTTTCTGAATGTATTTATTTTTTGTAATCAAAGAGTCAGATTCAACAGTAGAAAGTTCTAAGGTGTTATAAGTAGGAATGCCATAGTTAGCATAATTGGAAGATACAATTGTAATGTCGTAGATAGCTCCTTTTTCCAAATTCTTTCCATTCTCTGATTCCGGTATAAGATTGAAGGCTACAAATGCTCGTTTGGCATTTGAATTGCTTAATCCTGGTAGTACTTCTTGTATACTTGCCGAAGTTGGTCTTAAAATACATCCAAAATCAGAATAAAAAGTATAACCCATATTACTATCACCTGCAATGGTAACGTATGATGAATAGTTTGCATAAACAGTATCTTCATTATTGCTGCTACTCAAACAAGAACTAAGAGTAAATACAGATGCAATTGCAACTAATAAATTGGAAAGTTTTAATGTTGTTTTCATTTTTCTTTTGTTTTAATGATGGTGCAAAATTACATAAAAGAATTGAGTTAAAAGAATAATTCAAAACTTTTAATATCTTAATGTTTTTTTTATAACTTTGCGGTTTGTCTAATAAACTTTAATGGATTGAACATTGAATTACAAAGAATTATTTAATAGAGCAGCTCTGTTGATTTCTTCACCGCTCAAAGCTTGGAATGAAATAGAAACAGAGGGTAATGAGAAAAAGGTTATAAGTGATTTTGTATATCCGATGATTGGACTATGCGGGTTGTCGGTGTTTATTGGTACCTTTATTGGAAATACAGCTGGGGTTTCTGCATTTCATGTAGCAATGACTCGTTGTTGTGCTATTTTTGTCTCTTTGTTTGGAGGATTCTTTTTGGCCTCTTATTTAACTAATCTTTTAGGTAAGCAGTTATTGGGAAGAGAGGACGAAAAGGAGTTGAATCAACAGTTTGTGGGTTACGCAATGGTCGTAACTTTTGTTCTTGACATTATAACGGGATTATTTTCAATTTCAATTCTTCGTTGGATCTTACAATTTTATACGGTACTTGTTGTATACGAAGGGGCACGAACCTTAATGGGGGTCAAAGAAAAGGAACTGACACGTTATTCGTTGATTGCTTCTTTGATTATCATTGTATGTCCAAGTCTGATAGCAGTCATATTTGATAAATTATCTCTTATTTTGAACTGATGAAACCTACACCTATTAATATAAAAAACAAGCGGGCTTCGTTTGATTACGAATTTGTAGAAACCTATACGGCCGGTATCGTACTTACAGGTACAGAGATCAAATCCATCCGTTTGGGAAAGGCAAGCTTGGTTGATACGTATTGCTACTTTGTGCGTGGTGAACTTTGGGTGAAGAACATGCACATTGCCGAATATTTCTATGGGTCGTACAACAATCATGTGGCTCGCCGTGAACGTAAGTTGCTGCTGAACAAGAAGGAACTCCGTAAGCTGCTGGATGCTGAAAAGAATCCGGGCTTCACCATTGTGCCAACCCGACTTTTCATCAACGAGAAAGGTTTGGCAAAGTTGGTCATTGCCTTGGCCAAGGGTAAGAAGCAGTACGATAAGCGTCAGTCCATCAAGGAAAAGGACGACCGCAGAGAAATGGACCGTATGTTTAAACGATAACAAGTTATGGCTACTATACAAGAATTGGTTCAAGAGCGTATCCTGATACTGGATGGTGCTCTTGGAACCATGATACAAAAATACAATCTTACAGAAGAAGAATTCCGTGGTGCCCGATTCGTGGAGCAACCCGGACAGATGAAGGGGAACAACGACATTTTGTGTCTGACGGCCCCTCATATTGTACATGACATTCACCGAAAGTATCTGGAAGCGGGGGCAGATATCATTGAAACGAATAGTTTCAATGCTCAGCGTATATCAATGGCCGATTATCATGTGGAAGACTATTGTCGCGAAATCAACTTGGCAGCTGCCAAGATTGCCCGCGAAATAGCCGATGAATATACGGCCAAAAATTCGGCGAAGCCTCGCTTTGTGGCCGGTTCGGTGGGACCTACCAACAAGACTTGTTCCATGAGTCCGGATGTGAATAATCCGGCTTTCCGTGCCATTACGTTCGATGAATTGGTGGAGGCTTATCAGGAACAGATGGAGGCTTTGCTTGAAGGTGGGGTGGATGCCATCTTGATAGAAACTATCTTCGATTCGCTAAATGCCAAGGCTGCGGTTTATGCTGCAACGGAAGCCATGGACAAGTTGGGCAGACAAGTTCCCTTGATGCTTTCCGTCACGGTATCGGATACCGGTGGCCGTACGTTGTCCGGACAGACACTGGATGCTTTCTTGGCATCAGTACAGCATGCTCCGATTTTCTCCATCGGGTTGAACTGCTCGTTTGGAGCCAAGCAACTCAAGCCTTTCTTGAAGCAGTTGGCTGCTCGTGCACCTTATTATATTAGTGCTTATCCTAATGCTGGACTTCCGAACAGTTTGGGTGAATACGACCTGACTCCGGAGGATATGGCCCGTGAGGTGAAGGAGTATCTGGATGAGGGCATGGTAAATATCATTGGTGGTTGTTGTGGCACAACCGAGGCTTACATTGCGAAATATGTTCCGTTGGTAGAGGGGGTAAAGCCTCATGTGCCTGCTCAGACTCCGGAAACCTTCCGTTTGTCGGGATTGGAATTGCTCGAACAATCGGCTGAGGTGAAGTTCATCAATGTGGGTGAACGTTGCAATGTGGCTGGTTCCCGTAAGTTCCTCCGATTGGTTAATGAGAAGAATTACGAAGAAGCCTTGAGCATTGCCCGAAAACAGGTGGAAGACGGTGCCTTGGTCATCGATGTGAATATGGACGATGGCTTGCTGGATGCTCAGGAAGAAATGAAGACCTTCTTGAATCTGATCATGTCCGATCCGGATATTGCTCGTGTACCTATCATGATCGACTCTTCCAAATGGGAGGTAATCGAGGCGGGTTTGAAGTGCTTGCAGGGCAAGTCCATTGTTAACTCTATTTCCTTGAAGGAAGGAGAAGAAAAGTTCATCGAACGTGCTCGATTGATCAAGAAGCTTGGTGCTGCTACCGTGGTAATGGCTTTCGATGAACAAGGTCAGGCAGATACGTACGATCGGAAGATTGAAGTGTGTGCCCGTGCTTATCGAATCTTGACTGAACAGGTAGGCTTCAATCCTCATGATATTATTTTTGACCCGAATATCCTTGCGGTAGCGACTGGTATCGAGGAGCACAACAATTATGCCGTCGACTTTATTCAAGCAACTGGATGGATCAAGCAAAACCTGCCGGGGGTACATGTCAGTGGTGGAGTGAGCAACTTGTCCTTCTCTTTCCGTGGAAATAACTATATCCGTGAGGCAATGCATGCTGTGTTCCTTTATCATGCCATTCAGCAAGGCATGGATATGGCCATTGTCAATCCGGCTACTTCGGTGCTTTATAGTGATATCCCGGCCAATGTGTTGGAACGTATCGAAGATGTAGTATTAAATCGTCGTCCGGATGCTGCAGAGCGTTTGATAGAAACAGCTGAAGCATTGAAGGTATCTTCGGCATCGGGTGCTGTTGGTCATACTAGTTCTGTACAAGCATGGCGTGAAGGTTCGGTAGAAGAACGTTTGCAGTATGCATTGGTCAAGGGATTGGGTGACTATCTCGAAGCCGATTTGCAGGAAGCCATGCAACAATACCCTAAGGTGGTGGATATCATCGAAGGTCCGTTGATGGACGGCATGAACAAGGTGGGCGAACTCTTTGGTGCTGGAAAGATGTTCTTGCCTCAGGTGGTAAAGACAGCTCGAACCATGAAGAAAGCCGTATCCATCCTTCAACCATTTATTGAAGCCGGTCGGGAAGAAGATGCAAAGAAAGCCGGTAAGGTGCTTCTTGCTACGGTGAAAGGCGATGTGCACGATATCGGAAAGAACATTGTATCGGTGGTGATGGCTTGCAACAATTATGAAATCATCGACCTTGGTGTAATGGTTCCTGCCGAAACCATTGTGCAGAAAGCCATCGAAGAAAAGGTGGATATGGTGGGCTTGAGTGGTTTGATTACTCCATCGTTGGAAGAAATGGTACATGTGGCTTGTGAGTTGCAACGTGCCGGTTTGCAAATTCCAATCATGATTGGTGGAGCTACTACTTCTCCGCTACATACAGCCTTGAAGATTGCTTCGGTATACGATGGTCCGGTCATTCATTTGAAGGACGCTTCGCAGAATGCTTTGGTAGCTGCCAAGCTGATGAATCCGGAACTAAAGCAGGAGTATGTACAAGCCTTACGCCAGGAACAAGCTGAGCTTCGCCAAAAGAATGAAATGAAAGAAGTGAAGTTGGTTTCGTTGGAAGAGGCTAATGCCAATAAATTGAAGTTATTTGATTAATATGATTTGGCTTGGAATTCTGATAGTTGTTATAGCGGCATTAATCTACCGCATTGTTGCTTGCATCAAAAAGAGCAAGCAAGCGGGTACGGAATGGGATTTTGCCGATAAATATGCAGCTAATGAATTTGGCGAATGATTTTTAAAATACATCAATTATGAGCAAATGGAATACCGGAGCTTTTCTGATTGCTATCGGGCTGATTGCCATGGGTAACCAAATCAAGAAGGGCATTGATAACTTTGTAGAGAAAGATCGTATAGTAACCGTTAAGGGATTGGCAGAAATGGAGGTTCCTGCCAATAAGGTAACATGGCCCCTGATGTATAAGGAAGTGGGCAATGACTTGACTGCCTTGTATAACAAGATCCGTCAGACCAATGATGCTATTGTGAAGTTTCTGAAGGAGAAAGGAATTACCGAAGATGAAATCAGCATCAATGCACCCGAAATCATCGATATGCAGGCAGAACGCTATAATAGCAATCCAATTTCGTACCGATACAATGTAACGACTGTCATCACCGTTACTTCTACGAAAGTGGATTTAGTTCGTGGTCTTATCAGTGAGCAAAGTGAGCTTTTGAAGCAAGGAATTGCCATTACCGGAGGAGATTACCGCTATAACATTCAGTTTGACTATACGGCTTTGAACGACATTAAGCCGCAAATGATTGAAGAGGCAACCAAGAATGCCCGGGAAGCAGCGATGAAGTTCTCCAAAGATTCTGATAGCGAATTGGGAAAGATACGTCGTGCAATTCAAGGGCAGTTCAGCATTGAAAATCGCGATGTGAATACACCTTATATCAAGCGAATAAGAGTAGTTACTACCATTGATTATTCGTTGGAAGATTAAAGAAGGCTAATTAAAAAAGTGGCAGATACTGTAAGGTGTCTGCCACTTTTTATTTTTGTATGTTATGATTCTGTTGCATTGGTGGCAGAAAGAATGAACTCTTCTGCCTTGGTAAGGGTTTCCAATTTACCAATGTCTATCAGTTGCAAATCTTCTTTGATATAGCCTCCTAATTGGGCCTGCTGGCAAGTCTGCAAGTAGAAATCCATGATGGAGAATTTGCCTGTCCATCCTTCCATATATTTAAATAAAGAAGGGGAGATGATATGGATGCCTCCGAAAGCGTATTCCTTTTGTATTTCCGGTTGATAGACAAAGCCTTCGGGTTTGGTTTGCAAGGTCTCTTTGTTTACCCAACCACACAATCTGTTTTCTTCATTAAGCAGTAGATAGCGGACTGTTTTTCTCGGGCTGACTAAGAGAGTGGCATCGTTTCCGTTGGCTACATGGAAGTCGTACATGACTTTCAAATCCAAATTCGAGAGGATGTCTGCATTATGTACCAAAAAAGGCTCGTTGAAGTATGGAGCTGCTTTCTTGATTCCGCCTCCTGTTTCCAGTAATTCGCCGGTTTCATCCGAAATCCAAATTTGAATGCCAAAGTTATCCTTCTCCTTTAAGAAGTCGATGATCTGTTGGGCGAAGTGATGTACGTTGATAACGATTCCATCTACTCCGGCAGCTATCAGCTTGTTGATGACATGTTCCAACATCGGCTTTCCGGCTACGGGAATAAGGGCTTTGGGCATGTGGTCGGTGAGGGGCTTGAGGCGTGTGCCTAAGCCCGCTGCAAATATCATCGCTTTCATTTATCGGTTGCTTCAAAAGTGTGCTCGATGTTTTGTTCTCGGTGTACCAATTCCACTTTCACACCGAACTTCTTATTCAAGTGTTCAGCCATGTGCTGGGCAGAATAAACCGAACGGTGCTGGCCACCGGTACATCCGAAGCATACCATGAGGTTACTGAATCCACGTTCCATGTATCGTTTTACGGAAGCATCTACCAATGCATAGGCATTTTCGAGGAATGGGAAGATTTCACCATCGTCTTCCAAGAACTTGATGATAGGCTCATCCAATCCGGTGAATGGCTTGTAACGTTCGTACTTGCCCGGGTTGTTTACCGCACGGCAATCGAATACAAAACCACCACCATTGCCGGTTGGGTCGTTAGGAATGCCTTTCTTGTAGGCAAAGCTCATGACCTTTACGGTAAGCTGGCGCTTCTTCAAATCGTCTTTGAACTGCTTCATTTCGGTGAGCTCGCGGAGAACGGAGCAGAGGTACGGATATTCCGGATAGTCTTCACGCAACAATTGGCGGAGATTTTCGATGGCGAACGGTACGCTCTGGATAAAGTGCGGTTTCTTTTCGAAGTAACCACGGAAGCCATATGCACCTAATACCTGCAAAGTGCGGAACAAGACGAAGTGACGCAACTGGCTGAAAAAATGGATGCGGTCGATAGTCTTGTATTTAGATACGGCCTTGATATATTCGTCCAACAACTCATCGCGGAGGCTTTCCGGATATTTGGCTTTGGCTTGCCAAAGAAATGAAGCGATGTCGTAGTAGAAAGGACCTTTACGTCCGCCCTGGAAGTCGATAAACCATGGTTCACCATCCTTAATCATGACATTGCGGCTTTGGAAGTCACGATACATGAATGTAGTAGATGAACTGCGAAGCAATACATCGCTCATCTTCTGGAAGTCGTCTTCCAACTTGTCTTCCTGAAATTCCAATCCGGTAGCTTTCAAAAAGCAATATTTAAAGTAGTTCAAGTCCCAAAGGATAGAACGTTGGTTGAACTCCGGTTGCGGATAGCAATGGTTGAAGTCGAAATCTTCGGCTCCTGCAAACTGGATGCTCGGGAGCAAGCGGATAGTCTTGCGAAGCAATTCCTTTTCTTCTTCAGAGTACGAGTTGGTGATTCGGCCTTTCTCGATGGCATTGAAGAGTAATGTATCGCCCAAGTCTTCCTGCAAATAGAAAAGCTTGTCTTCAGATACACAAAATACTTGTGGTACAGGTAAAGTCTTTCTCTTGAAGTGTTCGGCCATGTAGAGGAAGGCTTCGTTTTCTTCTTTCGATGTGCCGTATACACCGATGAGGCTTTGTACACCAGTTAAACGGAAGTAACGACGGTTGGAGCCTGAGGCGGGCATTTCGGTGATATCTTCTGCCAAAACCCCAGTATGTTGTTGATAGAGTTTCTGTAAGTTTTCTGTAATCATATTCTTAAATTATTTCCGACAAAGATAATGATTCTCGTTGGATGCTAAAAAGAAAGGGAACGATTTTCTATATCGTTCCCTTTCTTTTTATTTTATTTCGATTTCCTCTTTCATGTCTATTTCTTCACCTTTGGTGTCAGTAAATTTATACTGAAGGAAGGCAAGACTCTGATCGGGGACAACCTTAATTCCGAATCCGTATTTCATCTGCCACTTTCGTTTCAAAGAAACAAAGCCTTGATTGATATATGCGGCGATGTACGGATGGATGTACAAGGTGAATTTCTTCATTTTTAGCTTGTTGTTCAGGTAGTCAATTTTACTTTCTAGCGTGTCGGTAAACAAAACGGATGATTTGATCTGTCCTTTCCCAAAACAAGTGGGACAGGTTTCATCTGTAGTTACGTCCATGGCAGGACGTACACGTTGGCGAGTAATTTGCATAAGTCCGAACTTACTAAGCGGCAGAATATTGTGCTTAGCACGGTCTTTTTGCATGTTTTGGCACATGCGTTCATAAAGTTTCTGCCGGTTTTCGGCCAAATTCATATCAATGAAGTCAACAACAATGATGCCTCCCATATCGCGTAGACGGAGTTGGCGGGCAAGCTCGTCGGCTGCTCCGAGGTTTACGTCCAAAGCATTAGCTTCTTGACCATTAGTGGATTTTGAACGGTTGCCACTATTCACGTCTATTACGTGCATGGCTTCAGTGTGTTCAATAATGAGGTAAGCTCCGCTCTTATATGAGATGGTCTTTCCAAAGGAGGATTTTAGTTGCTTGGTGATGGCAAAATTGTCGAAAATGGGAAGTTGTCCTTTGTATAATTTTACAATGTCTGCCCGTTCAGGGGCGATGAGCGAAACGTAGTCCTTGATTTCGTGAAATACTTTTTCGTCATTTACATAGATGTTTTCATACGAAGGATTGAATAGGTCACGTAACATGCCTACCGTACGGCTAGTTTCTTCATAAACCAAGGCGGGGAGTGTTTCGTGTTTCTGCACTTTAGTTATCATTTCTTCCCAATGTCTGAGCAAGACTTTCAGTTCGGCATCGAGCTCGGCCACTCTTTTACCTTCGGCCACGGTGCGTACAATCACTCCGAAATTCTTCGGTTTGATACTTTGCAATAACTGCTTCAGGCGGGCGCGTTCTTCGCTCGATTTAATTTTTGAGGATACGGATACCTTGTCGTTGAAAGGGATAAGTACTAAATAACGTCCTGCAAAAGAAAGTTCGCAAGTAAGACGTGGCCCCTTTGTAGAGATTGGCTCCTTAACAATTTGTACGATGACTTCCTGTCCTTGTTGGAGAGTGTTGGCAATAGTGCCTTCCTTGTCGAGGTCAGGCAGCATGGAAGCCTTCGCCATAGGGTAAAGTTTTTTACGGTCGCTGACGACTTGCTTCAGATACTTCTGATAAGAATTGAATTGAGGACCTAAATCAAGATAATGAAGAAAAGCGTCTTTACCGAAACCTACATCCACGAAGCATGCGTTTAGGCCCGGCATTAATTTCTTTACCTTACCTAAATACATGTTTCCCACGTTGAAGGAAGCTGTTTGGTTTTCCTTCTGGAATTCTACTAAGGCTTTGTCTTCAAGTAAGGCGATAGAGATTTCCTTGGGTTGTACGTCAATAACAAGTTCGCTTGTCACTTTTTTTCTTAAATAGGTTGTTTCTACTTAAACAAAGAACAAACCCGAAAGTCTATTGTTGCTTGCCAGGTTTGTTCTTTATTTTTTGTTGTCTCGACAGACTACAAATGCTTATTTGCTTTTATGTCTGTTCTTTCTCAGTCTTTTTTTACGCTTGTGAGTAGACATTTTGTGTCTTTTTTTCTTCTTTCCGCTTGGCATAGCTTCAAAATTTTATAGGGTT
>JAFYPV010000155.1 GCA_017559935.1 Bacteroides sp. | reverse complement strand
GCTACGGATGCTTCCGTGTGGCTATGTTCCTCATGCCGGAAGGTGCTGAAATGTGGGGCAACTTCTTCTTAGTATTGACAACCATTTCAGTAGTTTATGGTGCATTCAGTGCTGTCGTTCAGACCGACTTGAAATATATCAATGCTTATTCTTCAGTATCACACTGCGGTTTGGTATTGTTCGCTTTGTTGATGATGACCCGTACATCCTGCACCGGTGCCATCCTTCAGATGCTTTCTCACGGTTTGATGACTGCCTTGTTCTTCGCCCTCATCGGTATGATTTATGGCCGTACCCATACCCGCGATATCCGCTACATGGGAGGCTTGATGAAGATTATGCCTTTCTTGGCTGTAGGTTATGTCATTGCCGGTTTGGCCAACCTCGGTTTGCCGGGCTTGAGTGGCTTCGTGGCTGAAATGACCGTATTTGTCGGTTCGTTCCAAAACGATGATACCTTCCATCGCGTATGTACCATTGTGGCTACCACCAGTATCGTGATTACAGCTGTATATATCCTTCGCACCGTTGGTAAGATTCTGTATGGCAATGTACAGAACCCTGAACATTTGAAGTTGACCGATGCCACTTGGGATGAACGTTTTGCAGTAATCTGCCTCATCGCTTGCGTAGCCGGTCTTGGTATGGCTCCATTCTGGATGAGCGATTTAATTAGCGAGAGTGTAGAACCGATTATCTCACAATTAATCAAGTAAACGACTATGGATTATACATCTATTCTATCCATGCATCAAGAATTGAGCTTGATTGCGGTTTTTCTGTTGACGTTTGTGATGGACTTGTTCCTTCCCGAAGAGCACCGTTACCTTGCCCGTCGAGGAGCTTGTATTGCGTTAACCATCCACATGATACTGAACCTTGTACCCGATGAAGTGGTTCTGTTCGGTGGCATGTATCATTCCACACCAATAGCATCCGTCATGAAAAGCATTCTCACATTGGGTACCATCTTAGTGTTCCTACAGAGCAGCGACTGGTTGAAGCGTAAGGACGTGACACACAAGAACGGTGAGTTCTACATCCTAACACTCAGCACATTGATCGGTATGTACTTCATGGTCAGTGCCGGGCACTTCCTTTTGTTCTTCTTGGGATTGGAATTGGCTACCGTACCTATGGCTTGTATGATTGCATTCGACAAGTACAAGGGGCATAGTGCCGAAGCCGGAGCCAAGTTCATCCTTTCGGCTTTGTTCAGTAGCGGTATCATGCTGTATGGTGTATCCATGATTTATGGTACCATCGGAACGCTGTATTTCGAAGACATCCCAGCCGGTTTGAATGGTGAACCCTTACAGATACTTTCACTAGTGTTCTTCTTTACCGGATTGGCATTCAAGTTGAGCTTGGTTCCGTTCCACTTGTGGACAGCCGATACTTACCAAGGTGCACCGACCAGCGTAACTGCCTATCTTTCGGTTATCTCGAAGGGTGCAGCTGCTTTTGCTACTATGGCCGTATTGGTGAAAGTATTCGGCCCGATGACTGCCGAATGGAGCAAGATGCTTGCCGTTGTGATTGTAGTAACTATTACTATCGGTAATTTGTTTGCGATGCGTCAGAAGCACTTGAAGCGCTTCATGGCTTTCAGTAGTATCTCGCAAGCCGGCTACATCATGTTGGCTGTATTGGCAGGAACTCCGCAGGGCATGGCTTCGTTGGTATATTACATGGTTGTATATATTGTAGCTAATTTGGCCGTATTCGGTGTAATCGCTTCTGTGGAACACCACACTCACGGTAAGTTGGAATTGACAGATTACAATGGTTTGTACCAAACCAATCCGAAACTCACCATGGTCATGACTTTGGCCTTGTTCTCGTTGGCTGGTATTCCTCCATTCGCAGGCTTCTTCAGCAAATTCTTCGTATTTGCAGCAGCCTTCAATAGCGGATATTACTTGATTGTGTTCATCGCATTGGTCAACACCGTAATTTCCTTGTATTATTACTTGTTGATTATTAAGGCTATGTTCATCACACCTAATGAGCAACCGATTCCGACCTTCCAAAACGGTAGCGCGATGCGTTTCTGCTTGATGGTTTGTGTGGCAGGTATTTTGCTTTTAGGTATTGTAAGTAGCGTGTATGCAGCATTGAGCGATACAGCTGCAAGCTTCTAAAAGGCATCTGATATATTAAATGATAAGAAAGTCCGGGAGTGCCTATCATTCTCGGACTTTTTATTTACTTTTGCGCCAAAAAGAATTTGACATGAAAAAGAATACCCAAGCCATACTATTAGCACTTGCAGCTGTGCTCAGTTGGTCTACCGTAGCAACCGCCTTTAAGGTAGCCCTCACCTACCTCACCCATTTCGAGATGCTGCTGATAGCCAGCCTTACCAGCGTGCTCATCTTTGCCATAGTACTGACCTTTCAGAAGAAATGGGCATTGGTGAAACAGCTCTCTGGCAAACAATGGAAGGAACTGGTCTTTCAAGGCTTCTTGAACCCGGCTGCCTATTACCTGATTCTATTCAAGGCATACGATTTGCTCCCCGCTCAAGTGGCTCAACCGGTGAACTATGCCTGGCCCATTGTACTCCTTATCCTCTTGGCCATATTTGCAAAACAGCCCATTCCATCGAAGAAATACATCGGCATGGTCATCTCCATGTCCGGTGTAGTCATGATTTCTTTGGGTACCGGCCAATTGAGTGGCATGAGCGTTCCCGCACAAGGAGTCTTGCTTGCAGCTTTAAGTGCCTTTTTCTGGGCAGCCTATTGGATGGTGAACAATAAAAACAAACATTCCGTAGATGCCATCGTTTCGTTATTCGGAAGTTTCGTTTGCGGTAGTCTTTATCTGATAGCCAGCATTCCGGTATTCGGCATCAGTCTTCCGAGCCTCAACGGATTATTGGCAGGGATGTATGTAGGCGGGGTCGAGATGGCCATTCCTTTTATCTGTTTCGGCATTGCCATGCGCATAACATCGAATCCGGCACTCATCAATCAGCTTTGCTACCTCTCTCCTTTCCTATCGCTCTTCTTCATTGCGATGGTACTTCACGAAACGATTGTGATTACTACTTATATCGGATTGGTGTTGATTGTAGCGGGTATTGTGTTCAATGAGTATTGTGTGAAGAAGAAATAAATCGGGAAGATTATCCATTTCCACTTTTCTTATTTAATCCATGCTGAAGGATAAGTGAAATCATTGATAACCTTACCACCTTCCAAACGGATCCAGCTACGGAACTGGCGTTCTCCTTCGGTAAGTTCGATAACACGAGCCCCATTTCCACCCGGCATATCGTGGTATACAGTCTTGCCACCGGTGTAACGGCCATAACAAAGCATGATGCCTTTCCAGCACACGGCATAGTCGTTCACATGGTCGTGACCAACGAATACGCCCAATACATCGCCCGCTTCTTGCATAGCTGCAAACAAGCCGGTATTGATTTCCGGAGCACAAGCCTTCTCCTTGCGGGTACCGATAAGGAACGAACCTTCGTTGCTCACAGCTTCATGAAACTCCGGCAATGGAATATGGAAGAATGACAAGGCCGTGAGCGGAGTACCGCTATTGGATTCGGTGTACTTCTTGCTTTCGTTGAGGTACCATTGCACCTGGTCAGGCTTCACCCAACCATAACCCTTGATGTGCTTCAATGTGGAATAGGCATTACTATCGAATACATACAACAAGGCTGCATCCTTGCTTCCATCCGATGCCTTCACGGGAAGGATGAAGTTAGTGACACCCGAAATTCCTTCTACCGTAGAAGTCAGATTACCCGGCATGTCCTTGATGAATTCGTACAATTCCTGACGATTCATGCCTACCTCATCGTCATGATTACCGAAAGTCACGGCAAACGGGATGCCTCGCTTGATGGTCGGTTCCAAAGCACATCGCATACTTTTATCAGCAGGACGACCATAGATTACATCGCCGGTAAAAATTACCAAGTCAGGCTTTTCGGCATCGAGAACTTCGTTCATGCGCACACCAGCCTCATCGGAAGCAATGCTATCGGCTATCCAATGCACATCGGTAAATTGGACTATCTTAAACTTCTTGTCTTCACCAAACTTCAGTTGCTGAGCCTTCAAAGGCAAAACAGCCAGGCACATCAGCATAAAGATGCTATAGAATAATGTAATCTTCATGGGATTTCATTATAAGGTTTTCAAGTACGCAATCAATCCATCCACATCTTCTTCAGTAGTATCCCAAGAAGTTACAAGACGCATTTCGCCGATAGCTTCATTCCAATAATAGAAGTAATATTTTTCATGGAGTTTTTCTTCCTTTTCCTTCGGCATGATGAAGAAGAGCTGGTTACTTTCCATCTTCTGAGTGAACTGAACATCCGGCATAGCTGCCAACGCATCGTGAAGCTTCTTGGCCAAACGATTGGCATGATTAGCACACTTCAACCAAAGGTCATCGGTAAGGAAAGCAGTGAACTGACAAGACACATAGCGCATCTTACTGGCCAACTGGCATGCTTGCTTGCGGGCATAACGAGCTTCCTTCACCAAATCCTGATTAAAAATAACCACGCATTCGGCACCCATCAAGCCGTTCTTGGTTCCACCCAAAGTCAAGGTATCAACACCACAAGCACCCGACACTTCGTCAAGGCTCAGACCAAGAGCTGCAGCTGCATTAGAAATGCGGGCTCCGTCCATGTGAACCATGAGACCATGCTTGTGAGCAAAATCGCAAAGTGCACGCACTTCCTCCGGTGTATAAATAGTACCCAATTCGGTACATTGGCTAATGTAAACTGCACCCGGTTGAGAATGGTGTTCCACGCCGAAGTTAATCATATAAGGCTGAAGCAATTCCGGTGTGAGCTTGCCATCGGGAGTCGGGATGGTTCGCATGAAACATCCGGTACCCTTACTCGGTGCACCACATTCATCTACGGCAATATGACCTGTTTCGGCACAGAAGATGATGTGATACGGACGAGTCATCATCTGCAGAGCCATAGTGTTACTACCGGTGCCATTGAACACGAACAAAGCATCGCAAGCATTGGCAAACTGTTTCTTTACGATCTCGGTTGCTTCCTGAGTCCATGGATCATTGCCATAACCTACGGCATGGCCGGTATTCGCTTTCATTAGGGCCTCCATCACCAACGGATGTACCCCAGAATTATTATCTGATGCAAAACTTCTCATAATATATCAAATTTCAATTTATGCGAACAAAGGTAAAGTTTTTCATTAAAATTTCATAGAAAGTCATAGATTTCTCTTATTTTTGTACTTCAACAGAATCATAACTTAAATTATAAACCTTATGTATCCATTTAAATTTAATCCTATTTTAAAATCCACTATTTGGGGTGGTGAGAAGATTATTCCATTCAAAGGTCTTGATATGAACCAGCCACAAGTGGGTGAAAGTTGGGAAATCTCAAATGTACCTGGTGATGAATCAGTCGTTGCTAACGGTGCTGAAGCTGGCAAGAACTTGAGCGAATTGGTAAAAGAATATAAGGGTGCTTTGGTAGGTGAAGCTAACTACGAACGTTTCGGTGACAACTTCCCATTGCTCATCAAGTTCATCGATGCTTGTGATGACCTTTCTATCCAGGTTCACCCGGACGATGCTTTGGCAAAGGTTCGTCACAACTCAATGGGTAAGACTGAAATGTGGTATGTAATCGACAATAACAATGGTCAGGCACACCTCCGTTCTGGTTTGAAGAAGAGCATCACTCCTGCTGAATATGAAGCAATGATTGCCGACAATACTATCTGCGACGCATTGGCTGACTATGCAGTTCAACCAGGCGACGTATTCTTCCTCCCGGCTGGTCGTATCCATAGCATCGGTGCAGGTTGCTTCATCGCTGAAATCCAGCAGACTTCGAACGTAACTTACCGTATCTATGACTTCAACCGCAAGGATAAGGATGGTAACACTCGTGAACTCCACACAGAATTGTCAAAGGATGCTATCGATTATAGCGTAGAAGAAGACTATCGCACTAACTATACTCCGAAGCAAAACGAATCGGTGGAATTGGTTACTTGCCCATACTTCACAACTTCGGTTTACGACTTGACTGAAGACATGACTTTGGATTACAGCGAACTCGATTCATTCGTTATCCACATCTGCATGGAAGGTTCTTGCACTGTAACTGATGACGAAGGTAACTCAGTAGAAGTTAAGGCTGGTGAATCTATCCTTTATGCTGCTACTACTAAGGAAGTTAAGGTGACTGTAAACGGTCACGCTAAGTTCTTGGAAACTTACGTATAATATCAATAAACAAAAGAAGGTGGAGCCGAAAACTCCACCTTTCTTATTTAATCAATAAACTTCAAGCAAACAGGCTTATTGGTTTCAATCTTCTTTCCCGTATCTTCCAAGAAGCCGGTTTCTACATCTCTCCGGAATATCTGAACCACATTGCTATCTCGACAAGCCACCAGCAGATACTTGCCATCAGGCGTCATCACAAAGTTACGTGGATGAATACCCGTCAACTGATAGCCTACCTTTGTAAGCATTCCGGTTTCATTATTCACCGAAAAAATAGCAATGCCATCGGCCTTCAAGCGATTCGATGCATAAAGGAATTTTCCATCGGGCGAAAGATGAATGTCCGCACTTCCTCGAGCACCTACCGTGTCGGCTTTGATGTATTGAATCGAAGTCAAGGTTTGACCATCGTAAGCAAGTGCAGTCACCTTTCCCGAAAGTTCGTTGATGAGATAGGCAAATCGTCCGTCCTTCGAGAAACAAATGTGGCGAGGACCGGAGCCTGCTTCAAGTTCCACATCAAAAGTCTTCTCCTTATCCAACTCTCCATCGGTAGTTAACGGAAAGACATGTATCTTGTCTGTTCCCAAGTCATTAGCTACGAGGAACTTGCCATCGGGAGTGAACTCCACACAATGCAAGTGAGGTTGTGATTGGCGTTCCAAATTAACGCCTACGCCTTCAAAGTCAAATGTACTGACGTTTTCATTCAAACGCCCCGACGTTTCAAGCGGAATGATGGAAATGTTTCCTCCCATGTAATTGGCGGTTATCAGCCACTTCTCGTCAGGACAGATATTTATATAACAAGGTGCACCTCCATGGGTAAGTTGGGTATTCATCAAAGTCAGCTTGCCATTCGCCTTATCGAAAGACAAAGCATGAGCCGTAGAGGTAAGTCCTTCATCCTCGCCTACCGAATATACACGAGAGCCATCGGCAGACACCACTTGATAGGACGGGTTCGATATCCCCTTCAAGCCACTGAGGTAGGTTGCCTCCCCTTCTTCATGGTTCCATACATAAACTTTGATACCTTCATCCTGCGGTGTAGCATAGCTGCCCACCATGAGATACAGATTCTCCATAGTCTCCTTTTGATTAATGGATGTACAAGCGCCCAACAACAAGGAAGCGATACATCCCGCCATTATTTTCTTCATGATTTACTTCATTATTCCTCTCAAAGATACGGCTTCTCCCTTAAATAATCACAAATCATGCATCGAAATTTGTCACAAATAGAGAAAAGCATTACATTTGCATTGTCTTTATGACACATACCAGTACGGGCTTGACTGGATTTGACAGCGGGTTGGAGTGGTATGTAAGCATGCAGTGCGTCGGTGATTGGCACTTTAATCCCAGTTATCAAGCTATTATCTGGCAACAATACTTATGCTCTCGCAGCGTAATCGAAGTACAGTAGATTACCTTTATTTCTGCCACAGTGGCGGAAACGGGATGTCGCTCAAAAGCTCTTGTTCCGAAGCGTTTGGTAAAGCGGCACAGCAAAATCGGGAATAGGTAGAGTCTCGCTTCGCGGCTCGTCCGAAGTTTTAGAAGCTAAGGTGCAGGTTGGTGGCTCTGGTCTTGCCTACACTCGAAAACCGAAGGCAGAGATAAGCATGTAGAAAGCATATGGCTTCCTCGTTTGGACGAGGGTTCGACTCCCTCCAGGTCCACTAAAGGACTTTAAAAGCAGCTGATAATCAGCTGCTTTTTTGTTTCACTCAAACAAATCATCCATTATAAGTGAAATGCAAGACATCTACTCCTCCTAATCTACCAAGGCAAAATCCAATGCATGCAACTCTATATCGTAACTTGCCGCATCTTTACAGTTGAAGCGCAATACTGTTTGTTTCTGGTTGACTGCAACCTGTTTACAGTAAGCAGTTTCAGTAATCCGCCAACAACCCTTCAAAACTAGTGTTACAAATATCTCACCACTATCATTATCAATCCATGGACGAGAATAAATACTTCTCTCAATCCGTTTGCCATTTTCATCAAAAATCTCATCATTCGGACCTCGATAAAGTGCCAAATCCGGTTGAGCAACTGTCAATAGGACTTTGCCCGCATTTTCCTTAATCATAACCAAACAAGAAGTATCCGCTTTCAACAACAAACCATCTTCCAACATTTGTTCCGGCTTTTCAAATAGCACATAAGAAGTTATACGATCGGCTAACGAGCGTACGATATGGGCATTACGGTCTTGCTGAAGAACCTTATAAGTCGGTTTTCTGGCAAAGGCTGTTAAAGAAGATAGATCCGTATGTGGCAATACCGCATATTCATAGGAAGCACCTTTAGGAGCTTTTCCATGCTGCAAAGTCAAAGAGACCCAATCTCCTACTGTCGGTTCTACACTACGCTCGCCTACAGTTATCTGAGGAAAATTCTTCTCAAATTGGCCATCTTTCCTAGAAGCATCAGACAAATAATACCCCACACCATTCGGATCGATATAAATCTTTCCATCACTCTCATACGTATCCCAATAATCACGACGCTCAGAATTAGTTGCTGCCAATTGGAAAACAGTCGTTTCTGTAGGATACTCCACGTTTTCATTCTCAATATCCGTACCTAAACAAACAATCACATCATCAAAAAAATGAAAGGATTTACGAGCCCGATGAGAACCATTGTATTTATCATGCTCATGTAGCTTCATTCCGAAATTGCCGTTCCAAGAAGCTTGGGATAATCCCCCTGCAAAAGCTTCATCAGAGAAAAGCATCTCTTCCATGCCCGAATAAGTATCCACATTCAGGACATTGGCTCTCAACTGCTCAAAAGGCAAATGAATACTGGTAACTCCTGGTATTCGATTCCAATCAAAACCATTTTCTTGCCATCCACTACTTATCAATCCTACGGTTTCACCAGAAACACCCGTTAAAATTTCCATACTACCATGCGCCAAATAACGACCGTAAAAATTAGCAGGCAAATAATGCTCGGAAGCCCACAAGTAACGGGAGTGTCCACGTACAACTGCAGCCCAATGTTTACGTCGTTGCACGGAAATACAGCCATAGCCTAAAGCAAGGTTACCTTGTGGATCCGGTTCCGCCTGAAAGCCCGCTTCTTCCAGTCTTCTCTTCATTTCCAATTCCTTTTGTTGGGATACTTTCGGAAGATAATCTGGAGCATCTGCATTCAACGTTTCAAAAGGAGCAACAAGACGCAGATAAGCCGCAGCCATATCCGGATCAATGGTTTGTTTACCATCTGGTGTACCAGAAATCGCCATCATTGCATACTGGATAGGTATTAACTCGCCTTTGCCATTGGGATGACGTCCAGACATAGAGAGTGACCATTGCTTCAAGTTACAGTAGAAGCGCATTGTAAGCAATACATGTTTTACTGTTTCATGCGCCAATTCAGACAATCTGAAAGTTGTTCCACTCAACAAATAAATCATTTGAGTGGCTCCATCCAGTCCTCCAACAGCATAAGCCGGATAGTTATTCCGGTGATGGAAACAAGCCCCATCTTTCTTAAAAGAACCGGCAAGTCCCAATGCAGGACGACAGCCATAATCCAACCAACGGGAAAAAGAACGTAAATATTGTAATTTTTCCGGACTATCTTCCATGATCAAGATGCTAGCCACACGTCCTTGTAACTTGGTGTTGAATGTATCTATATCCATACCATTCATTGTAGGCTCAGGATATACTTCGTTAGTCATCGCATACCAATTCAACGTACGTTCTGCATCATTCAATTTACCCGCTTCACGCAATACATCCTTCATCAAAAAATAAGAAACAAAAAGTCCACGGATGCTATAGCCATAATGATGTATATTCCCCCAACAACTACCATAAGCAACACCTTGATCGGTAATATGATCATACATCGACATGAACTTCTCTTTCAGTTCATCTTTAGCAACAGATTGAGAAGCATTGTGATAGGCAATTGCAATACGTTTCATCAAATTGAAATATCCACTCATCTCCATGCCTAGTTTTGTGAACATATCTTTATCCCAATCTGGGATCATACGCTCATAGGCCTCGGCCTGACGGACCATAAAGATAGGCAAACCACTTATTTTTCCATTCTGATAAATAATCCGATAGGAATCATATTCTCTCCGAATACTAGCCAATTCTTTTTCCGTCAACTGACCAGGAACATACAACATATCTTTGAAACGTTGTTCTATCAAATGCATATCCTGCTTCTGTTTCTCATTGACTGGTATTAATGCCAAATCCGGTTTCAACAAAGAACGTTCGTACAGCACTAACCAATGGTTGGTGGTTCCTTTATTAACAAAGGGTACTTGCACATCAGCAGTTTGTTGACGTGCATCCACCTTACTCGCTGGTATGATATGGTCCAAATATAAACTGCCTTTCACATCTGGAGCAACGATTCGGATTTCATCCATTCCTTCTTCTGGACTGCCTTCCATATCCCGTTCATAGCAAACCCATGCCGCACGCCAACCTGTAAAATTAATTCCAAACGGGAAAGAGGTACATTTTCTACCATCTTTTAGAAATTCAAAAACAATCTTTTTATCTTGAGGTAATTCATTGTATACCCATACAATAAATGCAGCAAGATAAGTATCCTTACCCGTCGGATCTTTTTTCTCAAATAACAATTCTTTTCGAATAGACAAAACTCCATTGGGCTCGAATGTCCACTTCAAACAATGCGAGCCATCTTTATAATGTTCGTTACTGACATCCAATTTGGAATTTACACTTGAAATAAATGAAGGGACTTGAGCATCCTCGAAAGAAAGCAACCGTTCATGTTTTACCACTTGAGCCTTTGTATGAATTGCCAATAATGCAATCAAGAGCAGTCCAATTCTTCTTATCATTTTCATTTGAGTCATGACCTTTATTTTTAAATGCAAATACAAAATAAAAGAAAAAAAAATTAACTTTGCCTACATAAAACGTTGAATCATGAAAAGATTTATACCCTTCCTTTCCGCACTACCATTAGTTGCGACTAATGAGATGCATGCTGTTGAACCCATCAAAAGACCCAATGTCATCATTATCTATGCCGATGACCTTGGCTATGGCGACCTGGAATGTTATGGTGCCAAGAATGTAAAAACACCCAACGTGAATAAATTGGCTAAGGAAGGTATTCGATTTACCAATGCTCATGCTGTAGCGGCAACCAGCACACCATCACGTTATTCTTTACTAACAGGTGAATATGCTTGGCGTAAACCCAATACAGATGTAGCTGCCGGCAATGCCGGAATGATTATAAAACCAACTCAATACACCATGGCTGATATGTTCAAAAGTGCTGGATATGCTACGGGAGCATTCGGGAAATGGCACTTAGGACTAGGCGACCAAACTGGTGAACAAGATTGGAATGCTCCGCTACCTGCCTCACTTGGAGATTTGGGATTCGACTATCATTACATCATGGCTGCTACAGGCGACCGAGTTCCCTGTGTATTCATAGAAAATGGTCAAGTAGCCAACTATGATGCGTCTGCCCCTATCGAGGTCAGTTATATCCGCAACTTTGAGGGCGAACCCACCGGTAAAGACAATCCAGAACTATTATACAACCAAAAATCCAGTCATGGTCATGATATGGCCATCGTCAATGGCATTGGTCGTATCGGCTACATGAAGGGAGGTGGGAAAGCCTTATGGAAGGATGAAAACATCGCTGATTCTATTACCTCTCACGCTATTCAATTTATCAAGGAACATCAGGACGAACCATTTTTCATGTACTTTGCAAGCAACGATGTACACGTTCCCCGCTTCCCACACGAACGTTTCAGAGGAGTCACAGGAATGGGACCTCGTGGCGATGCCATCGCCCAATTCGACTGGTGTGTCGGTGAATTGATGAATACACTGAAAGAGTTGGATTTGGATAAGAACACGTTAATCATTCTTTCAAGTGACAATGGCGCCGTAGTGGACGACGGATATGCCGACCAAGCCGAAGAACTTCTCAACGGACACCAACCATCCGGACCATGGAGAGGAAATAAGTATAGTGCATTCGAAGGAGGGACAGCCATTCCTGCCATCATTTGTTGGCCAGATGAAATCAAAGGTGGAAAAACATCTGATGTACTAATGTCACAAATCGACTGGATGGTTTCATTGGGACACCTCATTCAAGCCAAGTTTCCTAAAGGGTCGGCTATTGATAGCCGAAACTGCTTAGGTAATCTTTTGGGAACAGACAACAGTCATCGCCCTTGGATTGTAGAACAAGCCGCCAACAAAACTTTATCCATACGTAGTATAGACTGGAAATACATCGAACCACACGACGGGCCTAAGATGATTCCATGGGGACCGAAGATTGAGACAGGAAACCATCCCACTCCCCAACTCTATTACCTGAAAGAAGATACAACCGAACAGGAAAACATGGCTGCACAACATCCGGAAAAAGTCTATGAGTTCCAAACATTGTTGAGACAGATACGCAATCAAACAGATAGGGCTATACCATAAAAACAAAGAGTGTCAGCAAAGAATCAAATGCATTCTTTGCTGACACTCTTTGTTTACAACGATTCTACTTCATTCCTTCCAAAGCCGTTTTAGCTGTTTCATTATCTGGTTCTATCGCTAGAATCTTTATCCAATATTCTTTCGATTGTGGATAATCTTCCTTAACGAAATAATAGTACCCTAGATAACTTAAGCATTCCACTTTCAAAGATACCGAAGTATCCGGATGTTGCTCCAAAATAGCCAATGCCCTTTCGTAATAAGGTTTAGCCAATCCTTCTGTAGTTTCCGGATCAATCAATGAATGAGTACGTGCTCTCCAAAAACTTCCCAAATAATTCTCCGGTGCATATTCCATGACACGAGTAAATGCAGTATCAGCTGCAGCCAGATAGCTAGACTGTTGATCCTTCAAAGTGGGATTAGTTGCTGCATAGTAATTCAAACGGCCCCAAAGGAAAAGATCACCAATATCTTCCTTTTCTTTCGTCACTTCCAAGTATCGTTTATACACTGCTATTGCCTGAGGATAATCCTGTTTCTTCTCATAGAGAGCAGTCAGTTCGTGATAAACGTCCGCTTGGGTACTATCCAACTCCAATGCCTTCTCGTATTGTACCACCGCTTCCTCACATTGTTGGTTCTGATTCAGCAATCGCCCATAATAGACATAATCCAGATATACATATTCAGGCACATTATTTGAAGCAAAGAAAAGTTTCGCATTCTTCAGACCTTCTTCGTATTTACCCAATTCATAATGGTTATACATAGACAAACGTTGTAGCACTTCGTTGTCCATATCCAAAGCCAAACCTTCCAGAACAACCGCCAAAGACTCATTAAACTCCTTATTCAGATATAACAGAGTTGCATAGCGAGTAAAATCCTGTATGCCAGGGATACCGTTTTCCCAATACTCATCATATGCTTCAATCGCTTTTCCATATTGGCCCATTCCATAATAAATGTCTCCCATCTGTTTATCAATCCGAGAATCATCAGGTAACTTATCTTCCAAACGTTGTAACATTTCAATGGAGTATTGTGGATTTACTCCCTGATAAACCTCTGCATATTTCAGATAAGCCTCACTACAATCCTCATCTAAATAAATAGCTTGATTATAGTCGCTGCTAGCCTGGTTCACATTTTTGTCCAATAAAGCGATATCCCCACTCAGTACGTATGCATCAGCACAATGGCTATCTATGTCCTTTGCCCGTTCAGCATATGCAGATGCAGTGGATATATCACCTACACTTAGATAGGCTCGTCCTATTTCGACCAATAGACTGGTATTCTTTCCGTTCTTGCCTTTCAAAAGTTTATTGAACGCATCTTCGGCTGCATCCGGTTGAGTTTTTATCAAAACGGCTGCCTTACTCACTTGGTAGGTCCATTCATTGGCCGGCATCTGTGCAGACACCATAAAAGCACTACCGACCATCGTCATTAAGGCAATATACTTTTTCATGGCTGTTTGTGTTATCGTTACTGTAATTTAAACATAATCGGAACAGTATAGTAAACGGGAACATTGCGTCCATTCTGTTTACCCGGAATCCATTTAGGTAAAGAAGCAATGACACGGATAGCTTCCTTATCACAATTCGGATCCAACGAACGGACCACTTCTACTCCCTCAACCGAGCCTGTTGCCGATACAACGAACCGAATGAACACCTTTCCTTGCACCCCATTTTCTGCAGCAATAACCGGATAACGCAGATGCTTAGCAATGTAAGCCATCAATTCCTGAGTACCTCCCGGGAACTGAGGCATCTGTTCAACCATGGTATAGGGTTTGTTTTCAGGCTCGGCCGTCTTAACAATCACTTCCTTCAGTTCGGCAATATCCTTACCATTCAGTTCATCATTTCCCTTTACATCCGCAATGGAAATGGCGACCTTACTTTCAGTCAATTCCGTCTGGCTCTTAATCTCATCCTCTTCCGTTACCTCCTCATCTTTCCGGATGACAGGTGCCGTAAACTTAATTGAACTCTTCAAAGCGGGAGGAGGGGCTACAGGATCTACCCGCTTGAAGGATTCCTGTTTCACTTCAGGTTCTTCCAATTGGGAAAGAACTGCGACTTCCACTATTTTCTCTTCCACCTTTTCAGAGGCTGCGAATTTCAATAAAGTTGGAATGGTTGATGCAATCACAGCTATCAAGATAATCGATACCATAGCCCAAGTATGTCGCTTCCTTGAGTCCGATCTCATCTTAAAGGCTCCATACGAATGATTCCTATCTTGAAAAACCAGTTCACACCATTCGGGAGAAGTTAAATCAATCTTTGACATATTCATTCCTCCTATTTATTGCATGGCTATTTCTTTCGTCAGACTACCTTTCGTCTCATAATTCTTTACCAAGAAGTGGTCTCCTTCCACCATATCTGTTATGACATACTTGCCTATTTGACAAATCAGCATTTCGTCCAAAGCACTGACCAAATTCTCATACGAGGAACCGTCCATTGCTTTAATAATAACAGTAGGCGTATTTTTCCCACTTTTAATTTCGGCCAATTGCTTGGCATACTCTTCCTCCGAAATCTTCAGGTCTGTCTTTTGCTTTTTCAATTCATTTACCTGACGAACTGCCGATTCATTTCTGGATAATAGAAACGTTCGTAAACCATCCGATTGGTAAGTCGTTTCTTTCAAGGAAGTATAGTCCTGATAATTCGGTTCTCCTTCGTAATAATAAAGTTTATCATGATCACCCAACAATAAAGTAATTGCTTGCGATGCCTTTACCTTACTTTTTTGGTCATCTGTAATATCCTTATCATTACTCGGCATACTCAACTCCATGGTCTGGGGTTTAATCATGGTTGTACACAACATAAAGAAAGTGATCAGTAGCATATTCATGTCCACCATTGGCGTAAAATCAACACGAACTGTCATCTTCTTCTGTTTGCTCTGCTTCCCTTTTTTACCACCATTATCTTGTATTTCCGCACTCATAAACCAATCATTTATCCTTCGGATACAGACTTCAGCGAAGTAATTAGATTATATCGGTTCTCGCGCAAGTCTTGAAGGGAGTTCATTACATTTTTAATAATCGCATAAGGAGTATCAGCATCAGCCTTTATGGCAATTCTTAGATCAGGATTCACAGAGCGTGCATGACGCACCCAAGATTTGAACTGATTATCCGTACTGTCACAAGGAATACCTTGAGTTTTCAATATCTTATCTTGTTCTTCCAATGTGAGGTTCAAGAAATTAGACATACGCTGCATGGGTACACCAAATGTAGAGGCAACAATGAACTTTTTTTCTTGCTCGGCACTAAAGGTTATGCCATATTCTTCTCCCATTTTTTCTAGTACAGCCTTCAAATCCGGCTGTTTGTCCAAGCTCATGAAAATTTTCCCGGTAGGCTCTACCCATATCTGTAGAACATCGGTTTCGGGAATCTTAATCTCCGATATTGATGCAGGTGTGATGACATTCACGGGTTCCTTCTTGATAAATGTTGAAGTCAACATAAAAAAAGTAAGCAACAATACAGTGACATCACTCATAGCTGTCATATCAATATACGTACTTTTTCGTTTAATTCTAGCACGTCCCATAATGATATCACTTAAAAGAAGTTTATCGATGAGTAGCAGCAAAAGTCTGCACGATAGAGAAGCCTACTTCATCCAGGCAGTAAGTCAGCTTATCAATTTTGTTAGTGTAGTAATTATAGGCTATAACCGCTAAAGCACCAGTCAAGATACCGAAAGCAGTATTAATCAATGCTTCAGAAATACCTTGAGACAATGCAATGGAATCTGTACCTCCGCCACTTGAAAGGGCAGCGAATGAACGAATCATGCCAATAACAGTTCCCAACAATCCCATCAACGTACCAAGCGTAGTAATTGTAGCAATAATTGGAAGATTCTGTTCCATCATCGGCAATTCCAAAGCTGTTGCTTCCTCTAGTTCTTTCTGAATAGCCAAGATCTGCTGATCTCTCGTCAATCTACGGTCTTTATCAACCTCCTCGTATTTTCTTAAAGTGGAGCTGACCACATTGGCAACCGAACCACCCTGTTTATCACAGAGTTCTTGAGCCAAACTCATGTCACCAGCAGCCAAAGCTTCCTTCATCTTAGCGACAAAAGTAACTAAGGAACCTTTGCCAAAAGCCGATCGAATAGCAAAGTAACGTTCAATACTAAGGGCAATAACTGTTAATAACAGAGTTTGAATAACTGGAACCACAATACCTCCCTTATAAATTGTACCTAAGAAATTACCAGGCAAAGGGTGATTATTCGGATCATTGTTCACAAAGTTGGAAGGGTTTCCTAAAAGAAATTGATAGATACAGACAGCAATGACAAAGCATCCGATGATTACCCAGCCAGCGCTTTTAATACCCATAATCTTGTTACCCAACTTTTCCTGTTGAAGATTTTGTACAGCATCCATACTTTCATTAATTAGAGTTAAACGATAAGGTTATTTGTACAAATTAAACAATGGATATCTGACAATGGTTCAAAAAAATTATAGAATAGAAAACAAAAAAAAGCCTCCGATACATTTCTGTATCGAAGGCTTCGAAAAAAACGGCGGCTACCTACTCTCCCACAAACGCAGTACCATCGGCGTGACAAGGCTTAACTTCTCTGTTCGGAATGGGAAGAGGTGGAACCCTTGTGCTAT
>JAFYPV010000154.1 GCA_017559935.1 Bacteroides sp. | reverse complement strand
TCTTCGATGCGAAGTAGTTGATTGTATTTAGCCATACGGTCGCTGCGGCTTAATGAACCAGTCTTTATTTGACCGCTGTTGGTTGCCACAGCAATATCGGCAATGGTGGTATCTTCTGTTTCACCTGAACGGTGACTGATGATGGAAGTATAGCCATGACGATGTGCTAAATCAATAGCATCAAGTGTCTCACTCAGAGTGCCGATTTGGTTTACTTTAATCAAGATGGAATTTCCACAACCTTCTTTGATACCTCTGCTTAGGAATTTTACATTTGTGACAAACAAATCGTCGCCGACCAATTGGCATCGATGTCCCAATCGTTCAGTTAATAATTTCCAACCTTCCCAATCGTTTTCTGCCATACCATCTTCAATTGAATCAATTGGAAACTTGTCACATAATTCTTCTAAATAGTTTACTTGTTCGTATGATGTACGGATGGCAGCATTTAGGCCTTCAAACTTAGTATAGTCGTAAATTCCGTCGTAATAAAATTCAGATGAAGCACAATCTAAGCCGATTGTAATGTCTTTTCCAGGTTTGTAACCGGCTGCTTGAATAGCAGTCAAAATGCAGTTTAAAGCATCTTCAGTACCATTAAGCGAGGGGGCAAATCCACCTTCATCGCCAACTGCTGTACTGAGGTTACGAGCTTTCAGTACCTGTTTTAATTCATGGAACACTTCGGCTCCCATGCGTAAGCCTTCGTGGAAACTATTGGCGCCTACCGGACGAATCATGAATTCCTGGAAAGCAATCGGTGCATCGGAATGTGATCCGCCATTAATGATATTCATCATAGGTATAGGCATGACAAATGTGTTTGCACCACCTATATAGCGGTAAAGTGGAAGATTGAGTGAGGTTGCAGCAGCTTTGGCAACGGCTAATGATACACCCAAAATAGCGTTGGCTCCGAGTTTACTTTTGGTATGTGTGCCATCCAATTTTAACATGGTTTTGTCAATTCCACGCTGGTCAAGTACATTCATTCCTTGTAGGGCAGGAGTAATGATTTGGTGGATATGTTTTACAGCTTTCTGCACTCCTTTACCTCCATAGCGGGATTGGTCTTTGTCACGAAGTTCCAAGGCTTCGTTTTCGCCGGTAGAGGCACCGGAAGGTACGGATGCACGGCCCATGATGCCGTTTTCAAGGATTACATCTACTTCGATTGTGGGGTTTCCACGGGAGTCTAATATTTCTCTGCTTCTGATTGTTTCGATTCTCATATTTTTCTTTTTAATTGATGAATGATTAGAAATCTTTTCTATAAGCAAAGAAACAAAAATCGCCTGAAACTTGTTCGTTTCAGGCGATTGAATTATTCAATGACTTGATAGATGTGAGGCAGGTTTCGTCCCTCGTGATTGTAATCAAGACCATATCCTACGATAAAATCATCTTCGATGTCGAAGCATCGGTAATCGATTTTCAAATCAACTTTCAGACAACCTGGCTTGACAAAAAGTGAAGTTATAAATACTTCCTTTGGCTTTTTTTCACCCAACATACGGAGCATTTCCTTCATAGTGGTGCCCGATTCAATAATGTCTTCTACGATGACTACAGTACGTCCTGTTACGTTTTCATTTAATCCGATGAGCTGTTTCACTTCGCCAGTAGTGCTGGTGCCTTCATAAGATGACATTTTTACGAAACTGATTTCGCATGGGAAATTGATGTCGCGCAACAAGTCGGCTGCAAATACGAATGAACCGTTCAGAATAACGAGGAAAAGCGGGTTTTTCTTTCTGAGGTCTTTATCTATTTGTGCTGCTACTTCTTCAACTCTAGCCTTGATAGTCTCTTCTGAAATATACAGAGCAAATTTCTTGTCCTTAACTTGTACTACAGTATTCATAGGTGTTTTTTTATAATGATTAGATTCAATTAAAATGTCCACTTGGCTGCCAAGGTTGGGATGGCATAGAAACGATCGTTAAGTCCGTCAGCTGGCCAAACTAAATTTTTGGTAAGTTCCAATTCGGTACCCAAACTGAGTTTGAAATCATCGTCTACACTTTCAAGTGCAGCGAGATTAAACCAAAATTGCGGTTCGCTGCTGAATACCAGATTTCCAGTTACACTGTTATCGTGCCAAAGGTCGGCATACCCACTGAAAGTACAGAGACCTTTAGCAAAGTGGATACCCCATACGGTGGTTATTTGCCAGCTATGCTTGTTGCAGTACGGTTGGTTTGCTAAATATTTGTAGAGCAATTGCAACGAGAATGTTTTGCTGAAATCCTTGTTGGCCCAGTTCCATGCTGCACCAGCCAAATAAGCATCGTTATAGCTTCCGAAACCTGACAATCCACCATTGTATTCAATATGTGCAGCAATAGGAGCTTCCCAAAATTTTAGTTCACGAGAGAATTCTGTATATACGCTCTTCATGGTTTGATCACCGAAGTCTGCATCAACGAAGAAGTAAGTGCTACCCCATTTATCGGCTTTGAAGTTCTCGATGGTAGCTGTCCAATGTGGACGATTAGACAAATCATTTCCATATATTGTATTTCCGAAGTCATGATGCAATTGCACATTTAGTTGGGCGAACATCGGAAGAGTAGCGATGAATATAAGAGTAGATAAAATTATTTTTTTCATAATCGTTTTTTATTGCAGAATGAATTTTAAAAGGAAGATAGCTGCCAATATATACATGCCGACAGTTAAGTTCTTTCTGTTTCCACTAAAAAAGTTTACAACAACATAAGTAAGGTGTCCCAAAAGGATCCCATCAGAGATGCTGTAAGCTAAAGGCATGAAGATCATGCAGATGAAAGCCGGAATAGACTCTTTATAGTCAAAGAAGTCAATTTTCCAAATGTTGCTCATCATCATTAATCCCACTAATACGAGAACTGGGGCTGTAGCTGCTGCTGGAATTGCCAAAAAGAATGGAGCAAAGAACAAAGCTAAAAGGAAACAGACACCGGTAGTGAATGCAGTTAGACCGCTTCGGCCCCCTTCGTTGACACCTGCAGCACTTTCTACATAAACGGCAACGGTACTAGTACCCATGGCTGCACCAGCTGCTGTAGATAATGAATCCACCATAAAAACTTTTTTTAGGTTAGGAATTTTACCATCTTCACCAACCATATTTGCACGGGTCGTTACTCCGATGACTGTACCAATACAGTCAAAAAGGTCAACAAATAAAAGAGTAAAGACAATGGTAGCCATTTCGGCTGTAAAAATATTGTTCCATTCGAATTTCATGAAGATTGGTTCAATGGATGGTGGAGTACTGAACACTCCCTCGATGTTAGTGATACCCATTGGAATACCAATTAAAGTGGTAGCCAAGATGCCGATTAATAATGCACCTTTTACATTTTTTACCAATAATATAGAGGTTAACAAGATACCGATAATTCCCAAAAGACCGGAACCGGAAGTTAGTTTACCCAAACTTACCAAAGTAGCAGAGTTATCAACGATGACCTCGGCATTTTTTAAGCCGATGAAAGCGATGTAAAGACCGATACCAGCACTGATTGCTGTTTTTAAAGCAGCAGGAATAACATCAACAATTTTTTCACGAAGGTTGGTGATGGTTAGTAGGATAAAGGCAATACCTTCTAAAAAAACCGCAGTCAAGGCAAATTGCCAAGAGTATCCCATAATTAAACAGACGGTATAGGCAAAAAAAGCATTTAATCCCATACCTGGCGCTAAAGCCAACGGAAGTTTTGCATACAATCCCATAAAAATGGAAGGAATGGCCGACATGATAACAGTAGTAGTAAACAGGGCGCCTTTGTCCATTCCGGTTTCACCCAAAATGCTTGGATTGACAGCCAAGATATAAGCCATGGTCAGAAATGTGGTAATTCCAGCCATGATTTCAGTACGAACGGTGGTTTCTTTCGGATTGAAACCAAATAGTTTTTCAATCATATTGATATGTATTTTAAATAAAGTACAAAGCTACATATAATTTTTAAATCTTCAGAGATAATTCTTTCAAATTCTCAAATAAAGAAAAAACGGAGTATATTCTCCTATTTTTTTAAGTCCACTTACTATCTGTATGCGTATTTATTTCTATCTTTGCGACTCTAAAAACAAAGATACATAATAATAGTATGGGTGGTTTTTTTGGTACAGTCTCAAAGGCTGAATGCGTAACAGATTTGTTTTACGGAACAGATTATAATTCGCACATGGGAACAAAAAGAGCCGGTATGGTAACGTATGCTCAAGGTTTGGGTTTCATGCGCTCTATTCATAATTTAGAAAGTTCCTATTTCCGCACAAAATTTGAATCTGAACTTTCGAAATTTAAAGGTAATGCTGGTGTTGGTGTTATCAGTGATACGGATCCTCAACCGATTCTCATTAATTCGCATCTAGGGAAGTTTGCCATTGTTACAGTGGCAAAGGTCAATAATATGCACGAATTGGAACAAGATTTATTAGCCTCGAATATGCACTTTTCGGAGATGAGTTTGTCGAAGACCAATCAGACAGAATTGATTGCGTTGCTTATTATACAAGGTAAGGATTTTGTTGACGGCATTGAAAACGTATTCCGTAAAATCAAGGGGTCTTGTTCAATGTTAATCTTGACAGAAGATGGTATCATTGTGGCTCGTGACCAATGGGGGCGTACTCCAATTGTGATTGGTAAAAAAGATGGAGCGTATGCTGCGACTAGTGAAACAAATAGTTTCCCTAATTTAGGTTATGAAATTGAAAAATATGTAGGTCCAGGTGAAATTATCCGTTTACGTTCCAATGGTATGGAACAGATGCGTCAACCTAATGAACAGATGCAAATTTGTTCATTCTTATGGGTTTATTATGGTTTCCCTGTATCTTGTTATGAGGGAAAGAATGTAGAAGCGGTACGTTTTGCTACAGGATATAAGATGGGACAGCAGGATACTTCTGAGGTGGATTGTGCTTGCGGTATTCCAGATTCAGGAATTGGTATGGCGATGGGATATGCCGAAGGAAAAGGAATCCCCTATCATCGTGCTATTTCTAAGTATACACCGACTTGGCCACGAAGTTTTACTCCGGCTAATCAGGAATTGCGCTCGTTGGTAGCCAAAATGAAGCTTATTCCAAACCGTACTATGCTAGAAGGTCAGCGTGTACTTTTCTGTGACGACTCGATCGTTCGTGGTACTCAGTTGAACGACAATGTTCAGGAACTTTATGATTATGGTGCAAAGGAAGTACATATGCGTATCGCTTGTCCGCCGTTAATCTATAGTTGTCCGTTTTTAGGATTCAGCTCTTCTAAAAGTGATTTGGAATTGATGTCACGTCGGATTATTAAAGAACTTGAAGGAGATGAAAATAAGGATCTAGATAAGTATGCTACTACAGGTTCTCCACAGTATGAACAGATGGTGGAAGCAATACGTAAACGTTTTAACTTGACTTCGCTGAAATTTAATCCATTGGAAATTTTAGTCGATGCCATTGGTTTGCCGAAATGTAAGATTTGTACTCACTGCTTTGATGGTACTAGTCATTTCTAATGTTGGAATAGAAATCTTAACATAAAAAGAGCTTTGAATTGTTTGGCAATTCAAGGCTCTTTTCCTATTTTTACACTCGTTGAATCTAAATGGAAAAATATGAATATTGTAGAACGATTTTTAAGATATGTAAGTTTCGACACACAGTCGGACGAAAACAGTGGTGTTACTCCAAGTACACCCAAGCAGATGGTATTTGCTCAATATTTGAAGAACGAATTGGAAGACCTTGGTCTTGAAGAAATCGAATTGGATGAGCATGGTTATTTGTATGCTACACTCCCTGCCAATACAGACAAGGAGGTTCCTACTATCGGCTTCATTGCCCACATGGATACCAGTCCGGATTTGACTGGATTTGGTGTAACTCCACGCATCGTTTATAAGTACGATGGCAAGGATATCGTGCTTTGCGAAGAAGAAAACATCGTGATGTCTACATCGCAATTTCCTGAACTCCTCGACCATCAGGGAGAAGACTTGATTGTAACCAATGGCAAGACGCTTCTTGGTGCGGACGACAAGGCTGGTATTGCTGAAATAGTTACGGCTATTGTCTATTTGCAACAGCATCCGGAAATCAAGCATGGTAAGATTCGTGTCGGATTCAATCCGGATGAAGAAATCGGCATGGGTGCACACAAGTTTGATGTCGAAAAGTTCGGATGTGAGTGGGCTTATACCATGGATGGTAGCGAAGTGGGCGAATTGGAATTTGAAAACTTCAATGCAGCTGCTGCTAAAGTTATCGTAAAGGGTCGTAATGTACATCCGGGTTATGCCAAGAACAAGATGGTGAATGCCATTCGTGTGGCCAATGAGTTTATGTGTTTGATTCCAGGCAACGAAACTCCAGAGGCGACAGAAGGTTACGAAGGCTTCTATCATGTAGTAGGAGTGGAAGGCGAAGTAGAACAAGCTATCATTACTTACATCATCCGTGATCATGACCGTACTAAGTTCGAAGCTCGTAAGGAATGTATGTTGGCATGGGGTGAGATCATTAATGCTAAGTATGGTGCAGGTACTGTAACCGTAGAGTTGAAAGACCAATACTACAACATGCGTCAGCAAATTGAACCGGTGATGCACATCATTGACATTGCATTCAAGGCAATGGAAGAAGTCGGTGTTATACCGAAGGTAAAGGCCATCCGTGGCGGTACCGATGGTGCCCAGCTTTCATTCAAGGGATTGCCTTGTCCGAACATCTTTGCCGGTGGTTTGAACTTCCACGGACGTTATGAGTTCGTGCCAATCCAGTCGATGGAAAAGGCCATGAACGTAGTAGTAAAGATTGCGGAACTTACAGCTAGATAAAGAAAACAATAACCTTAAATAATACTGAAAATGAAAACTACTCCGTTTACCGAAACACACATTGCTCTTGGAGCAAAGATGCATGAATTTGCAGGTTACAATATGCCAATTGAATACTCGGGTATCATCGACGAACACATGACCGTTTGCAACGGTGTGGGTGTATTCGATGTGTCTCACATGGGCGAATTCTGGGTAAAGGGTCCGAACGCATTGGAGTTCTTGCAACAAGTTACTTCCAACAACGTAGCTATCCTTCCTATCGGCAAGGCACAGTATACATGCTTCCCGAACGAAGAGGGTGGTATCGTAGACGATTTGATTGTATATCACTACGAAGAAAACAAGTATCTGTTGGTAGTAAATGCTGCTAATATTGATAAGGACTGGGCATGGTGTACAAGCCACAACTCAGTAGGTGCTGAATTGGAAAACTCGTCTGACCGCATGGCTCAGTTGGCTATTCAAGGTCCGAAGGCTACTGAAGTTCTTCAACGTCTCACTCCAGTGAACTTGGCTGAAATTCCTTATTATGCATTTGCGGTAGGTGAATTTGCTGGTTGCAAGGAAGTGATCATTTCGAACACAGGTTACACAGGTGCCGGTGGTTTCGAACTTTACTTCTATCCGGAAGATGGTCAGAAGATTTGGGATGCTATCTTCGAAGCAGGTGCTCCGGAAGGTATCAAGCCTATCGGTCTTGGTGCTCGTGATACTTTGCGTCTTGAAATGGGCTTCTGTCTCTATGGCAATGACTTGAGCGATACAACTTCTCCATTGGAAGCAGGTCTTGGGTGGATTACCAAGTTTGCAGAAGGCAAGAACTTTACTGCTCGTGCTATCCTCGAAAAGCAGAAGACAGAAGGCATTACTCGCAAGCTCGTGGCATTTGAATTGGTTGATCGTGGTATTCCACGTCATGGCTATAAATTGGTAAATGCAGAAGGTGAAGAAATTGGTGAAGTTACCAGTGGTACTATGTCGCCGACTCGCAAGATTGGTATCGGTATGGGTTATGTTGCAAAGGTTTATTCGGCTCTCGATTCAGAAATCTTTATCGATGTTCGTGGCCGTAAATTGAAAGCGAAAGTCGTAAAGGCTCCGTTTAGAAAATAATTAGAGAAAAATCTATTTTTATTTGTCGATCAGAAAGAATCTGAATACCTCTAAACTAGAGGTATTCAGATTCTTCTTTTACCGGATAATAATGTCTATTGTAAAAGCAGATTAATACGTGGGACTAAAGAGTGAAAATATGCTTTATTATCCAACTTTTTTTCTAATTTTGCAAGGCATAGTTAAAGTGTAATTTTTTTAGTTATATATGATTTGGGGAGTATCAATGTCTTGGCTGCAAGACTGGCAACAACAGATTTATCGGAATTTCTTGAGCGACGATGCCTTGAGTCTGATACTAAGTGGTTTCCAGAATACTTTGGTTATCTTTATCTTTGGATCCATTTGGGCTCTGGTGTTGGCTACGTTCCTAACTTATTTGAATATCAATAATAAATTGCAATGGTTATATCGCCCATTGCAATGTTTTGTAGCAACGATACACGATGTGCCAGCGGTAGTGCTGATGATGTTTTTCTATTATGTGATTTTTTCTGGTTTGTTGAATGGCGTAGTTGTTTCCATCATAGCTTTGGGAGTATATTCTTCGGGGTCTTTATCTCGAATATTCAAAATTCATATAGGTCAGGTGGGGAAAGAGCAATATGAATCCGGTAAAATGCTAGGGTTTACTTCTAAGCAAATCTATCGGTTAATTATTTTGCCTCAGGCTGTCAGGAACATGTTGCCGTTGGTAATTGGCGAGATGAAAGTATTGCTCCGTGCCACTTCGTATGCAGGATACATTTTCCAGAAAGATTTGGTAAAAGCGGTAGATAGCATTCGTGCGCATACTGAAGATGTGTTCTTACCCTTGCTTTTTGTTTCGTTGCTCTATCTATTCTTGTCGTCGGCGATAGTAAAGATATTTAAGATGTTGAATGCTAAATTCTTCTGTCATGATTGAAGTCAAGCATATTACTAAGTCATATAATGGCAAAAAGGCATTAGATAATGTCTCGTTTTGTTTAGGGAAAAACGAGACTATGTGCATTATTGGCTCAATGGGAAGTGGGAAGAGTACATTGTTGCGTTGCATTGCTGGGCTGGAACATCCGGAAGAAGGTAGTATTTGTATTGATGGATGTCCGTTGACACAAAAGAATGCAGGTGGCTATAACTACATTGGGATGGTTTTTCAGGATTTCAATCTTTTCCCTCATTTCAATGTGTTGCATAATCTGACATTAGCACCCATCAAAGTTTTGGGAGTTTCTGAAAAAGAAGCGGAGGAACAAGCTTATCAGCAATTGCAGAAAGTGGGTTTGGGCGAGAAAGCATTTTTGTTCCCGAATGAACTTTCTGCAGGACAAAAACAGCGTGTAGCCATAGCCCGTTGCCTAATGATGAAGCCACGGTTGATGTTGTTTGATGAACCCACTTCGGCATTAGACCCTATTGCTACAGCTGAGGTAATGGATGTAATGCGGAAACTGAAAAAAGAGATAACTCAGGTTATCATTACACATAAGATTTCCTTAGTAAATGAGATAGCTGACAGTATAATTTTTATGCAGAATGGTAAGGTTTGCGAAAAAGGATCACCAGCTGATTTATTATATGCGCCTAAACAAGCGGCTACGCGTAGTTTCTTGAGCTATCAGAAAAACATGATTTATCGGATAGAGAATGCCCAATTTGACCGTCCTGAATTGAATGCACGTATTGAGTGTTATTGTAATCGCTTTGGATTAGGTAGTCAGGCTTTCCACTTTGTACAGTTAGTTGTAGAAGAAATACTGAATCTGCTTCCGTTAGATAATGGATTGGATTTAGTGCTTTCTAAGTCGGATACTGAAGTGCGTATGTCGTTGAATATAACATTGTCTTTTGAAGAAAAGATGTACTTGGATCCGTTGCAAGCAAAGGATGATTTGAGTTTGAGTCTTATTGAAGGACTTTGTGACGTGATCCAAGAGACGACAAATGAAGATGGACGTAAACTTATTCATTTGGAACTAAATAAGGAACGTTTGTTGTAAAAAGTGAAACTTATACTTTTAATCAGAATATGGATGATAGTCTTGAATATTATATATTCGTGTATGGTTTGAAGTGAAAATAATAATAAAAGAAAGGACTAAAGGATGAGAAATGTGATTTTGAGCATTATAGGATTTCTTCTTTTTCCATACATTGTGCATGCACAACGCATTGTATTCACTCCCCAATGGACACCTCAGAGCCAGTTTGCAGGATACTATGTGGCTCAAGAAAAAGGATTCTATAAGGATGCAGGAGTGGAAGTGGATTTCCAACATCCATCGGCATCCTATTCGGCATTGAATCGTTTGATGGAGGGAAGTAGTGATATAATCACCCAACAATTGACGCAAGCTATCATAGGTATCGATCGGGGAATACCTATGGCTCATGTTTTACAGACATCTCAACGTAATGCGATGGTATTGGTAGGGCGTTCGGATTCAATTCGTACAATTAAAGATTTGAAAAAGAAGAAGGTCGGAGTTTGGAAAGCCGGTTTCGGTGAATTGGCATACATTATGAATGCAGAAGAGCATTTGGGCATTAAGTGGATTCCTTTCTTGGAAGGTACGAATTTGTTCATCAGTGGTGCCATTGATGCTACATTGGCCATGAGTTATAATGAATATTTGCAAATCAAGGTTTCCGGTCACGAAGACAAACCGGTCATTCGTTTTACAGAAACCGAATATGACTTCCCGGAAGATGGCCTTTATGTTTCAGCTGAATTCTCTAAACGTTATCCTGAAAAGGTGCAGGCGTTTGTAGAAGCGAGTCGAAGAGGTTGGGAATGGGCACATGAGCATCCGGAAGAAACGTTGAATATTGTTATGAAATGGGCGGAAAAGGAACATGTACATACCAATCGTATTCATCAGCGTTGGATGTTAGAAGAAATTTTGCGTTTGCAATGTGCGGAAGGAGAGGAGAAACCTTCTTTCCAGTTAGATGCTGATATGGTAAAGAGATTGGGTGACTTATTGTTGAAGCATCACTATATTCAAGATCCAGTGAGCGTTGAAAAACTGAAAGGAGGGAAACCATGAAGAGAGTGAAGAAAATCATAGAACATTCGTTTCCGTTGCGAATGAGTTTGTATATCTTGATGGTGGCAGGTTCGGTTTTTATTTTTGCATTTTGGAGCTATTTCCGTCAAGCAAGACAAACTGTTGTTGTAGAAGCAGTAGAGCAAGCTCAGGTAAAATTGAACAATACCCTTTTGCAGATAGATAAGGTGTTGACCTCAGTAGAAATAGCCGTGGAGAATTTGTCTTGGTTGGTAACAGACAAGTTGGATCAACCGGATTATATGTATGAGCTTACTCAGCAAGTGCTTCGAAGCAATTCTCATGTCGTGGGTAGTGCCATTGCTTTTGAACCGAGCTATTATCCAGAGAAAGGCGTATTGTTTTCACCTTATTCATATCGTGCGCAAGGAGGCATACAAAGCAAGCAATTGGGTACGGAAGATTATGAGTACCATTACATGGATTGGTATCAAATCCCGAAGCTTTTAGGCAAGCCCTATTGGAGTGAACCTTATTATGACATTGGAGGAGCCAATATGGTAATGGCTACTTTTTCGTTACCTTTGTATGATGCTGAAGGAAAAATGTTAGCGGTGTTTACAGCAGATATTTCATTGGAATGGTTTGCTGAAAAAGTGAACGAAGTGAAACTTTATCCCAATTCATTCAACTATATGATTGGACGAGGTGGAACCTTTTTGGTGAGCGACCGTATGGAAGCCATTCTGAACGAAAGTTATTTTGCCAGACCTTTGTTGGAAGGCGATAAAGGAATGTTGGAGACTGGGCATCGTATGGTGAATGGTGAAAGTGGAATGGCACGATTCAACCGCGATGGTGATGAATATTGTCTGTTTTTTGCGCCTGTAGAGACTACCGGATGGTGTGTATGTGTGGCTGTTTTATATAGCGATATATTTGCAGGTATAGACGGATTATGGAAATGGGTAATCACCGTATTAATCTTGGGTGTATTATTGCTTGCCGGCTTCTGTTATTTTACAGTACGCAGATTAACAGAACCTTTGGTTCGTTTTGCCGGTTCGGCTAATGAAATAGCCAAAGGAAATTTCGAAGCTGAATTGCCTGCCATCAAGAGTAAGGATGAAATGAGAATTTTGCATGATTCGTTTGAAACCATGCAGAAATCGTTGGTAGACTATATTGATGAATTAAAGAAAACTACAGCTGGCAAGGAACGTATCGAGAGTGAACTTCGCATTGCTCGTAGCATACAGATGGGTATGGTTCCCAAAATATTCCCTCCTTTCCCAGAAAGAGAGGATGTAGATTTGTATGCAAAGTTGATTCCTGCTAAGGAGGTAGGAGGCGATTTGTACGATTTCTTCATCGAAGATAACAAGTTGTATTTTATTGTCGGTGATGTTTCCGGCAAGGGAGTTCCAGCTTCGTTGGTTATGGCGGTAACTTGTCGTTTGTTCCGTACGGTAGCTGCCCATTTCCACACACCTGCCGAGATTGTGGCTGCATTGAATGATACATTGGCGGAAAACAATGATTCAAATATGTTCTGTACGGCATTTTTAGGTGTCCTTGATTTGAAAACAGGCAACATGCAATATTGTAATGCCGGTCATAATGCTCCGGTTATGTTGGCTTCTTTTGGCGATGTTAAGTTTATGGAAGTGAAGCCTAACTTACCATTAGGTTTGTTCGGTGAGTTCCCGTATGAAGGGCAAGAGTGTGACATAACCAAGGGTACTTCTTTGTTCCTTTATACAGATGGAGTGACCGAAGCAGAGAATATAGCTAAAGCTTTGTATTCTGACGAACGTTTGTTGTATTTGTTGGACAAACAACGAGAAAATATGCCTCAAACGATTGTTGACGCTGTATTGGATGATGTCAACAAGCATGCGGACGGAGCTGAACAAAGCGATGATATAACTATTATGTGTGTTCATTACAGATAAATCTTAAATAATAGATAGTATGGAAAAGAAATTAGTATTAAAGAACGAAATTTCTGAAATCAGTAAACTTGCTACCTTTATAGAGGAGCTAGGCGAAGAATTGGATTTAGCACCGGATTTGGTATTCAATTTAAATTTGGTTTTGGAAGAAGCTGTTTCAAATGTAATATTCTATGCTTATCCTAAGGAGGAGCAACAAGAAATATTCTTGACAGCTACCATGTCAGACAATAATCTCGTTTTTGTGTTGACGGATTCTGGAAAGGAATTCGATCCGACGCAAGCTCCGGATGCTGATATAACTCTATCGGCAGAAGAAAGAGAAATAGGCGGTTTGGGTATCTTCCTTATTCGTCAAATAATGAATATGGTAGAGTATCAACGTATTGATGGAAAGAATGTATTAACTTTGGGAAAACATTTGAATTTTTAAAATAAAATCTAATAATAAATTTTATGGAAGTAAAGGTCATAGAACAAAATGATGCAATAGTACTAGCTATTGAAGGTAGAGTAGATACTGTAACTGTTCCGGAATTGGAGATGGTGGTTAGTCCTATTTGGGGAAAAACGGCTATTACGTTGGTTTTTGATTGTGAAAAATTTGAATACATTAGTAGTTCTGGGTTACGTATTATATTGACTACACATAAACAGATTACTGCTAAGGGTGGTAAGTTTATTTTACGTAATCTTAATTGTGAAGTACGTTCTGTTATTGATTTGACAGGATTTTCTCGTATCTTGACTATTGAATAAGGAATAGTGTAAAAAAAGGTGAATGTACTTTCAGGTACATTCACCTTTTCATTTTTATTCTTCAAAATCGAAGTCAAAATCAAAGTCATCTTCATCCGAAAAATACTCAGGAGTAACAAATTCCTCTAAACTTCGGCGATCTTTCTTGGTTGGTCGTCCGGTTCCTCTTGCACGGTCAATAAAACCGCTGATCCGATTCATTTCCAGCAATTCGTATTGCTCTTTTGGAGTTACGTTTTCCATCATTTCCGGCACGAGCTTGGCTCCTACACGTTTCTCGATGGTTTGAATAACCTTGAAGGAGTAGGTGATGGGTGGTTTGCGCACACTCACTATATCTCCAGATTTTACCATGCGGGCAGGTTTAGCTTGCGCACCATTGATACTGATACGGCCTTTCTTGCAAGCTTCAGAAGCAATGGTTCGTGTCTTGAAAATGCGTACTGCCCACATCCACTTATCTATTCTTGCTTCAACCATGTTATTTCTTGTTGAATTGGTTCATGGTAATATTGATACCAGCCAAACAAAAACTCTTGATGATACTTCCTGCGGTTTCCATTCGTTCGTCCATGGTTTTCATGTCTTCTTCGGTGAAATTTCCTAATACGTAGTCTACTTGATGTCCTTTAGGGAAGTCATTCCCGATACCGAAACGCAAACGGGCATAGTTTTGTGTGCCTAAGATTTCGGCGATGTGCTTCAATCCGTTGTGGCCGGCATCGCTACCTTTTCCTTTTAAGCGTAGGGTACCGAAGGGGAGGGAGAGGTCGTCGACTACAATCAATACATTCTCCAAGGCGATTTTTTCTTGCTGTATCCAATAACGCACGGCATTACCGCTCAGGTTCATGTAAGTGGACGGCTTGAGTAAGATCAATTGTCGTCCCTTGACTGAAAGTGTGGTGGTTGACCCGTATCGGCCATCGGCAAAAACAAGATTGGACGCCTTTGCGAGGGCGTCCAATACCATGAATCCTATGTTGTGACGGGTATTTCGGTATTCAGAACCGATATTGCCCAGTCCTACAATCAAATATTTCATTGAAAAGGATTAGAGTGGTAAATCAAATTATTTCTTACCAGCAGCTGCAGCAGCTTGAGCACCACGAGCAGCACGAGTCAACTTAACAGCACAAACTACAGCATCCTTAGCGTTGATCAATTCAAGACCTTCGTAGTTCAATTCACCTACCTTGATAGTCTTACCAAGACCCAATGGAGTTACATCGATTACGAGACGTTCAGGGATTGCTTCGTAGCAAGCCTTAACTTTGAGCTTGCGAATCTGCAATGCCAACTTACCCCCGGCACGTACACCTTCTGCCAAACCTTCGAGCTGTACTGGAACTTCCATTACGATAGCCTTGTTAGCTTCTACCTGCAAGAAGTCTATGTGGAGGATAGCGTCAGTTACTGGGTGGAACTGGATGTCCTTCATGATAGCAGTTACTACTGTACCGTCGATG
>JAFYPV010000153.1 GCA_017559935.1 Bacteroides sp. | reverse complement strand
GCTGAGCTTCAAGTGTATGTTCATTGCCGATTTCCGACAACCAAAAGTCGGTAATAGAAGCGCTGAAATTGTTATTTTCATAGGCTAATGTAAAATCGATTTCGTCACCGTCGTTACCATCGAAGGCAATCGAACTCCATGCGGTGAAAGAGAAACCTTTGTAGGCTACAGCGGCTGTAGTCTGTAGACTGGCGTTGCCCAGTTTCTGACCGCGCCAAAGGTATGCGCTTACTACATCTACACCAGCACTAAATTCTACTTTATCCTGCGCCATAGAGGTAACAGGAAGGGTGATTGCTGCCATCAACAACAAGACCCACTTTTTCAGATTCTTCTTCATTTTTGTGTCATTAACAAAATTAGGTCGCAAAAATAGACAAAAAAATAAAATAATTGTATTTTTTATGACAAAAACGAAGGATAGTTACAAAAAAATCCCCCTTGTTATAAGGGGGATTTAAAATATGCTATCTTTAATTAAAGACCAAGTTTCTTCTTGATATCCTTTGGAATACCATTCTTATGTACAAGAATATAGATAGTCTTTGCGCGTACATAACTTTCTGACATGTTCAAATAACCGCCAAAGTTATTACGTTCTGTACCCCAAGAGTTCTTAGTAATGTAATACTTAGTTCCATTTTGATCTTTAACGATACCAGTCAAGTGCATCAAGTGGTCATCTGTTGTTACGAATGATTCATAACCAGCCTGACGGATTTCCGGAGTTACATTGACTTCTGGACATGGAGCAGCAAACTTGTATGCTTCTTCCAAACGTGCTTTTTCGTCCATACCTTGCCAACGTGCAAAGTCTGTTCCGCTCAAATCTTCTGTCTTCTTTACTTCCGGATTGATAGCTACACCATTTTTGTGAGAGAATCCCTTTTCACTTACGTCGCCGTCCCAACATATGGTATAACCATTGGTCAAAGCATAGTCTGTTACAGCAATCATTTCATCCAATGGAAGGTTATACATCAACTTGCGTTCCCAGTTGTCTGGAACTTCTGGAGCAAATTGTTGATAGTATGGATGGTGAGTAAAGCTAGTGATTTCAATGTAATCATCCATCTTCAAACCAAGACTTTCAGCAAATGATTTCGGAGTATATTCCTTTCCTCTGTAAGTAAATGTAGCCGGAAGTTCACCCAAGTAGGTGTCAAACAAGTTCTTGATTAACTTGTCATATTCCGGGCTGCGATGCTTGTTTTTGATTGCTACTTCTGCAATTGCATGCAAATATTGATTTAATTCGCGGTGGTTATGCTTGTCTGAATTGTAGTTGATACCATCATATACTTCTTCTGGAACAATACCTACTTCGTTGAATGCGTTCTTGAATGCATTACTCAAGCTACCTTGTCCGAGTGTACCTTTTCCACGACGGATATAATTGTCTTGCAACTGATTCATGTATTTTTGACGAACGATGAACATTTCCGAAAGATCATGTTCACCCTTACCCATACGGAGCAATTCTGCTTCCATGAATGAAGTGGTAGCAAAGCACCAGCATGTTCCTGTAGAAGCTTGATTCTTGACTGGAGTTACATTGATTCTTGCAACATCAGTAAATTGATATCCGCTCTTGTTTGCTTCTTGAGCGAATGTGCCAGATGCACAGCAAAGCAATCCGGCAAGTGTAAGGATAGTTGTTTTCATTATTGATTAAGATTTAATATAATTATTCAAAATTTAAATTATAGACCAAAGCGGCTTTGAATCCAATAGTCACGAGTCATTTCATCCCAACGGATAATTGTTGCACCGAAGAAGTCACCAGTATATCCAGTCAAGAAATCTTTAGCAGCTTCTTCACCTTCTTCTTTCAGAATCTGTTGGTATTGTGCTTCCACAAACGGAAGTTCGCGTTGTCCTTTTTCTTCAAAGTACTTGATGTTCTTTTCCATTACAGTACGATAGGTACCCCATTTAGTAGCAGCCAATTTGTTTGCTTCACGATAGTGCCACAAAGCTGCATCGTTACGATAACGGTGATTACCACAGATATCAAAGAGAGTAGGGAAGTCTTTTACACCGCAGAATACTGGAACACGTGGACTTTGACCTGGATTATCTAATGAGAACCAAGCGATGCCACCTACTGCATCAGGTAACCAACTACGAAGTTGGATGACTGTAGAATATGCACACTGAGGAACGGCAATGTTACGTACTTGAGTTACTGCATCATCCTTGATACCCTTCAACATTTTGATTTCATCCGGACGCATCCATGGATTAGCTTTCGGACTGATGATTGTATCAACTTTTTCGCTGCCTCTTTCTTTTACAGCCACTTTCAAATTCTTGGTTACATCCCATTTTGTACCTTCATAAGTTTGGCGAAGAAGAGCCATTACGTCTGTTGCAGAAACTTGTTTTTCTGGTTTTACGCTAAATGGAAGTTCTTCAGCTTCGTAATCAAGTTTCAATGACGGAGCCAATTGGTCAAGGATGAAGTATTCACGTACGCTGAATGCTTTCTTGTTACCAAATGCTTTCCACCATTTGAACGGTTCCTTTCCATCCCAAAGACCCAATCGCTTGGCTACTTCGAAAACATTTTCAGAAGCCATGTAGTTATTCTTATCCTTCAAGTTCAATGTGCTGATACGAGGAATATTTGCCGATACACCTACATGATCATCCGGAATACGGACAGCTGCCCATACACCACCGATCTTATCTTTACCTTCACCGAATACTTCGAAATGCCATACTTCGTTCGGATCGGCAATAGTCAAACATTCACCGCTGTCAGCATAACCATACTTCTTGATGAGTTCACCCATGAGTAAGATGGCTTCGCGAGCTGTAGTACAACGTTGCAATGCTACACGTTGTAATTCTTCAATCATGAACATACCATTCGGGTTTCTCAGTTCGCGCTTTCCAGTAATGGTAGTTTCACCAATACCCAACTGCTTTTCATTCATACAAGGATAGGATGTATCCATGAATGCATAAGTTTGGCGTGCTTGAGGAATTTCACCTTTAACGGTAACCTTTGTCATGTCTGAAATCCATTCAGTGTGCATGCGACCGTCATAAATAGCCATGGTTGTGTCACGCTCATATTTTTGAGCTGGAACCATGTCCACCCATGTACGATACCAACTATCACAAGTATGACTGGTAATTACGGAACCATCTGTTGTAGCTTTTTTGCCGACCATGATACTGGTACAGCTTTCTGGATCTTTAGCATAATTGGATTGGGCACTGACTGATGAAGTCAGAAATAAGGCACCAATCAAGATAATTTTACTTATTTTCATTGCAATATAGTTTAATTTTTTGCCAAAAGTAATCAAAATATGTATCGATGCCTAATATAATGATAAAATATGTTTTTAAAAATAAATAAAGGACCATGCTCGCTTGCAAGGTCCTTTACTACAACACAAAAACTAAACTAGACTTAACTAAACTATTCTTACTAGAAGTTTCACAACTTCATGTGCAAATATAATGGAATAATTTAAAATTTCAAAAAATAAAGGTAAAAAATACTCTTTTTACATTCGGAAATACGGATTTATAGGGTGACATATTCATTTATATATACAAATTATGTCGAAACATATTTTTTTTGTTGATTAAGTTGACAAAGGATGAATTTGTGTTACCTTTGCAGAAAAGAAAACCATTAATAATTGATTATATGTTCTCAGGAATTGTAGAAGAATATGCAGAAGTTGTTGGTATCGTAAAGGATCAGGAAAATCTGCACTTGACACTTAAATGTTCGTTTGTCGACGAATTGAAAATTGACCAAAGCGTATCACACAATGGGGTATGTCTTACAGTTGTATCCATCGAAAACGGTACTTATGTAGTAACCGCAATGAAAGAAACAATCGAACGTTCCAACATCGGTTTATTGAAAGTTGGCGATAAAGTGAACGTTGAAAGAAGCATGATGATGAATGGACGTTTGGATGGTCACATCGTGCAAGGTCATGTAGACCAGACAGCTGAATGTATCGATATTAAGGATGCAGAAGGAAGCTGGTATTTCACTTTTAAATATAAGTTCGACAAGGAAATGGCTAAACGTGGTTATTTAACAGTGGATAAAGGTTCTGTAACAGTCAATGGAGTAAGTCTAACAGTATGTAATCCTACTGACGACAGTTTCCAAGTTGCCATTATACCTTATACTTATGAACACACCAATTTCCATACATTCCAAGTAGGAAGCGTAGTGAATATCGAGTTCGATATCATTGGCAAATACTTAAGCCGTATGATGCACTTCAATGCTTAAAGATCTTTGAGGAGTATCTTACCAGTGCTTTCGTAATAATCTTGACGAGCTTTATTCAATGCTTCCCATGAAGCAGAATATCGTTCACGGTCAATCTTGAATGCTTCTGAGCCTTCTCTATCCAGACGGCTTAGGAGCATTGCTACATTCATATGGTTGATGTCTACCGAGGGGAGATATGCCATTTCTTCGTCATCGTTGTCAACGGGTGTTTCGAATACCATGCGCATATCTTGCAGTTCATATAATATAGTAGTGGTAAGACGGATTGGAATTTTATGCTCGTCGCTCAAACTTTCGGCTGTATAAGGTGGCAAGTCGGTTTGGAAACGCTTGCAGATAAGCGACATGATAAGAATGCACAAGAAGTCATGATAACGGCGGCTGATGTTCTCCGTTTCTTTGCTGAAACTGAAGTTACGCAAGTTTTGCGCCACATAGCATAATTGTGCACCATACAAGCAGATGCTCCATGAAATTTGTGTCCACAGCAAGAACATCGGTATTGCCGCAAAACTACCATAAATAGCATTGTATCTGGATACCCAAATCTGACTGCCGATATACAAATATTGGAATGCTTGGAATGCACTTCCGGCTAATAAACCAGGGAAAACCGCATATCTAAACTTTACTTTGGTGTTAGGCATGAAAATATAGAGCGCAGTAAACATTCCCCACGTGAGGATGAAAGGAGTTAGGCGCACCAAAAACTTTACGATAGGAGCCAACAATGCAAATTCCTGAATGTTCTTCAAGAACGTGGACATGAAGATAGATACACCGCTCGAAAGTAATGTAAGCAAAGGAAGTAAAAGCAGCATGGAGAAATAGTCTGTAATCTTACGATAGAGACTGCGCTGTTTCTTTACCTGCCATATGGAGTTGAATGTACGCTCCATATTATAAGTAAGGAGAAGAACCGTATAGAATAACAAAATCAAACCTACACCGATGAACACACCGCTTTTAGCATGACTCAAATAAGAATCGATGAATGTAAGGATTGTTTCGGCTGCTTGTGCTTGCGATGAAAGACCGCTGCGGAATTGCTCTTCCAATAGATTAGCAAATCCAAATCCGCGGGCAATGGCAAATAAAATGGCAAGAATAGGAATAATGGCCAATAGTGTATTGTAAGTAAGAGCAGACGCCTTGTTTACAACTCTTCTTTCTGTATATTCTTTAATGGAAAGTGTGACGATTTTAATGGCACCGTACAACATGCCTCTTTTCTTGCTGACTTCGTCATCCGTTACTCTCCAAATGTCATCCAATAGGAAAGTCTTGATTTTTTTGATGTCAAGTTTATCCATTAGCCATTACTGTTGCATGATAAAAAAAGAAAAAAGTAGTCGGCTTATAAGCCGGGTTCTGTTCCTTGCAAGCAAGGCGCTTGTCATTTATCTACACCTTTTGTCACCAAAAAGCTCTAGCGGTCTACCCTCCGACATTGGGCGAGCAACCCTCATAGCGTCGGTTTACATGACCTTACAACTCCTAAGATACACAGCCCGACATGTCACCATGCGGCTGGTGGGCTCTTACTCCACCTTCTCACCCTTACCTTACCGAAGTATGGCGGTTATTTTCTTCTGCATTACTCTACCTTCGCAGATAGCTTTCCGTTAGGAAGTAGGATGCTCTATGTTGCCCGGACTTTCCTCTTCTACCATGAAGGTATCAGCGACAAGCCGGCCGGCTACTTTCAGAGTGCAAAGGTAAGAAAATTAATTGAAATACTGAAATCTGAAATGGATTATAAACGAATGCAAAAATGGCTGTCTCTGCGGTTAAGCGCTGTTAACAGTTTAAACATCTCTGTTAAAAAGCGACAAATTTACGTCGGAATGTTTCTATCGTATGGTTTTTGTAATTACTTTAGCGGTATAAATGTTAAACAGAACTAGAAATTAACGAATAAACAGGTTTGAAGTTATGAAAAAAACAAGTAACATCATTTTAGGAGCAACAGCAATTGTAGTTCTTAGTGCAGGAGTGGCAGGCGTAACAGCTTATTCCATGATGCCGGAAAAACAAAATCAGACTTTAGCTTTTGATGAGGTGTTCCAGCAAAATCCAAATACTCGTTTGGCGGCTTTGGATGCCACTCAAATGCAACCGGTAGATTTGACTCAAGCAGCAGAAAACTCAGTTCATGCTGTAGTACATATCAAGTCTACACAAGAATCAAAGACACAAACTGTAACCGTACGCGATCCGTTCTATGAATTCTTTGGCGAAATGTTTGGTAATAGAGGTAATCAGCAACGTCAGGTACAGACTCCAGAAAAAGTGGGTTTCGGTTCGGGTGTAATCATCTCTAAGGATGGATATATCGTGACCAACAATCACGTAATTGACAAAGCGGATGTCATCAGTGTAAAGTTGAATGATGGACGTGAATTCAAGGGTAGAATCATCGGAACAGACCCTAGTACCGACTTGGCATTGGTTAAAATTGAAGGCGATGACCTTCCGACTATTCCAGTAGGAGATTCCGACCAATTGAAGATTGGTGAATGGGTGTTAGCAGTAGGTAATCCTTTCAATATGGCATCTACTGTAACTGCTGGTATTGTTTCGGCAAAAGCTCGTTCATTGGGTGTATACAACAACGGTGTAGAATCGTTCATCCAGACAGATGCTGCTATCAATCAAGGTAATAGTGGTGGAGCGTTGGTCAATGCACGTGGTGAATTGGTAGGTATCAATTCAGTGCTTTATTCACCGACTGGTGCATATTCAGGTTATGGATTTGCTATCCCAACCAGTATCATGACAAAGGTAATTGCTGACTTGAAGGAATATGGTACAGTACAGCGTGCAATGTTAGGTATCAAGGGTACTCCAATCGATGACGAACAACAGCTCATGGACGAAAAGATGAAGGAGCAAGTCAAGGAATTGGGTGCATCCGAAGGTGTATGGGTACGTGAAATTGTAGAAGGTGGATCGGCTGCTGGTACTTTGCAAGAAAACGACGTAATCATTGGTATCGATGGTAAGCGTATTAAGAATTTTGCAGGTTTACAGGAAGCTTTGGCGCAGCATCGTCCGGGTGATAAGGTGAAAGTAAAAGTTCTTCGCGACAAGAAGGAAAAAACACTCGAAATGACCTTGAAGAATGAACAAGGTACAACCAAGGTGGTAAAAGAATCTGGTATGGAAATCTTGGGTGCTGCATTCCGTGAAGTTCCACAAGAAATAAAGCAACAACTCCGTTTGGGTGCAGGTTTGGAGGTAACCGGTGTAACAGAAGGTAAGATGAAGGAAGCAGGTATCCGTAAGGGATTCATCATCTTGAAAGCCAACGGACAAAGTGTGAAGACAGTAGACCAATTGGAAGAAATTGTGAAGCAAGCTTCTCGTTCAACAGAACCGGTATTGTTCTTGAACGGTATATTCCCATCCGGAAAACGTGGTTACTTTGCGGTAGATTTGACACAAGAATAAACCAGCGTGAAGCTGTTTCAATAGGTGTGTTTTTTTAGATTATGATGCGTGGGTACATCCTTGTACTCACGCATTTTTATATAAAATCGCGAGAACAATTTGCGTATATCGTTTGTTTTACGTAACTTTGTATGCTAATTTTGTTTTGTATAGAATGAGACAATTAAAGATTACCAAAAGTATCACTAACCGTGAGAGTGCCTCTCTCGACAAGTATTTGCAGGAAATCGGTCGCGAAGACCTCATTACAGTCGAAGAAGAAGTAGAGCTCGCGCAGCGTATCCGCAAAGGCGACCGCATTGCTCTTGAGAAATTAACCCGTGCTAACCTTCGTTTCGTGGTATCTGTTGCCAAGCAGTATCAGAACCAGGGATTGAGTTTGCCGGACTTGATTAATGAGGGTAATTTGGGGTTGATCAAAGCAGCTGAAAAGTTTGACGAAACCCGTGGTTTCAAGTTTATCAGTTATGCTGTTTGGTGGATTCGTCAGTCTATTATTCAGGCATTGGCAGAACAGTCACGTATCGTACGTCTTCCTTTGAACCAGGTTGGCTCGTTGAATAAGATCAGCAAAGCTTTCTCTAAGTTCGAGCAAGAAAACGAACGTCGTCCGTCACCAGAAGAGTTGGCCGATGAACTCGAAATCCCAGTAGACAAGATTTCGGATACGTTGAAAGTTTCTGGCCGTCACATCTCTGTAGATGCTCCATTCGTAGAAGGAGAGGACAACAGCTTGTTGGACGTGTTGGTAAACGACGACTCACCTATGGCTGACCGCTCATTGGTAAATGAATCACTTTCGAGGGAAATTGATAGAGCTCTCTCTACGCTGACCGAAAGAGAAAAGGAAATTATCCAAATGTTTTTCGGTATTAACACGCAAGAAATGACGTTGGAAGAAATCGGCGACAAGTTTGGTCTCACACGTGAGCGCGTTCGCCAGATTAAAGAAAAAGCCATCAGAAGATTAAGAACCAATTCGCGTAGCAAGTTGCTCAAGTCCTATCTTGGATAAGACAAAATTCGGTTTCCGAAAAGAACACAAGGGGTTGTTTGGTAGATAAAACCATGCAATCCCTTTGTTTTTTATGTTAATTTATCTGTTTCGGTTTTCTATATTTGGCTTATTCATTATCTTTGCCCTTTATAAATTAAAAATAAAAAGTAGGATATGAAATTCTTTAAAATTATCGCCCCTTTGTTTTTGGTCTTGATGGTATGTTCTGCATTCGTTCCTAAGGATAAGAAAAAGAACGAACACATGGGTGTGTATATGGCAGGTGTATCTGCATCATTTACCGATTCAATCATCTATTTTACAGATATCCAATATATGGATAGCATTGTGTTGGGTAAAGATAAATTGTTGCCGTCTCGTAAACAATACAGCGAACAATTGGAAGATTATTTCCAATACAAACTGGGTATGGAAAACCGTACATGTTTTATCTATTTCGATTTGAAGAAGGGTAATGTAGAAAAGACTCTCAAGCAGATGAAGGATAAATACAAGAAGTCTGGAAATGTAATTTTGAAGGAAACTGGAGCAGACTTCAAGTTCACTAAGGCGATAGAATATTAAAAGATAGAGTAATGAAGAAAATATTAGCGCTGCTACTTTGTGCGTGTTTATTTTCAGCATGCCAGAAAGAAAATGATGAAGAACCAGATTCTCCATCACTTCCGGACAACTCGATTACCATTTTAAGTTATCTGATTGCGAATAACAATTTAGATAGTTATTTAAAGGATAATATCGTAATCATGTACGATGGCTTGGCTACAATGAAAGAAAAGGCTACTTTGCTTGTATATTGGGATGGTAAATCTACAATAGGTGCCAATAATGCTGACCATCTAATTCTAGAATTCAAGACAGATGGCAAGGGTAATATTAATGGTAGAAAAGCATTAGATATAAGTAGTTCTGTAAAGGATGTCTTGAACGAAGCAAAGATTGTGAAAGAATACCCTAGCCAAGTTTCTACAAGCAAGGAAGTGATGACACAAGTCATCGGAGATATGATTTCTGCATCTACATCCACCAAATTCGGATTGGTTTTCGGTTCTCATGGCAGTTCATGGTTAAATTCCATCATTACAAGTCGTGCGTTAGGATATGATGGCGCTCATGATAATTTCATTTCTTTGGATGATATCGTAGAAGCGTTGGAAACTGTTGGTCAGAAATATGAATTCATCCTTTTTGATGCTTGCTACATGGGTACAACCGAAGTATGCTATAGCTTCAAGGATTTGGCAGATTATCAGATTGTATCTGCAATGGAAGTTCCAGCCTATGGTTTCCCATACAATTTATTTATGAATTATCTATGTCAAGGTACAGTAAGCGGTTATGAACAGGTATGTAAAGCATACATTGACTTTTATAATGAGCTTTTAGGATATGGTGAAAGTGCATGGGGAACTATAGCTTTGATAGACAGCAAGGAAGTACAGTCGTTGACCGATGCGATTCGTGAAGAAATCGTGGAACATAAAGAAACGCTTGCCGAATATAGCCCGACCCATTTGCAAAATTATGGTCGCAATTCCGGACCATACATTGCTTATGACTTGGGTCATTTGATGAAAGATTTAAATGAGGGAACTATCCCTGCTGCTTTCAATACCCAATTGGAAAAGACTGTCCTTTACAAAGGATGTATGACAAAATCAAATCCATCCAATTATAAAGTGGATGAAAGCAACTATAGCGGGTTGGGTATCTATATCCCAGTTTCAGCACGTCCTAAGTGGAATACTTATTTCAAAACGCTGGATTGGTTTACCGCTTCCGGTTGGAACGAAGTAACTTTTAGTTGGGAATTTTAAACTTGCAATTTCATACATTTTGTGTGCCGTTTTTTGACTTGTTCAAAAGACGGCATTTTTTATGAACAACTGATTCATCTTGTCGTTTTTATCTCTATCTTTGTTCATTCAAAGAAATGATTATGGTAAATATTTGGAATGAACTGAAAAATAGAAATCACAAACGCTATTTGGGCGGTTTGGATTTCTTTAAATACATTGGTCCGGGATTGTTGGTAACCGTTGGTTTTATTGATCCGGGTAACTGGGCGTCTAATTTCGCAGCAGGTTCTGAGTTCGGTTACGCCCTTCTATGGGTCGTGACTCTATCGACAATCATGTTGATTATCCTTCAGCACAATGTGGCCCACTTGGGAATTGTAACCGGACTTTGTTTGAGTGAAGCGGCTACGCAATATACCCCAAAGTGGGTATCCCGACCCATCTTGGCAACAGCCGTATTAGCATCTATCTCCACCTCGTTGGCAGAGATCTTGGGAGGAGCAATCGCCTTGCAAATGCTTTTGGGAATACCTATCGTATGGGGATCAATCCTGACTACCATCTTTGTGCTAATCATGTTGTTCTCGAATACCTACAAACGTATCGAGCGCATCATTATTGCTTTTGTTTCCGTCATCGGATTGTCCTTCCTGTATGAATTGTTCCTGGTCGATATCGATTGGCCGTTAGCAGCACGTTCCTGGGTAACTCCAAGTATTCCGGAAGGAAGTATGCTCATTATCATGAGCGTATTGGGAGCAGTGGTAATGCCGCATAACCTGTTCCTTCATTCGGAAGTAATACAGAGTCATGAATACAACAAACAGGACGATGCAGCAGTACAGAAACGACTGAAATACGAATTCTACGATACCCTGTTTTCCATGTTGGTGGGATGGGCAATCAATAGCGCCATGATTCTTTTGGCGGCAGCAACCTTCTTCCAAAAGGGAACACCTGTAGAAGAGCTCGAACAAGCTCAGTCGTTACTTACTCCATTGTTGGGTAATGCTGCAGCTGTAGTGTTTGCGCTTGCTTTGCTCATGGCAGGTATATCGTCAACCGTGACTAGCGGTATGGCAGCAGGTTCTATCTTTGCGGGAATCTTCGGCGAGTCTTACCACATCAAGGATATCCACTCCAAGGTAGGGGTGATTCTTTCACTTGGTATTGCTTTGTTGGTCATTTTCTTTATCGATAATCCTTTCTACGGACTGATTATATCGCAAATGATGCTTAGTATTCAGCTACCGTTTACGGTGTTCCTGCAAGTGAGTCTGACATCGTCCAAGAAAGTCATGGGTAAGTATGCCAACTCCACTTGGACAAAGTATCTGCTCTATGGAATTGCCACCATTGTTTCAATTTTGAATATCATGCTATTATTTTCTTGATCATGAATAAGGAAAACACAATTGCCGCTCTGTTCGATTTCGATGGAGTTATAGTGGATACGGAATCCCAATATACCCTCTTTTGGGATGAAAAAGGAAAAATACATCATCCGGAAATCCCGAACTTCGGATATCATATCAAAGGACAGAGTCTGAAAGAACTTTATAAGAATTATTTCTTTCATCCGGAAAGTTTGCAACCACAAATCACTCAAGATTTGAATGAGTTCGAAGCACAGATGGTGTTCCCCTATATTCCCGGAGTCGTGGAGTTCATGAAAGAGCTGAGAGAACATGGTGTAAAGATTGCTATAGTGACCAGCTCCAATGACAAGAAAATGAGCAATGCTTATCGGGCGCATCCCGAACTGAAATCCATGGTGGATGCCATTATCACAGCAGATAAGGTGACTCATAGCAAACCCCATCCGGAATGTTTCCTGTTAGGTGCACAAACATTCGGCCTTCCGGTAGAGAATTGTGTCGTGTTCGAGGATTCATTCCATGGGTTGGAAGCAGGGAATAGGGCAGGTATGAAAGTCATTGGTTTGGCTACTACAAATCCGGCAGCTAGCATTATGGATAGAGCTAACCTTGTTATACCCGACTTCCTGGATTTCAACTATGAAAAAATGATAGCTGTATTGCAATAATCGACCAAAATTCTTAACTTTGCATCACATTTAAAACAACTGAAAACTGAAATAACTGAAATTGAAATTATATGGCAGGATATTTGACTAGTGACAATCGTAAGGTCACAACACATAGATTGACTGAAATGAAGCAACGTGGTGAAAAGATTTCCATGCTTACTTCTTATGACTATACAACCGCACAGATCGTAGATGGCGCCGGTATTGATGTAATTCTTGTAGGCGACTCTGCATCCAATGTAATGGCAGGTAACATTACGACTCTTCCTATCACACTCGACCAGATGATTTATCACGGTAAAGCGGTAGTTCGTGGTGTAAAGCGTGCTTTGGTAGTAGTTGACATGCCTTTCGGTACCTATCAGACTTCGGCTTACGATGCTGTAACTAATGCTATTCAGATCATGAAGATTACCCACGCCGATGCATTGAAGCTCGAGGGTGGGGAAGAAGTGATTGATTCTGTAAAGAAAATCATTGCTTCGGGTATCCCTGTAATGGGTCACCTCGGTTTGATGCCGCAATCTATCAATAAGTATGGTACTTATGCCGTTCGTGCGAAGGACGATGAAGAAGCAGAAAAGCTTATCCGTGATGCAAAGATGCTCGAAGAAGCCGGATGTTTCGCCATTGTGATTGAGAAAGTACCTGCAGCTCTTGCAGAACGAGTTGCGAAGGAATTGACCATTCCAGTAATTGGCATCGGTGCCGGTGCTGGTGTAGACGGTCAAGTGCTTGTGGTAACCGATATGCTTGGCATGACCAATGGATTCAGTCCACGTTTCCTCCGTCGCTATGCTGATTTGCACACTGTGATGACCAACGCTATCAGCCAATATGTAGAAGACGTGAAGAACTGCGACTTCCCGAATGAAAAAGAACAATATTAATATCATATAAGAATATGGCAACAGTAGACGATAAAAAAATTATCTTTTCGATGGTTGGCGTTAGCAAAGCCTTCCAAGCGAATAAACAAGTTTTGAAAAACATCTACCTGTCCTTCTTCTATGGTGCCAAGATCGGTATCATCGGTTTGAACGGCTCGGGTAAGTCAACCTTGCTGAAGATTATTGCAGGCCTTGACAAGAGCTACCAGGGCGAAGTGGTATTCTCTCCAGGCTATTCAGTTGGCTATTTGGCACAGGAACCGCAGTTGGACGACACCAAGACTGTTAAGGAAGTCGTAATGGAAGGTGTACAGCCGATTGTGGATGCATTGAACGAATACGAAGAAATCAACAATAAGTTCGGTCTTCCTGAATATTATGAAGATCCGGACAAGATGGACGCTCTCTTTGCGCGTCAGGCAGAATTGCAGGACATCATCGATGCAACCGATGCATGGAATCTTGATAGCAAGTTGGAACGTGCTATGGACGCACTCCGCTGTCCGGCAGAAGACCAGCCTGTAAAAGTTCTTTCGGGTGGTGAACGCCGTCGTGTTGCGCTCTGTCGCTTGTTGCTCCAGAAGCCGGACGTGTTGCTCCTCGACGAACCTACCAACCACCTC
>JAFYPV010000017.1 GCA_017559935.1 Bacteroides sp. | reverse complement strand
TTCGTGGCTATGACCCGAATGGCTTGAGCAGGAGCCTAAGAGGAACATCCCCATGACTCCCATAAAGAAAATTTTCTTCATGATGATATGTGATTTTATTGTTATTGTTCAATGGATTATAAGGATGACGTAACGTTTCGTTACCCCATCTATCAAGCAAGAACAAAAGCAGGAGGCGCACGAAGCCCCGCTACATGCCACAGACACGTAGAATGTAGTTTTTCTAAATAGAAATAGGATTGTTTTGCCCTCGATTCGGAGATAGGCAAAGGAATGGACAAGACATCGGCTACCGTGTAAAGCAACGAACAGAAGGCATATTCGGGAGAGAGATCTACCGTGCTTTTATCGGGTGTAACCGTCTGGAAATGAGTAACACAACCAATTCCACAAGCATGCTTATCATGCGAGCAATGTCCCTCGTGATGATGGTGTTTGCGATGCTCTTGATGCTCCTCGCAACCATGGGAGCACTCACAAGCCTCTACATCGTGTTGCAAACAAAGTATTTCCTGATGATGATGATGAGGCAATACAGAAGCTGTCAACATCACTATGCTGACTACCATTAACAACCAGGCTATGAATCTCCGTTGCTTCATTGGGTACAAAAATACGGAAAACTCGGGATATTGCAAAATATAATTGTCATTCAGAGCGAAACAAAAAATCTCGGCAACACACACTAAATGTTACCGAGATTCTTCTTCCCTACGGTCGTCTGAATGATACCAAAGGGTATTATTATAATTTTCTTCCTTCAATTACCAAATCGAAGCACGCTCTGCTGGAGCAATGTACATCGGATCACTTTCGGTGATGCCGAATGCTTCGTACCAAGCATTGATGTGTGGCAAAGCACCGTTCACACGCCAGCGACCGAGTGAGTGAGGGTCGCTCTTAGTGTATACACGGATCTGCTCGTCGCGGATGTTGCCTGCCCAAACACCTGAGTACGCCAAGAAGAAGCGTTGGTCTGGAGTGAGACCATCAACTTCGGCCAATGGAGTATCCTTGGTTGCGTTCTTGTATGCCTGATATGATACCTGAAGACCACCATGGTCTGCAATGTTTTCACCGAGGGTGAGTTCACCATTTGCCTGCAAGCCCGGGAGAACTTCTATCTTGTTGAAGTAGTCTACCAATACCTTTGAGCGGGTATTGAAGCGTTCAGCATCTTCAGCAGTCCACCAGTCCTTGAGGTTACCATCCTTATCGAACTGACGGCCTTGATCGTCGAAGCCGTGAGTCATTTCGTGACCAATAACCACACCGATCGCACCGTAGTTGAATGCATCGTCTGCATTCATATCGAAGAACGGATATTGGAGGATACCTGCCGGGAAGCAGATTTCATTGGTAGTCGGGTTGTAATAAGCATTCACAGTCTGCGGTGTCATGTGCCACTCGTCAATGTCTACCGGCTTGCCTGCCTTTTCCAACATTTCATTCAATACGAACTTCTCTGCACGCTTGATGTTAGCATAGTAAGAATCCTTCTCGATGTTGAGGGATGAGTAGTCCTTCCACTTGTCTGGATAACCCACCTTTACATAGAAGGTATTGAGCTTTTCCATCGCCTTAGCCTTGGTTTCTTCACCCATCCATTCGAGTGCCTGGATGCGTTCGCCCAATGCAACCTGAAGATTCTTAACAAGCTGAACCATTCGTTCCTTAGCAGCTGCAGGGAAGTACTTTTCTACATACATCTGACCTACAGCTTCACCCAACACGCCATTTACAGTGCTTACAGCCTTCTTCCAACGAGGTTGGTCTTCCTTCTTGCCCGACAATACCTTGCCGTAGAAGTCGAAGTTCTGAGCTACGAAATCTTCGCTAAGGTAAGCAGCTGCTCCGTCAATAAGCTTCCATTGCAAGTAAGCCTTCTGCTTGTCCATCGGGAGGGAATTGATGATGGCTACGGCTTCCTGTACCGGTTCGATTTGAGATACATTCATTGATGTAACACCCTTCACACCCACAGCATTGAGGTAAGCTTCCCAATCAAAACCAGGAATCTGCTTCTTCAATTCATCGAGGGTCAACATGTGATAGTTAGCAGCCGGATTGCGCTGTTCTACCGCATTAAACGATTTCTTTGCCAATCGGGTTTCGATTTCCATCACAGCTTCCATGTTCTTGGTAGCAGTCTTTTCATCTTGGCCAATGAGTTGGAACATCTTTACGATGTGCTTCTTATAACCTTCGCGGATGTTGGTAGTTGCTTCGTCGGTGTCGATGTAGTATTCCTTCTCACCGAGGCCGATACCGCCTTGATAGAGCTGGAAGATATTCATCTTGCTATCCATGATGTCGGCACCCACATAGAACTGGAAGTAAGCTGAACCTGCAAGTTCCGCCATGGCTTCAATAATGCCTGCCTTGTCAGTAATAGCATTGATCTTATCCAAATCTTCCTTAATAGGAGCCATACCATCCTTGTTCAATTTTTCTATATCCATGGCAAGGTTATACAAATCGCCAATCTTCTGAGCAACAGAACCTTGTTCGTGCTGAGCTGCCGCGATTTCACCTATCAATCCTTTCAATTGCTCACGGTTGTTTTCAGCCAATTGGTCGAATGTACCAAAACGTGAATATTCGTCTGTAAGCGGGTTGTTCTTCATCCAACCGCCACAAGCATACTGATAGAAATCAGCACCTTTCTGAGCAGTGAGGTCCATGTTTTCAGGACGGATACCTGTATTCATTTCTTTTTTTCCTTCGCAACCGGTAAGCGTGGCAATGGCCATCACGGCTACCGGTAAAATTTGTTTTACTTTCATTTTCTCTCTTTTATCTTAGTAAGGCCGCAAAGGTAAGATTTATATTTGAATATCAATAGTTCATATCCATTTTTATTATATTTGCAACTCCATGGGATATGAAGTAAACGACAATTGAAATATATAATAGCAGAATTATGAACTTAAAGAACGAAAAGATGTAATGTCTAACCGAAGTGTTTTTGTCGCATCTCGACAAGCATTTCATAACATTGCATCATAATGAGTAAATCTAAAAAGAAGTTTCCAGGAGGAACATGTTGTTGTTGCAAGTCTCAGAAACGAGGTAAGACTATTGCATCCAAAAGGTTCAGAAGACGTTCAAGAATGCTCATACAACAAGAACACTACGAACATCTACCACTAAAGTCAATTGAACTTACTTCTCCTTGGGATTTAGGAGGAGACGGAAAAGCCTTTTATGGTTTTCATCTAGAATGCGAGTGGTATGTAAAAGCATTACGAAAGTAGAACTATTGAGGTGTGCCCTTCGGCACACCTCATTGTTTTATTGACTACAGCATATTATTAGCCCTGAGAAATTCTTTCTTATCCGTCTGTATCAAACTGAAAATCAGAGAAAAACTTCATTATATTCCTTGTGGTGTGGTCAGTAGTGTCAGTTTAGTCAGTTGTTTTTGACTACGCAATCTCCAGCAATGCACGTCCCAACGAATGAAGTTCATTCACGATGGCATCTCGACGAGCCTTGGAAGGCTTCTTGGTGCCACACACATAAGCAGCCATCAAACTTTGTTGGATACCTAAACTACGGGCAATCGCAGCCACATTGATTTGCGGAAACCGTTTGAACAACAGATACAATTCGCTTCTTTCCTCCATAGCATCGGCTTTGAAGAAACCTTCGTAACACAAGTCTTCATCCAGTTCCGGCCAACAAATTCCAATATTATCCGTCTCGAAATTCTGCAACTGTTCAGGAGTAGCCATACGTAGACGTTCGTAATTACATATTGCTTCCTTACGCTCTATACCCTCGGAAGTAAGGATGTGCACATAAGCATCATCTACCCATACTTTGGTAACATCTACTTTCATAATACCTCTGTCTTTATATTCTTATTGAAATATTCATTCCATTTCTCGGCTATCAATTCCAAGTTTTCTTCTATAACCATTTCGGCTATTTTCAGTTCATTGGATCTCAATCCATTGTTTTCCACTAATTCGATTTCAGGCAAAATATTGAATTTCGCACTTTCCTTCACTTTACCTTTTCCTTTCACTACATGCACATGTATCGGCTCGTGGTCATTAGAATAAAAAAGGAAGCGAAGTCCAAAAAATGTAAATAATAACGGCATCGTATAATATGTATTTGATTTCGAGCAAAAATAGGTTATTTATTTATAACCTACAAATATTATTACTAATTTATTGAGAACATTACTGGAGGTGTAGTCAGTAATTTTTTGAGGTAATATTCATTCATTACAAGATAACATCTTATGCAGAAGGGGTGGAACAAATTACACTCCATTAAGAGTTTTTTTGAAAGAATATTCTTATATTTGTCTTAGCATTCAAGTTTGTGCAACTTTACACTTAAAATTATGAAAATGAATGTCCTTATTATTTCTTTATTGGCATTATTAATTGTCTCCGCGTATCTGTGGTATAACAAGAAAAGAGCTAATCGCGTAGAAATAGGAGAAAACATCATAGAGTTGGCGGAACAAGGGGATGCTCATGCACAATGGATTTTAGGATATAGTTACTACTCTGGCGAAGGAGCAGAACAAAGTTACACGAAAGCCATAAAATGGTTAACACCATCAGCGGAACAAGGACATCCCGAAGCACAATATATGTTAGGGTATTGTCATTATTATGGAGATGGGGTAAAAGTAGACTACACAAAAGCCATAAAATGGCTCATCCAAGCCGTCAATCAAAACCATATGATAGCACAATATATGCTGGGACTTTGTTACGATAAAGGCAATGGTGTAGAACAAGACTATAAGGAAGCCGTCAAGTGGTACACACTATCGGCCAATCAAGGTTACGCACCTGCACAATCCTATTTAGGGAATTGTTATTATACAGGCGAAGGAGTGGAACAAAATTACACGGAAGCAGTGAAATGGCTCAGATTGTCGGCCGAGCAAGGTTTTGATGAAGCTCAATCCAATTTAGGATATTGTTATTATACAGGCAAGGGGGTAGAACAAGACTACAAGGAGGCCGTGAAATGGTACACCAAAGCAGCAGAGCAAGGTTCAGCCGATGCACAATACAATTTAGGATGTTGCTATCTTAAAGGCGAAGGTGTAGAACAAGATTACGCGGAAGCCGTAAAATGGTTCAGAATGTCGGCCGAGCAGGGTGTAGCTGATGCACAATACAATTTAGGATATTGCTATGAGAGTGGCAAGGGTGTGGAACAAAACACCGAGGAGGCCAAGAAATGGTACACCAAAGCAGGCGAGCAAGGGGATGAACAAGCCCTTCAAGACCTCTCGAAATTGGAATAAAAATTTAAGGTGTAGTCAGTTGTGTCAGTTAAGTCAGTTATCTTTTGACTACACCTAAGTCCTTTATCCTTGTATTTCATCCAATTCCATGGAAACGATTTCCCATTCCTCTACCACGGCATCCAGTTCCTGTTTTAGTTGCTGATGACGTTCGTAGAGCGACATGTCCGAAGCACCCTCGGGAGTAGCCATTTTAGCCTCAACCTCAGCTATTTCGTTCTCCTTCTTCTCAATGCGCGACTCGCAATCGGCCACCTGCTTTTCGAGCTTCTTTATCTTCTTGTTCAGTTCCTTCTGTGCCTCGTACGAGAGCTTGTTCTCGCTCACCACGGCCTCTTCCTTCTTGGTGGTAGATGCAGTTGGAGAGGTCGAAAGTTGGAGTTCATTAAGGCTCTCAATCTTCTTTTTCTGCAAGAAATCGTAGATGCCACCGATGTGTTCACGCACTACTCCACCACCGAATTCATAAACCTTAGTCACCAATCCATCGAGGAACTCACG
>JAFYPV010000152.1 GCA_017559935.1 Bacteroides sp. | reverse complement strand
GAGTTATTTCTTTACCGAAATGTTGAATGTCTTAGCTGGCTTGAAAGCCGGAATGTTGTGCTCTGGAATAATGATAGTAGTATTCTTTGAGATGTTACGAGCAGTTTTCTGTGCTCTCTTCTTCACGATAAAGCTACCAAATCCACGCAAATATACATTTTCCTCCTGTGACAAGGATTCCTTGACTGTTTCCATGAATGCTTCGATAGTGTTCAGCACTGTTTGCTTGTCAGTGCCAGTCTTCTTCGAGATTTCGTTTACGATATCTGCTTTAGTCATTTTTATATATTATTTACGGTTTTACTAATGGTCTTAAAATTTTGGACTGCAAATATATAGAAAATCCGTCGCTTGGAGAAATATATTCAAAATAAATTTTAGAAAAAGTCGGTTTGTGTGCTTTTCTTCGCTTATTTTTGCATGGAAAATGAAGTGATATGAGTGTATTTGCTGATAAACTGATAGATTGGTATAAAAAAAACAAACGTGATTTGCCTTGGAGAGAAACGAAGGATCCATATAGGATTTGGATTTCGGAAATCATTCTTCAGCAGACGCGAGTGGCTCAAGGCTACGATTATTTTGTGCGTTTTATCCGACGTTTCCCTGATGTGTACGCATTGGCTGCGGCAGAGGAGGATGAGGTAATGAAGTATTGGCAGGGGTTGGGGTATTATTCCCGTGCTAGAAATCTTCATGCTGCGGCTCAGAGTATAGTGGCGAATGGTGGTTTTCCTGTTACATATGAGGGAGTGTTGGCATTGAAAGGAGTTGGGGAATATACGGCAGCAGCAATTTGTTCTTTTGCTTATGGTATGCCTTATGCAGTGGTGGACGGTAATGTTTATCGGATACTATCCCGATGGCTGGGCATTGATACGCCCATTGATAGTACATTGGGGAAGAAATTGTTTGCCCAAGTGGCAGACGAATTGTTGGATAAGTTCAATCCTGCTATGTATAATCAAGCCATTATGGATTTCGGGGCTTTGCAATGCACGCCAGTTTCACCCGATTGTTTGTCGTGTCCTTTGGCGGATAGTTGCTTAGCATTGGCAAACGGAAGTGTAGAAGCACTTCCGGTAAAGCAACATAAGACGAAGGTAACTAATCGCTATTTTAATTATATATATGTACGCACGGGTGAATGTACCTTTATTCGTAAACGTACCGGGAAAGACATTTGGAAGAATCTCTATGAGCCTCTGCTGATAGAAGCGGATGCGGACCTTTCGGAAAACGCTTCGAAACTTGAGCAAAAAATCTTCGACGTTTTAGGTGAAACACCGATATGTTTCTTTAGACCAGTAAAGGTTGGGGTGAAACATGTACTTTCTCATCGGGTGATTCATGCTAATTTCTACGAGTTGGTTTTGCCCGACGATTTTGGAGCATTGGAGGGGTATCAGAAGGTGGCGGAGGAAGATTTGCATAAATTTGCCGTGTCTAATTTGGTTTATCAGTTTTTTTCGCTAATTTTGAAGCCTAATCATTAAATAATGTAAAGAATGTCAGTTAATAAAGTAATATTGATTGGTAACGTCGGAAAAGATCCGGACGTGAGATATTTGGACAGTGGTGTAGCTGTCGCTACTTTTTCACTTGCTACAACCGAACGTGGATATACCTTACAGAATGGTACACAAGTGCCTGATCGTACAGAATGGCATAACATTGTATTATGGCGTGGATTGGCTCAAACTGCCGAAAAATATGTGCATAAAGGAGACAAGCTTTACATTGAAGGTAAAATTAAAAGTCGTTCGTATGATGACCAGAATGGTATTAAGCGCACGATTGTTGAAATCTTTGCTGATAATATGGAAATGTTGACTCCACGTGGTATTTCGCAAACGCAATCAGCACAGCCGCAACAACCTGTTCAACAAGTTGCTGTTGATAGTCCGTCCGATGATTTGCCATTTTGATTAGAATCTGATGTTTAACTAAAAATTCATTCCTTGGACCCCGATTCGTATTTATGCCGCTTGGCAGAACTTTTTGACGGTGTGACCGTTTATCCTCCCTCAGCGGGAGCTATAATAGCTATTTGTTTAGCTATTTTGCTGTTGTTTGCTTCTGGTTTTGTGTCAGCATCCGAAATTGCATTTTTTTCTCTTTCGCCCAATGATTTGAGTGAAATAGAGGAGGAGGAGCATGCTTCGGACAAGCGTATTTTGGAATTGTTGAAAGATTCCGAAAAATTGTTGGCTACTATCCTTATAACCAATAACTTTGTTAATGTGACCATAATCATGCTCTGTAATTTCTTTTTTGCAGAGGTGGTTGATTTTGGGAATTCTGTCATTGTGGAGTTTTTGGTAATTACTGTTATATTGACTTTCCTCTTGTTGCTGTTTGGCGAAATTATGCCGAAGATTTATTCAGCTCAAAATACGTTGAAGTTCAGTAGAATGGCTGCGCCGATAATTGTTCTATTGAAGAAAGTATTCAGCCCTCTTTCAAATTTGTTGGTTCGCTCAACTGTGATTGTTAATAAATGCGTGGCAAAACGGAATTATAATATTTCCGTTGATGAATTATCGCAAGCATTAGAACTTACCGATAAGGCAGAGATTTCGGAAGAAAGTAATATTCTTGAGGGGATTATCCGTTTTGGTGGAGAAACGGCTAAGGAAGTGATGACTCCTCGCTTGGATATGGTTGATTTGGAAATCAGTGCTTCCTTTAAGGAAGTATTGGATATTGTTGTTGAGAATGGTTATTCCCGTGTACCGGTGTATGAGGATTCTCGTGACAATATCAAGGGTATTCTTTATATCAAGGATTTATTGCCGCACTTGAAGAAGGAAGCCGATTTTCGTTGGCAGAATTTGATGCGACCGGCTTACTTCGTTCCTGAGACTAAAATGATAGACGATTTATTGCGTGATTTTCAGGCAAACAAGATTCATATTGCTATTGTGGTGGATGAGTTTGGCGGAACATCGGGTATCGTGACAATGGAAGATATCATCGAAGAGATTGTTGGTGAAATCAATGATGAGTACGATGAAGAAGAACGTTCGTATGTGAAAATCAACGATAATACGTATGTGTTCGAGGCAAAAACTTTGCTTTCGGACTTTTACAAAATCATGAAGGTTGATTCGGATATCTTTGAGGATGTAGAAGGTGGTGCGGATACGTTGGCTGGTCTGTTACTAGAGATAAAAGGTGAGTTCCCCAAGTTACATGAGAAGTTGGAATATGATTGTTTTGAGTTCGAAGTGCTTGAAATGGATGCCCGACGGATTTTGAAGGTGAAAGTCATTTTTCATGAGTTGAAGAAGAAAGAATAATATGCCTTTATATCGTACATATAAGAAAAAAGATTTGATAGTAGGCGTTTGGAAGGTAGATGAAACAGTTGAGCAGTTATGCGCAATGTTTCATCAATTTTCTATTTATGAAGCAGATTTTCAACGTTTTACTTCCGATAAGCGCAAATTGGAATGGCTGGCTGTCCGTGTTTTGTTGAAGACTCTGTGTGGGGAAGAGAAGGAGATTGCTTATCATTCTTCGGGTAAGCCTTATTTGGTGGATGGAAGTGCTTATATAAGTTTCTCTCATACAAATGGATATGTAGCAGTTGCTCTTCATCCATCAGTAGCAGTGGGAGTTGACATAGAACAATATGGAAATCGTGTGCAGCGGGTAGCTTCTAGATTTGTTCGCGATGATGAATGGCCTTCTATTGTGGCTGGAGATGAAATTTATGCCTTGTTATTGCATTGGTCGGCCAAAGAAACCATGTTTAAACTGATGGATGATGTGGCTGTGGATTTTATAAAACATTTGCAGATTTTTCCTTTCGAGCCCAAAGAGACGGGTACGTTTAATGCGTGTGAGTATCGTTCAGAAAAGAAACAGAAGTTTCAGATTCATTATGACACACACACGGATTATGTCTTGACTTTCGCTTGTTCTGAATTGATAGGGGATAATGCTATTAGATTTTCGTGAATTCGCCAGCAATAGGCTGGTTCATCAATTCACGGATTTCCTTATCGGACTTTCCATGACCAAGCAAGAACATTAATTTTGTGATTAAGGCTTCTACTGTACTGTCATAGCCACTGATAACTCCAGCGTCAAGCAGATGAAGCCCGGTTTCATAGCGTCCCATCTCTACCATACCTGTAGGACATTGTGAAATGTTGACGATTACAATACCTCTTTCTGTGGCTTCTTTTAAAAGTTTGATAAACCAAGGCTTTTGCGGTGCATTTCCAGAACCGTAAGTCTTGAGTACTACGGCACGCAGTCCCGGAGTATTAAGAATATTACGGATTATATTTTCTTGAATACCTGGGAAAAGAGTCAGAACGATGACATTCGTATCATACAAGTAGTATGGTTTTAGTGGCAGATTTGGATTCGGTTTATGAATTTTGTCGAATTCATACTTGATATGAATACCGGCCGTTGCTAAAGTCGGGTAATTATAAGAGCGGAAAGCGTTGAAGTTTTCTGCATTGATTTTGGTGGTTCGGTTACCGCGAAGCAAATGATTTTCGAAGAAGATACATACTTCAGGAACAATGGCTGTTCCGTCCGGGTGTTTGGCTGCTGCAATCTCTACAGCGGTAATTAAATTTTCCTTACCGTCAGTTCGGAGCTTTCCGATAGGCAACTGACTACCGGTAAGAATAACAGGTTTGCTCAAGTCTTCTAACATGAAGCTGAGAGCAGATGCTGTAAAGGCCATGGTGTCGGTACCATGCAGAATGACAAACCCATCGTATTTATTATAATTTTCATTGATAATCTTCACAAGCTTTGACCAAAGTGAAGGTTCCATGTCCGATGAATCAATAGGAGGAGTGAACTGATATGAGTCAATACAATAGTTGAATCGTTTAAGTTCTGGGACATTTTCTATTAATTGATCGAAATTGAATGCTTCAAGTGCACCTGTTTCCTGATTTTCTATCATACCGATAGTTCCACCAGTATAAATTAACAAAACGGAAGGATATGTATTGTTGCTCATGTTGCTTTCTCGGTAAATTGATGGCACAAAGATAGTCAATTCCTCTATAATAGGCAAATGTTTAATTTGTTTTTGACTCTATGAATTTCATTGTTATTGCTTGATGGAATAAATGTTGTGAATTCATGAACATATTTTTTATAGAAGTGTTTTTAAGTAAACTGCCATATAGTTCGTGTGAATAATCAGCAGGAAAATGAACCATAGTATGTGATTTTTAAGGTTAACTCTCTCATTGCCTTGGCTTGTGAAAGTCGGGGCATTCTTCTTTAATTTAGTATAAAAGTAGAAAGATAAATAGGAATGGTATCCAAAAGATTCGTTATATTCGCGTAACAAACCTAAAGACGTAAGTTTATGAAAATGATGAATTATTCGATGATGCGTTGTGTAAGTGCAATAGCTATCGGTATATTATTGGTGGTATGGCCTGAAGCAGCTATTTTGTATCTGGTTATTGCCATTGGTGCAATGTTCTTTCTACCCAGTTTATTTTCGTTGATGAGCTATTTTATGAAAGGTCGTCAGCTGGGAATGTTCTTTCCTGTAGTCAGTTTGGGTAGTTTGTTGTTTGGCTTGTGGTTAATGGTTTCACCAGTTTTCTTCGTTGGTATATTGATGTATGTGTTGGGCGCTTTGTTGGTGTTTGCCGGTATTAGTCAGCTAGTGAGTTTAATGAGTGCCCGTAACCATACGGAAGTACCTATAGGTTATATGTTCATACCGGTACTGATTTTGTTGGCAGGTTTGGTGGTGTTGGTTAATCCGTTTGCAGTCGCTACTATTCCTTTTATTATTTTGGGAGTTAGCAGTATTGTATATGGTGTTACAGAATTAATAAATATCTATAAATTCCGTAAGAAAACTCAGCATATAGGACCGATGATAGAAGATGTTACTCCTATCGAGGAAATTCTCGAATAAAGAAAAATCATGAGTGAAATAAAAAAAGAAACTTTTCCTGTGGTAGGAATGAGTTGTGCTTCCTGTGCATCTCAAGTAGACAAGACTTTGAATAGTCAACCTGGTGTGCAGGAAGCATCTGTTAATTATGCGTCGGCTACAGCGCAAGTTATTTATAATGCTGAAGAGTGCTCGCCTCTTATGTTGAGAGTTGCAGTACAAAATGTCGGTTATGACTTATTGATAGAAGCAGAAACCGATACTATTGATAATGCAGAGAAAGCACATTTAGTCCGTTATGAACGTTTGAAGAAACGTACGGTTTGGGCAATTGTCTTGGCTGTACCTATTATGTTTTTTAGCATGGTACTCATGCATGTAGGTTGGATAAATTATGTGGCTTGGGTGCTTTCTACCCCTGTAGTTTTTGTATTGGGTAGGGGATTCTTTATCAGTGCATGGAAGCAACTGAAGTATAGAACGTGCAATATGGATACTTTGGTTGCACTCAGTACTGGTATTGCTTATTTGTTTAGTATGTTTAATCTATTATGTCCACATTTTTGGTTGGAAAAGGGTATCGAACCGCATGTTTATTTCGAAGCATCGAGTGTCATCATCGCTTTAATCTTATTAGGACGATTGTTGGAAGAAAGAGCCAAGCGGAATACTTCTACGGCTATCCGGAAACTGATGGGACTTCACCCCCAGACGGTTACTATTTGGAATTCTGGGAATGAGCAAATCTTGCCAATAACGGCTGTTCGACTAGGCGATACGATAGTGGTAAAACCTGGTGAACGAATTGCTGTAGACGGGATTGTCTGTGAGGGACAATCCTATGTAGACGAAAGTATGCTTAGCGGAGAACCAATTCCTGTTCGTAAACAAAAGGATGCTAAGGTCTATGCCGGTACAATCAATCAGAAGGGGGCTTTTCATTTTGTAGCAGAAAAGATAGGTCGAGATACGTTGTTGGCTCAAATTATTCGCATGGTGCAGGATGCCCAAGGGAGTAAGGCTCCTATTCAGAAATTGGTTGATAAAATAGCTTCTATATTTGTCCCGGCTATCATTATAATTGCTCTATTGACTTTTATTGCATGGAATGTATTGGCAACTGACAATGGATTTGTACATGGTTTGTTAGCAATGGTAACAGTACTTATTATTGCATGTCCGTGTGCTTTGGGGCTGGCTACACCCACAGCCCTCATGGTAGGTATTGGTAAGGGAGTTGAAAGCGGTATTCTCATTAAAAATGCTGAAAGTTTGGAAGTAGCCCGAAAGGTGGATACGGTAATACTTGATAAAACAGGTACTCTCACGGAAGGACATCCGCAAGTGACTGATGCTGCTTGGGTGGTTGATGAAGCAAGAGGAAACCGGATTCTTTATAGTTTAGAGAAAATGTCTGAGCATCCGTTAGCAGAAGCTGTTATTACATATTTGAAAAATGTTTCGGAATTTGAAGTGAATAGTTTCTGCGTTTTGTCAGGAAGAGGTGTAGAAGGAATAATTGAAGGCAAGAAGTATTATGCCGGTAACTTGACTTTACTTCAAGAAAAAGGTATCATAATTGATGAGGCTTTGAAAATGAAAATGGAAACATGGATGCAAGAAGCCAAGACCATCATAGCTTTGGCAGATGAAGAACGAGCATGGGGAGTATTTGCCATTACCGATAAGTTGAAGTTAACTTCTGTACAAGCTATCAAGGAACTTCAGATACAAGGAGTTGAGGTATGGATGCTTACAGGTGACCAACCCAAAGCGGCCCATGAAGTGGCAAAACAAGTAGGAATCTTTCATTACAAAGCTGGAATTTTACCTCATGAAAAAGCAACGTTCGTTCAAAAACTTCAAGCCAAAGGCAAGAAAGTTGCTATGGTAGGCGATGGTATAAATGATAGTGCTGCTCTTGCTCAAGCTGATCTCAGCATTGCCATGGGACATGGAAGTGATATTGCTATAGATACAGCAATGGTTACTATTTTGTCTTCTGATTTATTGAAAATTACTGAAACTATACGTCTCTCGCAATTGACGGTACGTACCATTCGTCAGAATCTGTTTTGGGCATTCTTTTATAATTTAATAGGTGTACCTATTGCAGCGGGTGTACTTTATCCAATCAATGGTTTCTTGCTTAATCCGATGTTAGGGGGAGCAGCTATGGCATTCAGTAGTGTAAGTGTGGTGACAAATAGCTTGCGCCTTCGCAAAAAGAGTATTGTGTCTGAATGTGTCAATGGTGATAAAACGGAAGAGTCCCGTAAAGAAACTTCGTTCATTGTTCATCGGTATCGAGTAGGAGGTATGATGTGTAAGCATTGTGTGGGTAGGGTAGAGCGAGCATTGAATAGTATCGAAGGCGTAAAGGCTGAAGTTACCCTTGATCCTTCCGTGGCGACTGTAGTGTATGAAACAGCCCCCCTATCTATTGAGGAATTGCAGAAGATACTTAAGGAAAAGGCAGGGGATTATCAGATATCAGAATAAATATTTACTTTTGCGAAAATTAAATCTTATCGAATCATGAAGAAACAAATACTATTGGTCAGTTTGCTTTGTGCTACAATGTTGGCATCGGCCGAAAATATTGATGTGAAGTCATTCCGTTATGCAGGACCTTACCAAGTACAGCAACCTTATCTGGTGGATAGTGTGGATGTGAATTCCAAGGCTTTTGCCATGAAAAATCTCCTTGATACTCCTTTGACATTCGAACAATTGCAAGAAGGAACTCTTTTTAGTGGCGAGATGCTTCCGAATACCAATCATGGGCATGCTCTTCATTTGCTAGGATTCACTATTCAGAGCAAGGCTTATACCAAAGCAACTCTGAAAGTGGAAGGTATCCAAAATTATCATATTTATGTGAATGGAAAGAAGCAGTTTGGTTCGGATTTAACCCTTGAGCCTGCTACTCATCCCATTGTCATCAAATACCAATCTGAAGCTGGAAAGAGTGATAGCATCAAAGTAAGTATTGAAACCGTAAAAGATGGAATTGTAACGATTCGCGAAGACGGAAAGCGTAATTATACCTTATCTGATGTACTTCACGGTACTCGTTTCTCAGGCATAAGTCTTTCACCGAATGGTAAATATTTGATGACTTCCTATCGCACGACACAAGTGGGTGGACGTTCATCGGGATATACTACGATTAAGGAATTGGCTACGGGAAAGATCTTGGCACAGCGTAGCGATCGCTTACAATGGATGCCGAAAAGTAACCTTTATTATTATACCCGTGCCGGTGTAGATGGTCGCCAACTTGTTACTGTGGACCCACTGACCGGAAAAGAAAATATTTTGGTAGATAAGCTTCCGGAAGGATATTTTCAAGTGGCTCCAACTGAGGATTGGTTGCTTTATTCTTTGACACAAGAAGGCCCGAAGGAACGCAAGGAAATTTATGAAATCATCGAACCAGATGATCGTCAGCCGGGTTGGCGTGATCGTTCATCTTTGGCGAAGTACAATTTAAAAACTGGCTTGATGCAACCTCTCACATTCGGTTATCATAATGCTTGGGGATTGGATATCTCATCCGATGGACGTTATGTGTTGGTGATGACTAGTCGTAGCAGATTGACTCAACGTCCGACAACACTTTCTACTTTATTGAAATTGGATGTTCAGACACTTCAGACAGAAACTTTGGTAGCTGAAGATGGCTTTTTGAGTGGAGCCAGTTTCTCTCCTGATGGAACACAAATTCTTTTGACGGGCTCTCCTGAAGCTTTGGGTGGCATCGGTTTGAATTTGCCGGAAGGATTGACTCCGAATCAATACGACTATCAGATGTACTTGATGAATTTAGCTGATAAGAAGATAACACCTATGACCCGGGATTTTAATCCAAGCATCCAACAAATTGCATGGAACAAGGCAGATGGTCAGATATACTTCACCGCCGAGAATCGTGACTACGTCAGTCTCTATCGTATGAATCCGAAGGATGGAAAGATTCAAACAATTGAAGCGAAGGAAGACTTGGTGAAGAGCATTTCTTTAGCAAATAATGCGATGATGTTGGCGTACTATGGTCAGGGAGCGATGAATTCCGATCGTCTTTACACAATTGACACTAAGAAGATGACACAAGTATTGGTGGAAGACTTGAGTAAGGATATTCTAAAAGATGTACAATTGGGCGAATGTCGTACTTGGAATTTTGTAAGCTCTAAAGGTGATACTATTTATGGACGCTATTATTTACCTCCTTATTTTGATGCATCGAAGAAGTATCCGATGATTGTAAACTATTATGGTGGATGTAGCCCAACGGAACGTAACTTTGAAAGTCGATATCCACACCATGCTTATGCTGCATTAGGGTATGTGGTATATGTTGTACAGCCGAGTGGGGCGAGCGGCTTTGGTCAAGAATTTGGTTCCCGTCATGTGAATACAGCTGGCGAAGGTCCTGCTCAAGATATTATCGAAGGAACTAAGAAATTTTGTGAGGAACATCCGTTTGTGAATGGCAAGAAGATTGGTTGTATCGGTGCATCGTATGGTGGATTCATGACCCAATACTTGCAAACCAAGACTGATATTTTTGCTGCTGCTATTTCTCATGCTGGTATTAGCGATCATACAAGTTATTGGGGCGAAGGCTATTGGGGCTATTCGTATAGCGAAGTCAGCATGGCAAATAGTTATCCTTGGGCTCGCAAGGATTTATATGTGGACCGTAGCCCACTTTTTAATGCTGACAAGATTCACACCCCGTTGCTCTTCGTGCATGGTGACAAGGATATGAACGTGCCTGTGGGCGAAAGTATCCAAATGTATACCGCTTTAAAACTGCTTGGGCGAGAAACTGCCATGGTATTGGTTACTGGTCAAGATCATCATATCATAGATTATGGAAAACGTATTCAGTGGCAGAATACCATCTGGGCATGGTTTGCCAAATGGTTGCAAGATGATCCTACTTGGTGGAATGCAATCTATTCGCCGAAGAATTTGTAAGAATAAAGGCTGCCAATTGGCAGCCTTTATTCTTATCTCAATTTTTTGAATCCATATATCGCTTTGT
>JAFYPV010000151.1 GCA_017559935.1 Bacteroides sp. | reverse complement strand
CGGTGCCTTGACGTGTTGCATCAAGCCATCTGTATCTATCTCATTATTGTCGATATAAGCCACACAAGCATCGATTACTTCGCCCAAATTGTGTGTCGGCATATTGGTTGCCATACCCACGGCGATACCCGATGCACCATTTACCAACAAATTCGGGATGCGTGTAGGCATCACGGTAGGTTCTTGAAGGGTGTCATCGAAGTTATTGGTGAAGTCTACGGTTTCCTTGTAGAGGTCCGTCATCAAGTCCTCGCCCACCTTCTTGAGGCGTGCTTCTGTATAACGCATGGCCGCAGCACTATCGCCATCAATAGAACCGAAGTTACCTTGACCATCTACCAATGGATATCTCATAGCCCAATCCTGAGCCATACGAACCAATGCACCATATACTGAGGAGTCTCCATGCGGGTGATATTTACCTAATACCTCACCTACGATTCTCGCTGATTTCTTGTAAGCCTTGTCCGATGTGTTGCCCAGCTCCATCATACCGTAAAGGATACGGCGATGAACCGGTTTCAAGCCATCTCGTACATCTGGAAGGGCGCGTGCCACGATTACCGACATAGAGTAATCGATGTACGACGACTTCATTTCCTCCTCGATGTTAATTTTAATAATTCTGTCTTGCTCTTGCATTTAAAACATTATTAATTTAAACAATCTTTTCCGATTCTTAAAAAATCATGTAAAGATACGGCTTTTTATTGACATGAAAAAACAATCACCATAAAAATATTTATAAATTTAGCGGTTTTACTCTACCCCATTATAGCATACAATAAAGTAATAGGATTTTCCCGATATTTAGATTGTTTAACATTAAAGAAAACCTTCTGGCACAATATTTGTTAGCTACATAAAAGCAATAACGATTTGAGCCAAAATTATTCCGTATATTTGCAGTCTCAAAAACAAAAAAACGAATAAAAAGCATGAACAACCAATTTACACCAAGAGTTTCTGACATCATAACTTATAGCAAAGAAGAAGCCAACCGACTCAACAACAGCTATATAGGTCCAGAACATTTACTTTTGGGCATTTTGCGCGAAGGTGAAGGAAAGGCGATTGAAGTGCTGTTCAACTTGCAAATAGACTTGAAGAAACTAAAAAAAGAAATGGAGAACAGATTACGCAACGTACAAGATGACGACCCACTTCAAATAGATGACATCAATTTCAACAACGTGGCTTCACGTATACTGAAATTATGCATCCTCGAAGCACGTCAAATGAAATGCGAAGCGGTTGATTCTGAGCACATACTACTCGCTATTGTGAAACAAAAAGACAATAAAGCTTCCCAATTACTGGAAGAACATGAAGTGACTTACGATAAAATAATGGAAATGTTAAGTCTCCAACCGGACGCCACCATTCCACGCGCAGGTCTTGGTTTTGACGAGGAAGAAGATGAAGAAGAAGATCATACCCTTTTAAACCGTCCTCAAAACAATCAAGATCAAACAGGGAACTCACAACAAACACGTACAGCCCAACAGAAAAAAACAGCCAATGACACTCCGATTCTTGACAATTTCGGTACCGATTTGACGCGCGCTGCAGAAGAAGGAAAACTGGACCCTGTAATAGGTCGTGAAAAAGAAATTGAACGTGTAGCTCAAATTCTCAGTCGCCGAAAAAAGAACAATCCTGTACTAATCGGTGAGCCGGGCGTAGGTAAATCAGCCATCGTGGAAGGTCTTGCCCTCCGCATTGTTCAGAAGAAAGTATCACGTATTCTTTTCAACAAACGTGTCGTTACACTCGACATGGCTTCGGTAGTGGCAGGAACCAAGTACCGTGGACAGTTTGAAGAACGTATCCGTTCCATTATCAAGGAGTTACAAAAGAACCCTGACATTATTTTGTTCATCGATGAAATCCATACATTGGTAGGCGCTGGTTCGGCTGCAGGTTCAATGGATGCTGCCAACATGCTTAAACCGGCATTAGCTCGTGGAGAAATCCAATGCATCGGAGCCACTACCCTCGACGAATATCGCAAGAACATCGAAAAGGATGGAGCACTTGAACGCCGTTTCCAAAAAATTATTGTGGAACCAACCACTCCGGAAGAAACACTTCAAATCTTGCGTAATATCAAGGAACGCTACGAAGATCATCACAATGTGATTTACACCGATGCAGCTTTAGAAGCATGTGTAAAATTAGCAGACAGATACATTACTGACCGTTTCTTCCCTGATAAAGCTATTGACGCTTTAGATGAAGCTGGTTCACGTGTACATCTTACAAACATCGCCGCTCCGAAGGAAATCGAAGAGCAAGAAAAGTTGATTGATGAGATGAAAGCACTCAAGAACGAGGCTGTGAAACTTCAGAACTTCGAATTGGCAGCTAGCTATCGCGATAAGGAAAAGGTATACACTACTCAGCTTGACATATTGAAGGAAAATTGGGAAAAGAGCCTACAAGAAAATCGTGAAACTGTTGACGATGAACAGATTGCGAATGTCGTTTCCATGATTTCAGGTATCCCAGTACAAAAAATGGCTCAAGCAGAAGGTTTGCGTCTAATGGGTATGAAAGATGACCTCATGGGCAAAGTTATCGGCCAAGACAAAGCCATCGAAACGCTTGTCAAGGCTATTCGTCGTAGCCGTATTGGCCTGAAAGATCCCAACCGCCCAATCGGTACATTCATGTTCCTCGGTCCAACAGGTGTAGGTAAGACACATTTGGCAAAGGAATTGGCTAAGTTTATGTTTGGTTCTTCCGATGCACTTATCCGTGTAGACATGAGCGAATACATGGAAAAATTCACTGTTTCACGTCTCGTAGGAGCTCCTCCGGGATATGTAGGCTATGAAGAAGGTGGCTTGTTGACCGAAAAAGTACGTCGCAAACCTTATTCCATCGTATTGCTTGATGAAATCGAAAAAGCTCATCCGGATGTATTCAATATCCTTCTTCAAGTACTTGACGAAGGACATCTCACTGACACGAATGGCAGAACTGTAGATTTCAAGAATACCATCATTATTATGACTTCAAATGTAGGTACCCGCCAACTGAAGGATTTTGGCAAGGGAATCGGTTTTACATCTGGTCAGACTGAAAACATGAAGGATTATTCACAAGGCATCATTACCAAGGCGCTCAACAAACAATTCGCTCCAGAATTCCTAAACCGTTTGGACGAAATCATCAACTTCGACCAATTGGAAATGGAAAGCCTCGTAAAAATTGTCGACATCGAACTGGAAGGTTTGTACAAACGTGTAGAAAACATTGGATACAAGTTAGTTATGGATGAAGAAGCCCGTCAGTTCATCGCTAAGAAGGGATACGATATTCAGTATGGTGCCCGTCCATTAAAGCGTGCCATCCAAACACATGTAGAAGACGCTTTAGCCGAAGTGATTCTTGGAAGCGAAATCATAGAAGGTGACACTATCCGCGGCACTTACGACAAGGAAAAAGACAATCTTGTCATGAAGATAGAAAAATAAACATATCCTTTGGAATGTGATATGCCAAAATGTCAGACTTTGCAGTCTGGCATTTTTTTTGCACATTACTTATCGTTAATCAAGCGTATAAACAATAAAAACATAACAATCATGCAAAAAGGAAATATTGGGGTAACAACCGAAAACATCTTCCCCATCATCAAAAAATTCTTGTATAGCGACCACGAAATCTTCCTTCGTGAATTGGTATCTAACGCCGTAGATGCTACTCAGAAATTAAAGACTTACGCATCAAAAGGTGACTTCAAGGGTGAAATGGGCGACTTGACCGTTAAAGTAAATATGGACAAGGAAACAATCACCATCAGTGACCGTGGTATCGGTATGACCGCTGAAGAAATCGACAAGTACATCAACCAGATCGCTTTCTCGGGCGCTAACGATTTCCTCGATAAGTATAAGGAAGATGCAAACGCTATCATCGGACATTTCGGTTTGGGATTCTACTCAGCTTTCATGGTAGCCAATAAGGTAGAAATCGTTACTAAGTCGTATCGTGAAGGTGCACAGGCCGTAAAATGGTCTTGTGACGGTAGTCCTGAATTTACACTTGAAAATGTAGAAAAAGAAGACCGCGGTACTGACATCATCCTTTACATCGCCGACGATTGCAAGGAATTCTTGGAAGAATCACGCATTTCTACTTTGTTGAACAAATATTGCCGTTTCCTCGCTATCCCAGTAGCTTTCGGAAAAAAGAAAGAATGGAAAGATGGCAAACAAGTGGAAACTAGCGAAGACAATGTAATCAACGATAGCGAACCAATCTGGACTAAGAAGCCGATGGATTTGAAGGACGAAGACTACAAGAAGTTCTATCGCGATCTTTATCCAATGTCTGACGAACCATTATTCTGGATTCATTTGAATGTGGACTATCCGTTCAACTTGACTGGTGTACTCTACTTCCCGAAAATCAAGAGCAACCTCGAATTGCAAAAGAACAAGATTCAATTATACTGCAACCAGGTATTTGTTACCGACTCAGTAGAAGGTATCGTACCTGACTTCTTGACTCTCCTCCACGGGGTAATCGACTCACCGGACATCCCATTGAACGTATCTCGTTCTTACCTCCAGAGCGACTCAAACGTGAAGAAGATCTCTACATACATCACTAAGAAGGTATCAGACCGTTTGCAAAGCATCTTCAAGAACGACCGCAAGGATTTCGAAGCAAAGTGGGATGACTTGAAGATTTTCATCAACTATGGTATGTTGACTCAGGAAGACTTCTACGACAAGGCTAATAAGTTCTCGTTGATGAAAGACACTGATGGTAACTATTATACATACGAAGAATACAAGACTTTGATCAAGGACAACCAGACTGATAAAGATGGTAACCTCATCTACTTGTACTCTAACAACTTGGAAGAACAATACAGTTATATCGACGCTGCAAAGAACAAGGGTTACAATGTATTGTTGATGGACGGCCAATTGGACGTAGCCATGGTAAGCATGCTCGAACACAAACTCGAAAAGTGCCGATTTACTCGCGTGGATAGCGATGTCGTTGATCGTCTCATTGCCAAGGACGAACCGAAGGGTGAAGAATTGACTGCTGAAAAGAAAGATATCCTTTCATCGGTATTCCGTAGCCAATTGCCTAGCATCAATAAGGTAGAATTCAATGTTGAATCACAAGCTATGGGCGAAACAGGTGCTCCAATCATGATTACTCAGAGCGAATACATGCGCCGTATGAAGGAAATGTCACACATCCAGGCAGGTATGAGCTTCTATGGTGAAATGCCTGACATGTTCAATGTAGTATTGAATTCAGACCATAAGCTCGTGAAGCAAGTATTGGAAGATGCAAACACTGCATGTAGCGACGAACTCTTGCCTATTGAAACCAGCATCGCTACCTTGAACTTCGAACAAAGCGAATTGCAGAAAAAACAAGAAGGCAAAAAGTACGATGAGATTACGCAAGCAGAAAAAGACGCACTCAGCGAAGTTGAAAAGAAACTTGCAGATGAAAAGAGCAAGAAAGATGCCGTATTAGGCAAATATGCTGTCGGTAATAAGGTAGTACGCCAATTGGTAGACCTCGCTTTGTTGCAGAACAACATGTTGAAGGGCGAAGCTTTGAACAATTTTGTTAAGCGTAGCATTGAAATGATTTAATCAATAATCAATAGATTTTAATTATATAAGCATCGGCTATTCTAGTCCGATGCTTTTTTTATAAAAAAAACACCCATAACGCTTGCAGATTCAAAAAAAAGCGCTACCTTTGCACCCGTTAAACAAAAGGACATGGTTCCGTAGCTCAACTGAATAGAGCATCTGACTACGGATCAGAAGGTTACAGGTTTGAATCCTGTCGGAATCACTACTTAATTTAACGATATAGATTGGAGAATGGCTCCGTAGCTCAACTGAATAGAGCATCTGACTACGGATCAGAAGGTTACAGGTTTGAATCCTGTCGGAGTCACTACTTTAATTTGACAAAAATGACTGGAGAATGGCTCCGTAGCTCAACTGAATAGAGCATCTGACTACGGATCAGAAGGTTACAGGTTTGAATCCTGTCGGAGTCACGAAAAAGAGTTTATCAGCGATGATAGACTCTTTTTTTTGTATGATTTCATTCCATTCCTTCTTCTGGCTATCTATTATTTCTTATTTTTGTGAGAAATATATTTCAAAGACAAAAAAGAAAACACAATCCTTATTTATTTCTAACCTATGAAAAAACATTGGAATTTATTTTTGCTGTCCTTTTTAGTGACAACAACTGCTTGTACACTTACCCCACAAGCACCTTCTCCCCAAGCTGTTATATTTGAAACCGATATGGGGAATGACATAGATGACGCTATGGCCTTAGATTTGCTTTTCAAAAACATGGACCAGGGAAAAATCAATCTGTTAGGCATCGGTGTACACAAAAACAACCCATATTCCCAGGAATACATTGACATCATGCGCTGTTGGTATGGATATGAAAATACACCTATTGGAGTAAATACAGCCTGCGTTACCGATACCAATTGCATAGATTATTGCACCAAGACTTGTCTGATGAAAGACGAGAGTGGACAACCATTGTTTGCACGCTCCAAACACCCCAACTACGAAGAATCCGTCCCAATGTACCGCCGTCTGCTATCCGAACAGAAAGACCAATCCGTCGTGATAATAACCGTAGGTTTCTCAACTACTATCTCCCAATTACTCGACAGCCAACCGGATTCTTATTCTCCATTGAACGGTAGAGATCTTGTTGCTCAGAAAGTAAAATACTTCTCAATCATGGCTGGCGAATTTGTCTTGGAAAATTTCACCGAATACAATGTCACAAACGACATCAAAGCCGCCAAAAAGCTTTTCGAGACATCCCCCGTCCCCATGGTATATACTCCATGGAACATCGGCGAACAGATTCACTATCCTGGCAAAAGTATTGCAGAGGATTTCAATTGGGGATGCCCTCACCCGATGGTAGAAGCTTATAAACATTATCTTAAAATGCCATACGACCGTCCCACTTGGGACATCATAGCTGCTTATTATGCCTGCAATCCCAAAGCTGCCAAAGTAACCATCAGCAAGCCAGGCGATATCCAAGTAACCGACAAAGGTGTTACCCTATTCACGCCTAATACCAACGGCAAAAGCCGTTACCTTACAGCTACACCCGAACAGACCCAAGAAATTTTGAATGATTTTATCCAAACATTGACCACAAAACCACTAATACTGAAAGAGAAATAAAAAAGTTTCTTTCAGCAACCGAAGATTTGATAATAACTAAAAAAAGAACCATAATAATGAAAAAGATCAAGAACCCATATTTTGGTCTGGAAGAGCAAGGATACAACTGCTTTGCCTGCTGTCCCAACAACCCGTTTGGTTTAAAAATGGAATTTTACGAAGACGGCGACGACATTGTTTGTCTTTGGAATCCGCATGCAAATTTCCAAGGATGGCTGAATACCCTTCACGGAGGAATCCAATCGACATTGATGGATGAAGTCGGTGGATGGCTAGTGAACCGCAAGTTACAGACCGCCGGACAAACCGCTCACCTTGCTATGAGATACCGTAAACCAGTGCCTACCGGCGAAAATATCACAATTGAAATCAGAGGACGAATCAAAGAAATGAAGCGTAATTTGGCCTTCATCGAAGCCTCACTAAGCTACAATGGCGAAGTATGTTCCACTTGCGAAATGACCTATTACTGCTTCCCCAAAGACGTATCGGCAGAAAAATTCTTCTTTAGAGGATGTGAGTTGGAGGAAGATTGCTGAAAACCTTTATCAGTATATGAATATGTCAAACCTTCAACGAGCTATAGAAATCGCAACCAAAGCACATGCAGGTCAAGTCGATAAAGCAGGCAAAGACTATATAGAACACCCTTTACGAGTAATGGCAATGGGAATAACTGAATCCGAAAAGATTGTAGGTGTTTTACACGATGTTTTGGAAGATACGCCTATAACCATTGAATTCCTAGCAAAAGAAGGATTTTCTCAAGAAATCCTTGATGCCTTATTGTGTGTCACAAAGATTAGCAACAACGAAGATTATGACCATTTCATCACAAGAGTACTAACCAACCCTCTTTCCATAAAAGTGAAAATCAATGACTTAATAGATAATATGGACTTAACACGTCTCAAAAAGGTTACTGATAAAGACTTAAACAGGCTTCAAAAATACCAACGGGCATACCATAGATTAGTAAACTATAAGTAAAAGACATAACCTAATTTTTATATATTTTACCTCAAACGCCGAAGCGTTTTTAAAAAACGTCGCCATCTTTTATAAAAAGACGGCGGTCCGTTAAAAAAAGATGGCCGTCTTTTTCCTATACATAAAAAAAAGAAATACCTACCTTGCCGAAGCAAGATAGGTATCTCCACCATAATATGCAATAACGGATTATTCTTCAGGAGCAAACATTGGGTCCCAAGAAGGAAGCATGATAGGCTTCTGTTCCATGAGCTTCATGATGTCTGCAGGAACGTACTTCTTTTCTACTACTACACGGAACATATAGTTATCGAACCATTCATCAGTCATAATCAAGTTACCTTGGTAGCCTGACGCTGCACCCCAACTGTTTTCTACCATCCATTTCTTTGGCTTGCCAGCTTCGTCCAAGTCAACAGCAATCAAAGTCATAGCATGAGAAGAACCGCTTGAGAATGTCTGGATACGTTGCTTCTTGTCCATCGGGAACTTAGTGCGGAACAACGATTCGTAGTCCATGTTGTTGATGTCCAAAGTACCCTTCTTGCGGTCTGAGAACTTACCTACGTCGCAAGAGAAATACATGGCTGTATTATCCTTGATAGATGCGATAGCGAGTTCCTTTACCTTTTCGATAGGAAGGTTAAGGTATACCCAGTTTTCGCCATCGTATACGTGACGGTCGTACTCAATTTCATATACCTTGTTGTATTCACGGCTTGGGTCGTTCATAACCATGATGTAGTTATGTTCTAAGTCATCACCAATATATTCCTGATAGAAGCTCTTCGGAGTATACTTCTTAGTGCTGACAGCCTTGCCAGACTTGTCGTAACGAGTCCATTCAAATTCTGTTGGAGGAACACCGAGACATTCTACCAAGATACGGTAGATTTCAGTCAACATGGCTTCCTTGCGTTCTGCTGTCTTG
>JAFYPV010000150.1 GCA_017559935.1 Bacteroides sp. | reverse complement strand
CGGGAAATACTCTTCGATACGGAGAATGCCTTCCAAGCCCATGTTCTGGGTGATTTCTACGGCATTGGTACTCCATGGAGTAATCATTTCACGGCGTGGACCTACGAAGCAACCTTGTAGATTTTCTTCGTTTTCAACAGTGGCTTCACCATATAGCCAGCACAATTTCTGAATGTCTTCCGCATTCAGTTCCTTTTGGGTGTCTGTTGCGATTACATTCTGATTAGGTGTTCTGAAAAATAGAATCATAGCACTGTTATAGTTGTTATGTTAATTGAAATCTTCTTTAATTAAGGTGCAAAGTTACATAAAAGAGACATTCTGTGAAAGAATTTAGGGTTCAAATATAGGTACTTTCGCAAAAAAGTGGCATCTTTGCAGTATGAATTGGATTGAACAAGTAACCATACTCGATTTGTTGGTGAAAGGGCTCATTATAGGTGTGGTAGTTTCTGCGCCCTTGGGTCCTGTGGGCGTGCTTTGCATACAGCGAACGCTCAATAAGGGGCGTTGGTACGGTTTTGTTACCGGATTGGGAGCTTGTTTGAGTGACATTATCTATGCGTTGATTACCGGTTATGGTATGAGTTTCATGGATGAGTTTCTCATGAAACATCAGGTGCTGCTACAGATTATCGGTAGTATCATGTTGTTTATATTCGGTATCTTTACCTTCCGTAGCAACCCGGTACGTGCCATTCGTCCGGTTTCCGCCAACAAGGGAACCTATCTTCATAATTTCGTGACCGCATTCTTTGTCACCTTATCCAATCCGCTGATTATCTTCTTGTTTATCGGTTTGTTTGCCCGATTCTCGTTCGTAATGCCGGGCAGCGCCATCGGATTCCAGTTGGTAGGCTATCTGGCCATCATCTTGGGAGCCTTGTTGTGGTGGTTCGGAATCACTTATTTGGTTAACAAGGTACGTACACGCTTCAATGTGCGTGGCATTTGGATACTTAATCGTGTCATCGGCAGCATTGTGATGTTGGCGTCTGTGGTCAGTCTGGCCTATACCATTTTAGGAAAAACGTTATACTAACCCGATATTGTCATGTTTATTTCCAAACAACTCAAGCAACAGAGCATTGCGGAATACCTGATTTATATGTGGCAGGTAGAGGATATGATTCGCGCCTATGGCTGCGATTTGGAATGTATCCGTGAGCAGTTGGTCAGCCGTTTCCCGGCCGAACAACAGGGAGAACTTGCCCAGTGGTATGAAGATTTGATTGAAATGATGCGTCGCGAGGAAGTGATGCAAAAGGGTCATCTTCAGATAAATAAGAATGTTGTCACTTGGCTCACCGACTTGCATTTGCAATTGTTGGCATCGTCCAAGTTCCCATACTATAATGCAGCCTATTACAAGGCCTTGCCTTTTATTGTCGAACTTCGTGCGAAAGGTGCGGACAAGGAGGAACCCGAACTGGAAACCTGCTTCGAGGCTCTTTATGGCATTCTGCTCCTGAAACTTCAGAAGAAGGAGGTAGGTGAGGAAACGAAGAAGGCGCAAGAAGCTATCACTACTTTGCTCTCCATGCTTTCCACTTATTATATAGAGGATAAGAAGGGAGATTTGGAGTTTTAAGATATGAAGAATATACTGATCACCGGTGCCAACGGTCAGTTGGGGAATGAGATGCGTGTGCTTTCGGCTGAATATCCGGAGTACGCTTATTTCTTTACCGATGTGGCCGAGCTGGACATTTGCAATGAGCAAGCCGTAATGGAATTCGTGCAAGCGAATGATATCCATGTCATTGTGAATTGTGCGGCCTATACAGCGGTGGACAAGGCGGAAGAAAACGTGGAACTTTGCACCAAGCTGAATGCCAATGCCGTGGGTTATTTGGCCAAGGCAGCCGAAGCATACGGAGCGGAGTTCATTCAGATTTCTACCGATTATGTATTCGATGGTACGGCACATGTTCCTTATCGGGAATCGGCCTCTACTTGTCCGAATTCAGTATATGGGCATACCAAGCTGGCAGGCGAGCAAAATGCTTTGACGCTTTGCTCCCGTTCCATGGTCATCCGTACCGCATGGTTGTATTCCACTTTCGGAAACAACTTTGTGAAGACTATGATACGTCTCGGTTGTGAGCGTGACTCACTTGGTGTTATCTTCGATCAGGTTGGTACTCCGACTTATGCTCGCGATTTGGCTCGTGCCATCTTTGTGGCTATTCGTCAGGGAGTTGTGCCGGGTGTGTACCATTTCAGCAACGAAGGTGTTTGCTCGTGGTACGATTTTACCAAGGCTATCCATCGGTTGGCGGGTTTTACTGATTGTAAGGTGAAACCTCTTCATACGGAGGAATATCCTACATTGGCCAAACGCCCGCATTATTCGGTGCTTGACAAGACGAAAATAAAAGAAACTTATCATATTGAAATACCTTATTGGATGGACTCCTTGCAGAGTTGCATCGAAGAATTAGAAGCATAAGATTAAGAAATGAATCCAGAAATTTCAAGAAGAAGAACGTTTGCGATTATTGCGCATCCGGATGCCGGTAAGACATCTTTGACCGAAAAGCTTTTGTTGTTCGGTGGTCAGATTCAGGTGGCAGGTGCCGTAAAGAGCAACAAGATTAAGAAGACAGCGACATCCGACTGGATGGACATCGAAAAGCAACGTGGTATCTCGGTAACAACCTCCGTGATGGAGTTCGACTACCGCGACTATAAAAT
>JAFYPV010000149.1 GCA_017559935.1 Bacteroides sp. | reverse complement strand
GGTATAAGAGGTCTGCCCTTTGCGGAAGAAGGGAAGTTTCAGGATCAGTTCTTCGGTTTGCGGATAGAAATCTCGGTTCTTGATGGTACCCGTGATGATGACTTCGCCTTCCGGAGTGACGGGGGCGGGTTGTTGGTTTGTTTGGCATCCGCAAAGCATGAGGACAGCCAGAAAGAGTACGGATAGTGTTTTCATGCGTCTTTCTTTATTTGATGATGTATTGCAAAGTTAAGAGTATTTACTGATTCTTTGTTGTTTACTTCGTTAAATATTGTTTTGTGAACGCGTCTGGATGAAATCGCCTTCACGATTTGAAAAATCGCCTTCGCAAAATTATAAATCGTGAAGGCGATTATATGGAGTAAAGTTTGAAAAAGGTTAGAATCTCGTTATCCATCGAGCGAATCAAATAGTTTCTTCGACCAACTCTTCACCAACTTTTTAGAAAAGTTGTACAACTTCTGGTCGAAGAAACTATTTGCATTTACTCACTCTTCACCACATCCGCCGGATTCTCGTTGGCGGCTCGCATTACTTGGCGGAACACCGTCAGCAATACCAGCAGGATAGTAATGCCACTCAGCACCACATACATGCCTGCACCTACAGATACCCGATAAGGATATTGCTCTAACCATCGGGATACCACCCAATAGAAGAATGGGAAGGCCACTACTGCCGATACGCTGACCAACCAACTATACTCGCGGAAGAAGAGTTCCACTACCTCACGGGCCGTAGCACCCATCACCTTGCGGATGGCGATTTCCTTTCTACGCTGGACAATAGTGGTCGATGAAACCGCAAAGATACCGAACAGGGAGATAAGCACACAAAGCAGTGTCAAGATAGCAAACAGGCGGAAGGTAGCCGTTTCGCTCTTGTTCAGGTTCTTCATCTTGTCGGAAAGGAGTTGGGGAGGGGCATTGATGCCTTCATACACCCAACCATGCTTTTGTGCCAAGCGGTCAACGGCTTTTATGAATTCCGTTTCTGTTCCCGGTGTCACTTGGAAATAATTGATATTGTGTATGAAACGAAAACTTTGGAAGAGAAGAGTCGGAACCGGTTCAGCCTTCATGCCTTGTGTATGGAAGTCGCGTACAACACCGACGATTTCATAATCCGACCAGATAGGTTTTTGTCCTACCAATTGGAATGGTACACGGATAATCTCGCCTATGGGATGCTCGAAGTGCATGGCGCGGGCGGCACTTTCGCTTATCAGCATCTTGTTGAATACAGGTCTTCCGGTCAGGACATCCTTTTGTCTCCCGGTACTTGCCCAATCTTCTTCCGTAAAAGTGCGACCTTCCTTCAAGCGGAAGTTGAACATCTTATCGGCATCTTTATCCAAATCAATGCCAGCGAAAGTCAGCTTTTGGTCGTCTTCGGTCTTTCCTAACCATTCAAATTTATTTCCGGTGTATAGCCCTTCCTTCGAAACCATTCGTTGCGAAGTGATGGTATGCTTTTCCACCATCGGGAGCTGACGGATTTCTTCCAACATATCCTTGCCGTTTTGCTCGATGGTATTTACCATTAATTCCACAATGTGCTTGGTGTCAAAACCAAGGTCGGTATCGCTCATGAAACGGAGTTGGCGATAAAGGGAAGAAGCCGATGCTAGGAAGAACAGACAAATCACCAATTGGGTAGCCAATCCGATGCGGCGCATCTGGTTACGTCCCCTCGATTGCGGTATGCCTGTCAGCACTTGCTTGCTCACCGAACGGATGAATTGCCAAGCCGGGAACAAGAGCAATACTTGCATTACTACCAATAAGATGATGCCTAATTGGCCATATTCCCACATGATATCCGCTTTCGGAATGCCGATACCAAAGGTTTCTTCAAACAAAGGAATACCTAACTCGATGAAGCATCCGCACATCAAGGTTCCTATTACACCGAACGACATAATCTCTACCATTACTTGCACCAAGAGTTTTCCCGTGCTTGCTCCTACCGACTTGCGGAGCTTCACCTCACGGATGCGCTGATAGTAGCGGTTCAGGAAGAGGTTCATGAAGTTGAACAACACGCAACAGAGCAGCAAGCCCGTAGCCAACGTAAACATAGAAATGGCAGAATAAGAGAACGATTCTTCCGAAGCAAACTCGAAATGCTTCTGATAAAGCGGAATCACCTTGAACGATTTTTCCTTCAAGAAGTCCATTGACGCCAAGGCTTTTTCTATGTGAGCCTTGAAGTCCTTTTCCTTGACTCCCTTTTTCAGTTTCAAGTGAGTAAGCCCCAAGTCATATTCCCATTCCTTGGGGTTGTTGATGTCCGTTTTGTTCGATGCCCATTGACGATAATAACCACTCGGTGCCATCGTCGCATTCTGTGGAGCATCCGCCATCACTCCCACAATGCGGAGCTGACGGGCATTTGTTAGATGAAATCCATAAGGGGAGGTCTGTTGCATCAACACATCCAATGCCTTTTCTGCACGTCCGAAGTGTTCCTTGGCAAAAGATTCGGTCACGATGATTTCATCCTCACGTTGCAAGGTACGTCCACAAACTATCACTTGGGGGAAAATATCGATGAAACCACTATCTACTGCCATGAAATTAGGTGTTTTCATTATATTTTCGTTGTAAACATAATTAAAGTTTGGCCCATCTTCGTAACTACGGGTCACGGTTTCCACCTCCGGAAGCCGTTCACGAATAAAGTCTCCCAAGGCAGTCGGGCTATATCCATGCTTGTTGTTTTCCGCTTGGGTATAAATCAAGTAGCTTCGTTCGGCATCGGGATAGAAGCTATCGTAAGACGTTTCATACTTCAGCCAATGAATGCCGAAGGTAAAGAATGCCAACCCAACCGCCAGCCCCAATACACTGATGGCGGACTGTGTCTTATACTTCAATAGGTTGCGCAATGCGATTTTCAAATAATGTAATATCATGGTTCTTATTGATTTTTATTGGTTATTCTGTTTCCATCACAATTGTTTCTTATCTTTTTCACCACAGAGTGCACGGAGTCTATCTTTACTTTGTGGAACTCTGTGTACTCTGTGGTGAACTACAGTCATCATTCACTCTTGATAATCTTTGCCGGATTGATGCGTGCAATCTTCAGGATGCGGAAGATGACGGTCAGTGCCGTGATACCTGTCACACCAAGTAGGATACCGCCCCAATAAAGGATGCCATCGCTGAAGAACACCAGATACATTTGTTTCCATTGTTGCAGAATCAAATAAATGATAGGAGCAGCAATTACGAAACTTATGCTTAGCATCCACAAATATAAGCGGGCAAAAAGTGCGATGATTTCCTTCAATCCTGCTCCGTTCACCTTGCGGATGGCC
>JAFYPV010000148.1 GCA_017559935.1 Bacteroides sp. | reverse complement strand
TTTATATCTAAATCTTTTCAAAGAACTCTTCTTTAAACACTTTCGTTTCGAAAGCGGATGCAAAGGTAAAGCTTATTTTTGAACTACCAAAACTTTTTAGAAGTTTTTTTGAAAAATCTTTTTTCAACCGGTAAGGTTCAATGCCTCATCTCTACTTCAGTATTTCATGACTACCGCGTTTCTCTCTCGAAAGCGGGTGCAAAATTACTGCTTTACAGCATATGCTCCAAACATTACAAGCACTTTTTTACCACTTTTTTATAAAGTAATACCTAAGTAGCTGATTATCAAAATATGCCGAAGAACATAAAAAAAGAGGTGGTCCCTAAAGAAGAAACCAACTCTTACCTTAATATTTATACGCGCGCGCATAAATGGAAGGCCCACATCCTACCACAACAAAATAAGGGCACGTTTAAATCAAAAGACCGCCATCTTTTAAAAGATAGCGGTCTATAAAAAAGATGGATAACTATACCATCGCCTTATCTAACTATCTGATAAGTACCACTTGTATATTCCTTAGCTTCTGTTTCGCCCGGTAAAGTTACCGATGCAGTGGCGCCTTCTGGAATGGTGAAGTCCCAAATCCATTGATCGCCTTCGTACTTCCAGGCACTCTTAATGAGACCGGCAGCCGATTGGTATTCAGCAGTCACATAACCCAAACGCTTGTCTGGAACTGGTTTCATAATGATGTGCTTGAAACCTGGTTGAGCAGGATCGGAAGCAATACCAGCAGCTGTTTCCCAAATCCATTCACACACGCATCCATAAGCATAATGATTAAAGCTATTCATGCCGCGAGGACCCATACCTTCATCCACCATATAACTATTCCAACGTTCCCAAATGGTAGTTGCACCATTATCGATAGAATACAGCCAACTTGGATTTTTGCGTTGGAAAAGAAGTGCATAAGCCACATCTTCCATGCCATTTTCGGTAAGGGTAGCCATCAAAATAGAAGTACCCAAAAATCCGGTTTGCAAACAATTGTCATGTTCTTCAAAGTTCTTGCGCAAACGAGCAAGCATATTCTCCTTAGCCTTGCCTTCCACCAAGCCATTCTTCAAAGCAAAGAGTGCCGGTGTCTGCATCGTATTGAGCACATCGAGTTTGAATGTTCCGTCGGCATTCAAGAAATTCTTCCTCATATAAGCCTTAGCATCTTCTGCCATCTGCAAATAAGGAGCAGCATCGCATCCGATAGCTTTGGCCATATCTGCCATCAAAACGGCATCCAATGCCCAATAAGAAGCACTGAGATAATTCCAATAAACGACCGCTTCCGGAAGCAAGCCCTTCGGTCCCCAGCAACGACCGGTACATGTTTCCAATGCTTCATAGCTCAACCAGTCAGCATACTGGAAATTACCGTTCTCTGCAATCAAAGTCTGATGATCGTACTTGGTATCGTTCACGTGGTTCATATAGAAGTTCATCGATTCCCAGTTTTCTTCGATAATCTGCTTGTCACCAAACTGCTTCCAAACCGTCCAAGGAACAATGATACCAGCATCGGCCCAACCCAAACGCATCATTTCATTACCATACTGACCAAAAGGTGCCACACCTGGGAAACCGCCCACCGGACTTTGGCTGTCACGCATATCACGCATCCATTTGTGGAAGAAATTCTTGGTATTGGCAAAGAAAGTTCCGGTTTCGGTAAATACCTGTGTATCGGCTGTCCATCCCAAACGTTCGTTACGCTGCGGACAGTCGGTAGGAATCGAAAGATAGTTGGAAAGCTGTCCCCAATAAGTATTAGCAATCAACTTATTGATTGACTCATCACCGGTAGTTATCTTACCGATTTCCATTTCCTGAGTGATGGATGTCACCGGAATTGATTCAACAGACTTGATACACACTTCATCTGTAGCTGTAATGGAAATCAGACGATAACCATAAAACGTATGGTGAGGATGATAAGATACATAATCATTGCCACCTGCAAAAGTATAATTTAGCATCATGCCTGTATCAGGAACACGGAGATTCAAGCGATGTACACTTCCTTCCGGTCCGTCCATACCACGACTTTCAGCACCGTTACCATCGTTAAGCAATTCGGAAGGAAGACAAGACAAGGTAGTTCCTTCCGGAGCCTTGAATACAAATGAAGGTACAGCAGCACAATTCTGCCCGAAGTCTACAACCAACGTTTCGCCTGGACGAATAACCATTTCTTCACCCAAAGCATATTCCTTAGTTATGATGACCTTTCCGAATTCCTTTTCCTTGGCACCTTCTACACCTTTCCAAAGATATGCTTTAACAGGAGCTAGAGCCAAATCGTTGCGCAGATAGACTTCAGCACCAGTCGAAGGAAGAATCTCGCCTTTGAACTCTGTATTTTCTTCAGGAGTAGCCAACTGTTCCACGCTATGATACCCCATTAGAACACGAGCGTCATAGGTTTCACCGTCAAAGATAGCGGCATGCTTCACTGGACCGGCAATACCTGCTTTCCAGTTTTCCAAATCGGTTCCATAGAGTTTCTTACTACCATCAGCATAAGTCAATTCCAGCACACCGCGGAAAGCACACTTCTTGCCCAAGAAACCTTCATATCCCGGAGGAGTTTGAATCTTATCTGCCCACCATCCCGGAGTTACTTGAGCAGACAATTGGTTCTCAGCACCTGCTTCGGTTTGAAGAGCACCTGTTACATCGTATGTAAACGAACGTTTTGTCTTAGCGTAATGAGTATATCCCGGTTTCAGAAATTCCTTACCAATAGGCTGACCATTAACAAAGATTTCATAGACACCCAAACCGGCTGTCATCCACTTGGCAGATATTACCTTCTGTTCATTCTTTACGGTGGATACAAACCAGCTGGCACCATCGGCCGCCCGGTTGTTTTCCATATCACCAGTCTTTCCTGTTACTATCGGTGCATCTACCACCGAAATCCATTTTGATGCTTCCCATACCGATGCATCGAGTGCTTCGATACGCTTTCCATACTCAGATGCAGTTTCTGTTCCACATGCCGAAAATAAGACAGCAATGATTAGCATTGCCCAATTCATGTAGCATTTCTTCATATTCATTCGATTTAAGTTATTCTTCTATCCTATCACTTTACCAATTCCACCCCTTTCGGTAGTTGAATGTCCGAACGGATTTTTCCGTCTACACCCTTCTCATGGCGGATCTTGATAACTCCATACGGTGTAGGGAACGTACCTTCTACCCAATTGAGGTTACCCAAATGAGGAACAATGCACACCTTCTTAAAACCGGGTTCCAAGACCTCTACCCCAAGCACATGACGGCTCAACCATGCAGTAGGACCGGATGCCCAGCCATGACACAAACTGTGACGGAAACCCTTATAACAATAATCACCATAAGTGCGATGTACATCCACCTTGCCTTCAGGAACTAACTCGTCAATGCGAGCAGCATTCTTGGTCCATTCGATGTTGAAATCTTCCCAGAAAGTAGTGGCTCCCAAATCGAGCATTGCACCCCAGTATTCGCTGATGATGTCCATCGCTCCTTGGTAGTTGCCGGCCATAGCCATGGCTTCCAACATATAGTAACCATAGAAAGTCGAGAAGTTCCGCGAACCACCAACACTCAACACTTCCTTATCGGCCTTTTCAGCCTTCATCAAACCAGCCAAAGCCATGAGTGCTGCTCCTTGCTTAGACTGATTATGCTCTGGCACGTACTTCAACAACTGCTTCTCTGCTTTCTTGCAACGGTCAAGCAAATCCTTGTCACCCATCGCCTCAACCATATCTGCACCTGCTTGCATAGCCATCACCATAAGTGCTTGCAAACCGGCATCTACGCCCTTTACATTCGGAGAAGAAGGCCAGTCGAGGAAGCGAGTACCATCCAATGTTTCCTTGCCCTTATCATCAATCTTGGTCATAAGATGGTTCAGCAAGGTAGTTATATAGGCTTTCTGCTCCTGCAAGTAAGCCAAGTTTCCTTGGTAACGATACCAATCACGATGAATCAACAGCCACCAGATGGAATAAGAACTGATACCATTCATCCAATTCGGCACCGGAGTGGTATCACGAATCAAATCCAAACTTTTAGGGATTACTTCGTTGTAACCGAAAACGGTATTTACAGTCATCAATTCGGGATGCAAGTCGCCAATCCATACCAGACGGTCACGCTTCACGCCATCCCAAATAAACTCCTGCATATTGAGGTGAACGGTATAAGCACCGGTCATCCAAATTTCATTCAAACGTTCATTATCCGATTTAAAAGAGCCCAAATAAGGAATATCGCGATAACCAAAGGTCGCTCTGAGTTCCTTCAAACTCAACTCTACATTCGGTTCTTCCAAATCAATGCGAACGAAACGGAAACCCGAATTACCGATTTCGGCTACTCCCAACCAAGGCAAAGTCAAATGGAAATCGCGGATAGCATGATCGTTGGTTGCTCCATTCTCTGGAGTTATGTCGCACATGGCTTCGGATGCCGACTCACCGAAACGTACACGGACCTTCACTTCTTTTTGGGAAGAACGTCCAGTTACCATTTGGATACCTCCTTGCAATTCACGACCAAAATCCAACAAGAACGAAGCTTTTCCGGTAGCCCCATTCTTGATTCGGGTTATCTGGCCATCGAACAAATCGGCTTGTCCATTGCCTTTCAACAATAAATTTTCCAAGCCCTTAATAGATGAATCACCCGTTGTTTCTTGCCACACGATTCGGGCAGCTGGAAGATAAGCAATGGTACGACTGCTTACTTGCACATCCTCTTTTGTTTCCGCTTGCCAAACCGGAGGTAATAAGGTTTGTGTCTGCGCCACGGCACAAGCACAAACCAAACCTATTACACTAAAGAATCGTTTCATCATTTCGGCAATTTAAAGACTACGGACATTTCCTTCATCTGCTCATCGCTCATACCTTCTGGCTCGAAGCCCATGTTCTTGGATGCGATGTAAATCTGTGCCGACTTGTTCAAGACATCCACCTGATCGAAAGCCAACATGACATCCACATCTACAGCAAAAACGCCATGCTTTTCCCACATCACCACATCGTAATCCGCCAATTCGGCGATAGTGGCATTCGCTAATTCTACCGAACCCGGAAGGATGTAAGGGACAATGCCCAAGCCTCTTGGACAGAATGCTTTAGTTTCTGGGATCATGCTCCAAAGCAAGCGGGTAGCCACATCCTTTTCCAAATACTTCGGATTGTGCGACATCGCCACCAATTCAATGGGGTGTGTATGCAACGAAGCTCTATACGGCGAGCCTTTACTCAACAAATCATTGTGTACACTGAGGTGGGAAGGCAGCTCGGAAGTCGGCTTCACAGGATTGTCTGCAATGATGACATACGAAGCACAATCATCCAAGATGCGAATAACGGAACCGTTCTCCATCGGCCAACGAGCCAAATCACGCATACGGCGGTTATTTCCCTTGCAGAAGAAATAGCATCCCTTTAAGTAAGGCAAGGTAGCCCCAATCGGATAAACTTCGCTAATAGCCGGCATCTGGCGGATTTCATCGTCCACCCATTCGGTAATGTTAATAGTAATGTTCCCACCATTACGTTCTGCCCAACCTTTTTCCCACAAATATCCGGCTGTTTCGGCCACCTTATTCACTTCACGAGCCAATTCCGGACGATTATTTAATATTGAATTCATATCTGAGTTATGAGTTATTTTAGTAATTCAGGTAAGAAGGAAGAAACAATGAGAACGAGTAACCCTACCACCAATACGGTAATGGTTTTAGAAGAACATCCCTTCCATTCCTTCAAAATGATTCCCCATACATTGGAGAAAGTCACATTCAGCGACATCAAGATACACCAAGAGAAGGTCAGCAATGCCGGAGAGGAAGTCAGGAATCCTTTACCCAAACTCAATCCGAAGAACTGACTATACCACAAAATACCTGCCAACGAACAGAACAACATGTTGTTGCCATACAACACACTCTTGCCATAATCGCCCCATGTTTTGTTACGGGTATTCTGATAGAAGCAATAAATGGCATTGGTCAAAAACCCACCTACTGTTACCATGAAAGTGGCTGGCAAAGTCTTGTACAATTCATCGCTTTCTGCAAAGCAAAGGCTTTCACCAAAGCCCAAACCGATGCTAAAACAAGCACTCATGAAACCTGCCAACAAAGCTACCAGAATACCTTTGGTAAAGTTAAAGTCTTTTACAGCCTTCTTCTTTTCTTCTTCGCTAAGTGCAGCCGATTTCAAGCTACCAGCATAACCAATGATACCAATACCTAACAGAGTAACTACTACACCTACAATAACCGGTGTAGTCAAGTCACCAGTCTTTCCGGTAAAGACCGGAGTTAAAATGGTTCCTAATCCGGCACAAGTACCCAATGCCACCGATTGTCCCAAAGCAACACCCAGGTAACGCATGGAAAGACCAAAGGTGAGACCTCCTACCCCCCACAATACACCGAAGAACATGGTCCACAACGCATCGGTGGGATTAGCTGCATAAATTTCGAATAAAGAATGTCCGGACGGAACAGCCAACAAGGCTCCCAGGAAAGGAAACACCAACCAAGCGAACACGCCTTGCACAATCCAATACGATTCCCAGCTCCACTCCTTGATGCGATTGATGGGCACATACGAACTGGACTGACAGAACGCACCGACGGCGATAATTAAAAGTCCGATGATTATTTCCATAGCTTAATTATCTTTTCGATGTTACTTCTGCTTCGTACTTTTCTACTTCGCCAATGAAAGCTTCGCCTACCGGCACATTGTTCTTTAAGCAGAACATATCCCATACAGCATTCCATGGCAAAGACTTGCATTCTTCCAACAAGGCCAATCGTTGGAAACCTTGACCGTTTGCTTCATACTGACACAATTGAGCCAATGGTTCGAGCAATGCCTGTAACATGCATTTCTGAGTAGCACGGCTACCGATAACGTATGCACCAATACGATTGATGGAAGCATCGAAATAATCCAAACCAACGTGTACTCTATCCAAAGCATCGCAACGCACAATTTCCTTGCATAAATCCAATGTATCATCGTTCATGATAGTCACATGATCTGAATCCCAACGAACTGGACGGCTAACGTGCAACATCAGTTCCGGCACATACAACAACATAGACGAAACCTTATCCGCCACACTTTCTGTCGGGTGGAAGTGACCAGTATCGAGCGTAATGATCTTATTGTTTTGTGCTGCATAACCGATATAGAAATCATTGGAACCTACGGTATAACTTTCCAAACCAATACCGAATACCTTCGATTCGATACAATCCTTCATATTATCGTATTTCTGTGCGAAGATTTGGTCGAGTGAATCCTTCAACAAAGCACGATACTTCATGCGGTTTACGGTGATGTCCTTACTACCGTCATGCACCCACAGGTTCATGATACAAGGATCATTCTGACGCTTACCCATCTCCTCAGCAATGGCACGACAACGCTTGGTATGCTCAATCCAGAAATTACGGATTCCTTCATCCGGATTAGACAAGGATAAATCGCCCGACTTCGGGTGAGAGAATGATGTAGAATTGAAGTCCAACTTCATGTTGTTCTCTGCAGCCCATTGCATCCAACTTTCGAAATGCACCGGTTCCACTTGATCACGATCTACAAACTTACCGCCAAAGTCACCATATATTTCATGCAAGTTCAAGCGATGATTACCCGGAATCAAAGAAGCAGCTTTGAGGATATCCGCACGCAATTCGTCGATGTTGCGAGCCTTACCCGGATAGTTACCTGTAGCCTGAATACCACCAGTCAACTCACCTGTCGATTCAAAACCGGTTACATCATCCGCCTGCCAGCAATGAAGCGATAACTGCACCTTCTGCAATTGATCCAACACCTTTTCTACATCGATTCCGATAGCTGCATAGCGTTCCACCGCCAAGTCATACGCCTGCTTAATCTTTTGTTCATTCATAGTATTTCATTTTTAAGGTTTTACATTTTCATGTCACTTCACAAAGATAGGAAAAAAAGCGCTTCAACCAACTTCAAGAAGAAGATTCTTTCTAACCTAATCACCTAATTCTTTCCTAAAACCGATAATTGCATATCCCTTTTGAAATTCCTTGAAATTTTCTTGGCTGGAATCCTTTCCAATTTTATTTTTGTATTTAATAAAAACAACATTAAACAAATCATAGCCCAACAATCATTATGAGAAAGTTTTTTAACATCGTACTCTTTGCACTTTTGACCGTATCCGTACATGCCCAGACGGAAGCGGATTCCATCGCCATTGTTTCTGCTCAATGGGAGACAACCATCACACCCAATCAAATTGTACACAAGCGAGCTACCTTTCCAGACTTGTACAAAGGTCCTCAGTACATTAATCTGATTGAAATTCCTTCTTCCAAGAAACTTCATTTCAACATTGCCATTTCGGAAATGAAGCAAACCAGCCTCATCTCCAAAGAAAATCAAGCATTGGCTTCCATCAATGGTTCTTTCTACAACATGAAAGAAGGATTCTCCGTTTGCTATTTAGGAAAAGGGAAGGAAGTGATTGATACCACTGAAAACCGTCAGTTTGCTCGTTGTACTGGAGCAGTCTATGTACATAAGAAAAAGGTTCAAATATTCCCATGGGATAAAGAAATTGAATCTAACTATAAACAAAAGAAAGGGACTACATTGGCTTCCGGTCCACTATTAATGCTAAACGGGGAAAATATATGGAATGATGAAAATGCTTCATTCAACAAGACCAAACATCCACGCAGCGCCATTTTTACCACCAAAGACAATAAAACAGTATTTATTACTGTGGACGGACGACGCCAAGGAAATGCCACTGGTGTAAGCATTGCCGAATTAACCCATCTTGTCCGCATCCTGGGAGGAAAGAATGCACTTAATTTGGATGGAGGCGGTTCTACCACCCTATGGATGGAAGGTGCACCGGAAAACGGAGTACTGAACTCACCATCGGACAACAAGAAGTTCGACCATCAGGGAGAGCGAAAAATTCCGAATATTATCTATGTATATAAACCTTAAAAATAAGAAAACATGAAAAAATCATTCATCTTGCTCTTTGTATGTATATGTACTCTACTCGTATCATGTAGTACAGGAACAGCTCCAACCAGAGCAGAACAAATCAGAGAACAATTGTTGACTTGCGATGAAAGCAGTGTCATTGTAGTAGCTCATCGTGCCGACTGGCGTAATTTCCCTGAAAATTCATTGGAAGCTGTACAAAGTTCCATTGATATGGGCGTAGACATGTTGGAACTTGACGTACAACGCACCAAGGATGGTGTACTGATGCTGATGCATGACAACACCTTGGATCGCATGACTACCGGTAGCGGTAAAATTACAGAAACTACCTGGGAAGAAATCTCAAAGCTCTATTTGAAAGACTACCAAGGAAATGTCACTACCTGCAAAGTGCCTACTTTGGAAGACGTGTTATTGGCTTGTAAAGGTAAAATCATGATTAATCTAGATAAGGCCGACCGTTACTTCGATGAAGTCTTTGCCCTCTTGGAAAAGACCGGTACTACCAACCTTATCGTCATGAAGGGTGGACAACCAGCCAATGAAGTTAGAGAAAAATTCGGCAAATACTTGGATAAGGTTATTTATATGCCAATCGTCAACATAGACAAACCTGAATCGGAACAAGCCATCAATGATTTCATGAACGACATGAAACCTGTTGCATTCGAATTGTGTTGGAGTAACCCTGAAAGCCAAGTTCCATTTAAGATGGTAAAGGAATTAAAGGGTCGTTCATTAAAATGGTACAACACCCTTTGGGCTTCACTTTGTGCCGGTCATCACGATGACAAGGCGGTAGAAGACTTGGACGGAAACTACGGTTATATGATAGACAGCTTGGGCGCACGCATCCTTCAGACAGACCGTCCACAGCTCATGCTAGACTATCTGCGTTCACGCAATTTACATGAGTAAGTAAAAATATCATGAAACAAAACATTTTAAATAAAATAGGTCTTACCTGCCTATTGGTCACAAGCCTATTTATCTCATGTCAAAAGAATCAGGGTACTCTATTCCCTGATTCTTTGGTTTGTGAATATCTGATCAATCCACAAGCCGTTGATTCACCTCACCCTCGTTTGGAGTGGGTAGATAGGCCAACGAAGGTGGAAGCACGAGGTTTATATAGAACTGCTTATCAGATTGAGGCAGCTTCTTCTCGTGAAAAATTATTAGAAGGTAAAGCAGATTTATGGAATACCGGCAAAGTAGAAGATTCTGCTTCTTTGCGTATTGCATACAAAGGGCGTACCTTATCTGCTGGAGAAACCTGCTGGTGGCGTGTCAGGATATGGGATCAGAATGGGAAACCTTCTGCCTGGAGCGAGCCTGCCAATTGGGTAACCGGACTTCCAGAAAAGGAATGGAAAGCCCAATGGATCGGTGTACCTTGGCAAGACGACACCGCCTTAGATGAATTGGAAGACAAGACTCCTCCCCCTGCTCCTTTGTTACGCAAAACTTTTCGTGTAAAAGAAGGATTGCAATCGGCACGCGTTTGGATTTCAGGTTTGGGTTATTACGAATTATCCTTGAACGGACAGAAAATAGGCGATGAAGTATTGGTACCCAATCAAACCAACTATGACCATCGTTCGGGCTTATTGGAACGAACTGTTCCTGTAGAAGATAATTTCACCGAATACAAAGTGATGTATCTCTCTTACGACTTGACAGACCGATTGCAAGAAGGTGAAAATGCCTTAGGTGTAATCCTTGGTAATGGATTCTACAATGCCGACCAGCATTGGGTAAAAGGCTATGGATCGCCTCGTCTATTACTCCAAATGCATCTGACCTACAAAGACGGTACCCAAGATATCATCGTGAGCAATCCTTCTTGGAAAGTGTCCAAAAGCGCCATTGTGAGCGATATGATTTATCAAGGTGAACACTATGATGCACGTTTAGAACAAGAGGGATGGGATACCGCTAATTTCGATGATTCCCAATGGGAGCAAGCTGTATTGAGAAAGAAACCATTTGGGCGTCTGATGGCTCAGAACGGACCATCCGATCGAGTGATGGAAAAACTCCAACCTAAGAAAATAGAAGCATTGGGCGATGGACGCTATCGCATTGATTTCGGTGAAGAAATTTCAGGTTGGGTGCACTTGCAGGATGTAGAAGGACCTGCCGGACAACGCATCGATATCCGCTATATTTGTGAATCGAAGATGGGTACGAACAGCTATACCTTGAAAGGCAAAGGTAAGGAAAACTATGCCACCCGCTTTACCTGGTATGTGTTCCGCGAGGTGGAAATCAGCGGATGGCCAGGCGAATTGAAGGAAAGCCAAGTGATAGCCGAAGCTGTATATAGTGATGTGAAGCAAACCGCTTCGTTCGATTGTGACAATGACTTGATCAATACCATCCACCGCATATGGCGAAGAAGCGAGACCGACAATATGCATGGATCCATCCAAAGCGATTGCCCACACAGGGAGCGTTCTGCCTATACGGGAGATGGCCAAATTGTCTGCAACATGGTCATGGAGACCTATGATGTACGAGCTTTCTACAACAAGTGGTTGGATGACATGCGTGGAGCACAGAATCCGGAATCGGGTTATGTGCCGAACGGAGCACCTTGGCAACCGGGTTGTGGTGGAGGTCCTGCATGGGGAGCAGCCATCAACATCATGCCCTGGAGTTTCTACTGGCATTATGGCGACAAGGAAATGCTAGAACAATACTATCCTCACATGGTAGCTCAATTGAGTTTTATGCGCCAAGCCGTGGACAAGGAAGGCATTATGGAAATGAAAGATCCTTGCCAATGGAAGAACTTGGGAGACTGGGTAGCTCCGGGTCCATTGCCGAATGCGGCTATGGTCCATACTTATTTCTATTGGTTGTGCAACAAGCTGACTTCTTATGCTGCTGAAGCATTAGGTAAAAAAGATGAAGCACAACAATTGGAAGCCGAAGCAGAACGTGCCCGCCAAGGTTTCATGAAGCGTTTCTGGGATGAAAAAGAACAGAGCTATGGACCTTATGGTGGAAACATATTCGCTTTGAGCATGGGTGTAGACGCAGATAGACTGGAGCTAGTACGTCAAGCACTCCGAAAGGTGATTGAAGTAAATAACAACCACTTGGATACAGGTATTTATGGCACACGACTCTTGTTCGAGACTTTGGCTCATCACGACATGGTTGATTTGGCTTATCAAATTATCAACCAACGGACAGAACCTAGTTTCGGATGGTGGATTGAACAAGGTGCTACCACTACCTGGGAACAATGGGATGGTAACAACTCACGGAATCACCCGATGTTCGGAGGTTCATTGGTATGGTTACAAAGATGCCTAGCTGGTATACAATTGGTTGAATGTGCCCCTGCCTACTCGCAGATTGTAATCAAGCCAATCATTCCGGAAGGTTTGAACAGGGCTTCTTACCAAATTGAAACAGTGCGAGGTTTGGTAAGCAATAGCTGGAAGCGCAATGAAAAATGCTTTGAAATGACCACCATTGTACCTGTCGGTTCTACAGCCAAAGTGTATTTACCATGGAAAGAAGGCACTAAATGGTTGGAAAGTGGGTCTTCATTAAAAGATACGGAATATCTGAAAGTTTTAGGAAAAGAAGATGGATTTTTATGTATTCAACTTACTTCTGGAACTTATAAATTCATGAGCCAAGCTTTATAATGGCTAAGAAACAAACCGAGAGTGTCATCAATTAACACTCTCGGTTTTTCCTTTGTCCCTTAATTAATTTAATCGAATAAAACGCTGATAAGCAGCTTCCCATTCTTCTACTGCTTGCGGAATAAAGCACTTCGTTTCAATGGAAGCATTTATGATAGAGCGCATTTCCTTGAGTGAAGAAACAATACCAGCCCCCATCGCTTGAATCATAACATTACCAATGGCTGTCGCTTCTGATGGTCCTGCAATAACCTTTCTATGAATGGCATTGGCAGTCATCTGATTCAACAAATCATTCTTTGAACCACCACCGATAATGTGCAAGCGCTCAATCGGATGAGAAGCAATACGATCCAAATCTTCCAACACCTGACGATAACGCAAAGCCAAACTTTCGAAAATCATACGGATAACCTGCGCATCATTTATAGTTTTTTCCTGACCAGTCCGTTCACAGAAAGCGTCAATGGCTTCGAGCATGGAAGAAGGATTGGCAAACGAAGGATCATCTGGTTGGATAAATGCCTTGAACGGTTCGGCTTCCATCGCCATTTCCACAATCTGAGGATAGCTATAATCTTTTCCCGATAAAGCCCACTCTTTACGACACTGCTCCAAAATCCACATACCACAGATATTCTTCAAGAATCGGGTAGTTCCTTCCACTCCCCCTTCGTTGGTATAATTCAATTCATATGTTTCCGGAGTAATAATCGGTTCCTCCGACTCAATACCCATCAACGACCAAGTACCCGAACTAAGATAAGCAAAGTTTTCGTTCCAAGCAGGTACAGCCGCTACAGCCGAAGCCGTATCATGCCCTGCCACCGATACCACATTCACCTTACCCAAACGACTATACTGTGCCAAGGCATCGGTCAATGTTCCTACGATTGTGCCCGGCATAACCGGTTTGCTGAATACAGATGCATCTACCCCTGCTGCCTCCAACAATTCCTCATCAAACTCCTTTGTACGAGGATCCAATATTTGTGAAGTTGAAGAAATGGTATATTCACAAACCTTCTCTCCTGTGAGCATATAGGCTAATGCATCCGGCATGAACAACAAATACTTGGCTTGCTTCATTGGTACATCCCCAGTCTCCATACCTGCAAAAATCTGATACAAGGTATTGAAATTCATGATTTGGATCCCCGTTTTTTCGTATACTTTTTCTCTCGAAATCTTTTCAAAATAACGTTCAGGCATTCCTACAGTATAAGGATCGCGGTAGGCACGAGGCATACCCAAGATAGAACCATCTTCCGCAATAGGTACCACATCGACACCCCAAGTATCTATACCAATAGATTCTGGCACAACACCTTCCTTTTTACAAGCTACCAATCCTTCTATCAAAGCTTGATATAAGCCCATCAAGTTCCAATAGTATTTTCCATGAAGTTCGGTTACAGCATTTGGGAATCGAGTTAATTCCTTGATTTCCACTTTGCCATCAGCTACTGTTCCTAAAATGGAACGACCGCTTGTTGCCCCTAAATCGAAGGCCAAAAAAACGTGTTTCTGCATAAATTCAAGATTAGATTAAGTACTTACAAAACAAATCACTTATTTCAACAACAATTCAACCACATAGTCCGTTTCGGTAGGAACTTTCGGAAGTTTGAGCAATATACCATCCTTATCCTGTTGGAAGGTGATAGCTGTTCCATCAACAAACTGAATAGCTTTCTTAACCTTTGTTTTCAATGGAATATAAAGAGAAGCATCCTGCCAATCGAGAATATGAATAAACAAACGATTGTCCTTGCGAGTAGATACACCCCACGAATGTGGTTCTACATCACCACCGCGAGTACCGTAAATAGTTTCACCATATTGCGCCATCCATTCGCCCATCTCCTTCATGCGCTGAACAGCTACAGCAGGCAATTCGCCATTCGGTTGCGGACCAATATTCATCAGCAAATTGGCATTTTTTCCGGCAGCACGAACCAAAAGCTGAATCAATGTTTTAGTAGATTTATAGTTCTGGTCTTCAATGTTATATCCCCAATTACGGTTCATGGTTTCGCAAGTCTCGAGCGGAAGAGCACTCACCTCCTGACCACCCGAAAAACCTGCTTTGTTTTCACCAGGCAAATCTCTTTCAAACATCTGGAAGTCCTCACCTGCATACGGAGCACGATGATGGTTGTTACCCACCAAACAAGATGGTTGAAGTTTATGGATCAGTGCATATTGCTCTTCCAACTGCCAATCAAAGCTTTCTGACTGGTCCCATACACCGTCGAACCAAATAGCACCAATAGGACCATAATTAGTCAATAACTCTGTCAACTGATTATTCATGAACTGATAATAAGTCTTCCAGTTTTCCATTCCTTTCGGTCTACCGGACCCTTTACCAGTTTTTCCTATCGGATAATCTTCGCGTCTCCAGTCAAGATGTGAATAATAAAAGTGAAGTTTGATACCTTGCTTCTGACATTCTTCTGCCAACTCTTTAATGATATCACGCTTAAACGGAGTAGCATCTACAATATTATAACCCGATTCTTTTGTACCAAACATGGAGAAACTATCATGATGACGGCTAGTAATGGTGATATACTTAGCTCCCGACGCCTTGATTTGAGACACCCATTCTGCTGCATCGAATTCTGATGGATAGAATCCCGATGCCAACTTAGCATATTCATCGCGATGAATGTTACGGTTATTCATATACCATTCGCCTTGTGCAGTCATGCTATAAATGCCCCAATGCAAAAAAATACCAAACTTGTTGTCCTGAAACTCCTTACGAGCTTGCAGATTCTCAGAAGAGGGTACATAGGATTGTGCAAAAAGTGTTACTGCAGCAAACCATCCTAACGACATACCCAACACAATTCTTTTCAACATGCTTTTCATCATATACCGTTCTTGATTAAGATTATTATTTCAACAAAGATAAAAATCTTTCCGAAAACAAATTGTATATTTGTCGAAAGAAATCATCTACTATGAGAAAGAAAGAACTATACAATAAAGTCATTGCCTACTTTGAACAAGCTATGCCTGTAGCCGAAACGGAATTGCATTACAACAATCCTTTTGAGTTACTGATAGCTGTCATACTTAGTGCTCAATGTACCGACAAACGGGTAAACATGATTACTCCACCTCTTTTTCATGATTTCCCAACTCCAGAATCATTGGCTGCTACCACTCCAGAAGTTATTTTCGAATACATCCGTAGTGTAAGCTATCCCAACAATAAGGCTAAACATTTGGTAGGCATGGCGCAGATGTTAGTTAAGGATTTCGGAAGTGAAGTACCCGGTACACTGGAAGAACTGGTTAAGTTGCCAGGAGTAGGACGAAAAACGGCCAATGTCATTCAAAGTGTAGTATTCAATAAGGCCGCTATGGCGGTAGACACTCATGTATTCCGAGTAAGTCACCGCATCGGGTTGGTACCGAAAAGTTGCACCACTCCCCTAGCCGTAGAAAAACAGTTGATGAAACATATTCCGGAAGCAATCGTACCTAAAGCGCATCATTGGCTGATACTACATGGACGATATGTATGCGTGGCGCGTAAGCCTAAATGTGAAGAATGTGGACTAAATGGAATTTGTGCAGAATCGCTAAAAACTAAAGTTCAATAGCCAATTCATCATACGCAAAATGGACATGAGGAGGTAGTTCCTTCTCCGCTTCTGCATGCAAACCTATATGGTGGCTCATGTGAACAAAGTATGTTTCTTGAGGGTTCATCCGACGGACATTCTCCAAGGCTTCGCTAATACTCTGATGCGTGCCATGAGGCTGAGGACGCAAAGCGTTCATGACCAGAACATCCAATCCTTCCAAATGTTGGTATTCGGTATCGGGCATGGTAAGCATATCAGTTACCCATGCCATTTTCTCAATGCGATACCCCAAAATGGGAAGTTTACCATGCATCACACGAATAGGCAGGATTTCCACTTTCTTACCCTCGGTATTGCTCACATAAAAAGGAATACCCGGATTCACTTCTTCCAACAAAATGCGGGGAACACCGGGATAGAGTTGCTCGGTAAAACAATATGGAATTCGTTCGCGAAGTCTCTGTGCCATATATCCTTCTGCATATACGGGCACATCGCGGAATCGGCAATAAGGACGAAGATCATCCAACCCACCCACATGATCATAATGTTCGTGAGTAACTAACACCGCATCGATAGGCTTGAAATCATTCAAGCGAATCATCTGTTCACGGAAATCCGGTCCGCAATCAATCAAGATTCGCACACCGTCGACTTCCACCAATCCCGAGCAACGTAAACGCTTGTCTCTAGGATCGGTACTAACGCACACAGGACAAGTACAGCCTATCTCGGGTACTCCTGTCGAAGTTCCGCTACCAAGTATAGTTATCTTCATCTTTACGGCTTAATTGCTAAAGTCTTCAAACCTTGTAAGTTTCCATTTTCCGTTACGGCATCGGAAATAAAGTGTATTGCTGAAACCATTGCCAAAACCTCTCAACTCAATGATACGGACACGGGAGTTTCTATCCAAACGTTGACCATAATTGACATTGGTCAAGTACTCAGTCGGCAATTGTGGTTGGAAAGTAAACCATTGGGATTTCTGAATGGTTGTTTCCAATATTTCAAATTCATCATCCGGATCAGGAGCAATAAAGGGTAAAGGATCGGCTACCCGTTCTGCCTGGAAAAGCGAATCATTGGCGAAACGTTCATAAAACTCATAAAAGTCCTCTTGCCCATTATCATCCTTTGTCATGGTGGCATCGTCTATCGCTTCCAGTTTCCACCATCCATACAAACGTTCAAAATAATACCGCTTCATTTTCTTCGTTTTCAAGTCAATCCACTCAATACGAACGCTGGTTGAAGCCGTATCCTTTTCCAGTTCTGCATCATCCAGATTATCATAAAGCATAGTATAGAATTCTTGCTGGCTGAAAAGAGGATCATGTATCCACTCTTCCTTCTCTATGGAATCTTTTTTGTTATCCATATAATAAGGCAAAGGGAAAAGAATACGACGAAGTTGCAATTTTTCATTCAATGCAAAATTATATAAAAAATCAGCGAAACTTTCATCAGCCGAGACTGGTACTTCCGGTTCTTCTACCACGTCTTCTACCAACAATGAATCTGCTACGATTTCCATGGAATCAACCGATACCATATCTTCTTGGATAGTCGTCTGTTTTTTTCCGCCACCACAAGAAGTCAACCAGCCTAGCAGACATATTCCAACAATCAGTTTCTTCATTGACTTGTTTTTAGAAAAATTCATCGCAAAAATATCCATTTTTTCAAATTTCCGCAAAATATTCCGTTTAATTCGCTAACTTTGTCGCCATTAAAAAATAATCAAGGAACTATGTTAGCAAAAATAGAACAACTCCTTCAAGAAATAGAAGGTTTGCAAGCATCCAACGCAGAAGAATTGGAAGTGCTGCGTATCAAATATTTAAGTAAGAAAGGTGCTATCAATGATTTGATGGCAGACTTCCGAAACGTTCCTGCTGAGCAGAAAAAGGAAGTGGGTATGAAAGTAAATGAATTGAAGAACAAGGCTCAAGAAAAAATTGCTGCCTTGAAAGAAACATTTGCTACTCAAGATAATAGTGCAGCTGAAATGGATTTGACTCGTACAGCTTATCCTATCGGTTTGGGTACCCGCCATCCATTGAACATTGTAAAGAATGAAATCATCGATATCTTCCATCGTTTGGGATTCAGCATTGCTGACGGTCCAGAAATCGAAGATGACTGGCATGTATTCTCATCCATGAACTTTGCTGAAGATCATCCTGCACGCGATATGCAAGATACATTCTTTGTAGAAGCCAACGCTGAAGATGTAAAGAAGAACGTTATTCTACGCACACACACTTCATCGGTACAGAGCCGTGTAATGGAAAATACTCAGCCACCTATTCGTATCATCTGTCCGGGGCGTGTATATCGTAACGAAGCTATCAGCTACCGTGCACATGCATTCTTCCACCAAGTAGAAGCATTGTATGTAGACAAGAACGTTTCATTCACCGACTTGAAGCAGGTTTTGTTGCTCTTCGCTAAGGAAATGTTTGGTGAACAAACTCAAATCCGTTTGCGCCCGTCATACTTCCCATTCACAGAGCCAAGTGCTGAAATGGACATCAGCTGTAACATCTGTGGCGGTAAGGGTTGTCCTTTCTGTAAGGGAACTGGTTGGGTAGAAATTTTGGGTTGCGGTATGGTAGATCCAAATGTCCTTGAGCTCAACGGTATTGACAGCAAGGTATATTCAGGTTATGCTCTTGGTATGGGTATCGAACGTATCACTAACTTAAAATACCGCGTAAACGACTTGCGTCTATTCTCCGAAAACGACACTCGTTTCTTAAAAGAATTCGAAGCAGCGAATTAATCATATCAAAAAAATGTCATTCTTCGGAATGACATTTTTTATATCAGACTGGCCATGAAAGAAAAACTTGTAACCCCCAGCTATATTCTGATTATTGCAGCCAATTTCCTGCAATTCTTTGGATTTTGGCTACTGATTCCTGTACTTCCCTTCTATCTTCAAGAAGTTTTCAGTGCAGACAAAACCAGCATCGGCGCCATTCTTTCATGCTACACCATAGCAGCTCTCTGCATGAGACCTTTCTCTGGTTATCTGTTGGACACCTTTTCCAGAAAGCCACTTTACTTGTTGGCTTACTTTTTCTTCACCATGATGTTTGGTGGATATTTGCTCGCAGGCACACTCAGTCTATTTATCCTATGCCGAATTATCCATGGGTTCTCCTTTGGCATGGTAACGGTAAGCGGAAATACAATTGTCATTGACATCATGCCATCTTCCCGAAGAGGAGAAGGATTGGGTTATTATGGATTGGCCAATAATATTGCAATGTCTATTGGTCCAATGACTGGTCTATTCCTACACGAAGCACAAATAGGCTATACCTTTATATTCTGTTGTTCATTAACTGCATGTATCATAGGTCTACTATGTGCTTATTTAGTCAAGACACCTTATAAAGCTTCCGTCAAGAGAGAACCGATATCATTGGATCGCTTTATTCTATTGAAAGGTATACCAGCTGGTATCAGCCTTTTGCTACTATCCATTCCGTATGGCATGACAACCAACTATGTGGCAATGTATGCTAAACAAATTGGCATAACTGCCTCTACAGGCTTTTTCTTTACACTCATGGCTATCGGAATGGCCGTTTCACGATTGTTTTCAGGGAAATTAGTAGATAAAGGTAAAATTACCCAAGTCATTCAATCAGGAATGTACTTAGTTTCTTTCTGTTTTTTTAGTTTAAGTGCATGCGGATGGCTTATCCACTGGAATATACCATTAATTACTTTTTTCTTCTTTGCCATCTCCCTGTTTTTAGGAATTGGTTTCGGTATCATGTTCCCAGCTTACAATACATTATTCGTCAATCTAGCTCCTAACAACCAACGGGGTACAGCAACAAGTACTTACCTTACTTCCTGGGATGTAGGCATTGGTATTGGTATGGTTGTAGGTGGATACATTGCAGAAATTTCAACGTTCAAAATGGCATATATGTCCGGAGCCATTTTAACAGTTGTATCTCTTCTCTATTTTTATGGAAAGGTTGCTCCCCACTTCCACCGCTTCCGTCTTCGTTAATGTTTATAAGTAAACACCCATATATACGAAGGGCGCTCCTCATTCAGTAATAATTGGACAGAAAGGATAAAAGCATGAAACGAAGAAGCATTCTTCAGAATAAAAGGAGGCAAATATGCTTGAAAACGACTTGGATTATCCTTCACTTTCTGCATATCTACCACAAATGAGAAAAAGGCTTCATTAGATAGATTTGCCACACATTCATTGAACAAAGTGCGATTACCGGAATCATTTGCTTCAAAAGCTTGATCCATAAAAAGTGCAGTTGAATCTTTATCAGCCGACAGCATTATTCCTTCTTCATTAATAATAGCAAATTCCTTCATCCGTTTCCTAAAAACATCCATATATTTAGTACCTTCTGGAACAAAAGAGTCGCCTGTCAGATAAACCACATCACTGTTCATGTGAAAATTATATTCACTCCAGCAATCTGATTCTACATTCAAGAAAGGCATAGAAGCTGTCCGAGTATATAGAGTCAGAAAATCCTTCGTTTTCTTTTTATCTTGAATATTCACAAATGAAACATCATCATTCAACGATGTCTTATCAAGTTGCGCATCAATAACTTCCTCTATCAACCGCTTTTGATAACTCAATACAACAAATCCCTTCTCTGTATAAACAGCTAGAAAATCATCATGCGACAATGGATATACTAATATTGTTTTTCCCCGATATACCTCTTCCTTTGGCAAAAAATTACCTGGAACATATTCTTGCAGCATATCAGATAACAATTGGTCATCCGTTATCCCCATACGAAAATAAACAACCTGATCGCGTACGGTACCAGGGTTATGAAAACTCACTACCAACCGACTCATTTGGCTACTCAAGCCATGCATATCACTTGTATACTCAGTGAGTTCATTGATAAGAAAATTAAATAACCCCGAGAATTGGAATTCATCCAATTCGCTACTATAATTTAATGTAGCATATTCCTGAAAAAGAGAATTGATATTATCACTCTCCAACACACTGATACTGCTGGAAGGAACCAAAGAGAAGAGATTGACATCACGATTATGTTCTGTCATATCCAAACGCATGAAGGCATAATACCCCACTGCCAAACAAAACAAAAGTACCGAGACTATTGTCCCTATCTTCACAATCGTCTTCAATCTCATAGTTTTATTTTAGGGATTTTTTGCAAATATAGCAACTAAATTAAGAAAACAAAAGATTTCACAATTTAATTTTCACATTTTTATTCTTTTTCAAGGTCTATATTTAAATAGATTCAACACCATCCATTCAATTTCTATAACATGGTGCCTATAAATTTGTTCAACCATACAAATAAAAGCGGTTGCATCCCTTAATGGACACAACCGCTTTCAAATTATAAAACGATTCTCTCTTTATTTCTTTCTTAGAATCTGATATCCAAAGAAACACCTACTGCATCGTTCTTACGAGTATAGTTGCAAGATGTTCCGTTTGCATTCTTAAACTTGTGGTCATCATAGAATGAGTGCATGTAACCTACGTTCAAAGTCATCTTTTCAGAGAACTTGTATGCACCACCGATAGCAAGCGCATATGAACTAGTGTTGAAGTTAGTGTCTGCCATATCAGTATCATCGAAACCATACTGAGTACGCTGGCCACCGCAGCTCAACATTAACTTGTCAGTTACATCCCATTCTACACCAAGGTTAGCTTCCCAAGTGTTTTCACCCTTTTTGATAGGAGTACCCTTAGCGTTCTTATCCCAGTAGTAAACACCACCTGCCATCGCATGGAAGTTGTCTGCAATCTGGTACTGAGCACCCAAAGTCATGAGAGCCGGAATGTCTGAGCGAACCTTTGCGCCATCAGCATATACAGCAACTGCAGGAACTGATGAAGCCAACATTGCAAGATTTGCACTATTATCTGATTCGTTTTCCAATTCAATCTTAGTACGGAATTCATACTTAGCAGCCAAGTTCAACTTGCCCAAGTTCCAGTCCAAACCGATAATCGGAGTGATACCGAAACCACTTTGTGTACAATCAAGCTTGTAGTCGCCAATCAAAGCAGCTACTGTACCAGCTTGCAATGCAGCAGCAGCATATTGTTCAGCAGCACCAGCATATTGTGCAGCGGCAGCCATGTTACCTGCAGCTTGTGCAGCAGCAGCTTGTGCAGCATAACTTTCAGCAGCAGTCTTAGCATCGCTAGACAATGTAGCATATTCAGCAGCATTCTTACCGTTAGCCTTGATGTTTGCAATAGCGCCAGTATATGAGCAGTTAGCCAATACACCACGAGCACCACCAAATACAGAGAAATTATCAGTCAACTTATAAGTAGCACCTACTTGGAAACCATAGAAATATTGTTCGCCTGTCAAGTTCTGCTTCAATGCATAAGAAGTACCGCCATTCTTAGCTACGATACCACCAATCAATTCTTCAAACATTGGCAAACCTTCTGCGAATTCACATGCGCCACCACCGCCGCCAACAGCGAACTGTGCTGAAACTGACCACTTATCGTTGATTACATATGCTGCTTGGAAAGAAGGGATAACCGGAGCGTTTGTTTCACCTTGGAAAGAACGATTTGCTCCCTTACCATCTTCATTCATACCAAACAAGTTATTGTTTACATCCATCAAACGCTTCTGCCATGCTGCTTGCCAGCTTACTGACAAATGGAATCCTTCTGGCAAGAAAGCGATACCAGCCGGATTGCTGTATACACCGTCGATTGCAATAGCTGCATTGCGTGCCGGATTACGTAAAAAAGTTGCATTCTGATTAGTGTTGGTGAGGATACCACCTGCGAAAGTTGAATTTGAAACCATCAGCGCCGTTGCGCCAATCAATAAAAATTTCTTCATTTCTTCTAATAATTTTGAATTTGCGGGTGCAAAGGTACAGTAAAACAACACATTAAGCAAATATATGTGCACATTTTTGACCCAAATAAGCAAAAAAATCAATTGTTTCAAACGAAACCATCCCCCAGGAAGCGCTGTAAAGGGGATAAATATCTTTCTCATCTGTTGAAATATTCCTATCTTTGTGTTCTCATTACACCTTATTATATATGCTGTATTCAAACAAGGAAATATGGAACGTCAGCTATCCCATCCTATTGGCATTGTTGGCTCAAAATGTGATCAATGTAACTGATACCGCTTTCTTAGGCCATGTTGGCGAAGTAGAACTAGGCGCTTCAGCTATGGGAGGCCTACTCTATATTTGTGTATTCACAATAGCATTTGGCTTCAGTACCGGTTCACAAATCATGATTGCCCGACGAAATGGAGAAGGACGATATCGGGATGTAGGTCCGGTAATGATGCAAGGATGTTTGTTTTTACTGACCATCGCAGCTATATTATTCGGTTTATGTCAATGGGCAATGCCATCTGTTGTCCGTATGTTGATCTCGTCGGATAATATCTACGATGCAACCTGCGATTTCTTACATTGGCGCATGTTTGGCTTCTTCTTTTCTTTTGTCAATGTCATGTACCGGGCATTGTATGTAGGAATCACCCGAACCAAAGTACTTACCATTAATGCCATTATTATGGCGTTGGTTAATGTATTTCTAGATTATGCTTTAATCTTCGGACGTTTCGGCTTTCCTGAAATGGGTTTAAAAGGAGCAGCCATCGCTTCCGTCATGGCCGAAGCAGCTTCGTTTATCTTCGGACTAGTCTATACATGGTTATATGTAGATTTGAAAAAATTTGGCTTAAACCGTTGGCCTCAATTGGATATGAACCTGTTAGGACGTATTCTGAACATTTCTTGCTTTACCATGGTACAATATTTTATTTCCATGGCAACCTGGTTCGTATTCTTTATGGCAGTTGAAAGGTTAGGACAAAGAGAACTGGCCATCGCAAACATTATCCGCAGTATCTATATTGTACTGCTTATTCCTGTACAAGCACTTTCTACAACAGCCAACACCATGGTAAGTAATCTGATAGGTGCCGGAGGTATTGCTTCAGTCATGCAATTGATGAAAAAAATATCCAAAGTATCATTATGGGTAGTAATCATATGCGTAGGATGGATTGGTATATTTCCGAAGCTTTTTCTCTCCATCTACACAAATGATGCAACACTTCTTACAGAATCCATCTCGTCGCTGTATGTCATTGGCTTTGCCATGTTGGTAGCCTCGGTAGCCAATATCTATTTCAACGGAATTTCCGGAACGGGTAATACCCAAGCAGCTTTATGGTTGGAAACTGGCACATTGGTATTTTATGCAGTCTACATTTTCTGTATCGGATGGTGGGCACAAGCCCCAGTCTCTATCTGTTTCTCTGCCGAAATACTTTATTACGTATTGCTACTCATTTCAAGCCTTATTTACTTGAAAAAAGCAAAATGGCAGAATAAAAAGATATGATATACAGATGTTTTTTGTAATTTTGCACCCCAAATAAATTGAATAAAAACAAATAATAGATAAGATATATGTTCGATAATTTAAGTGAAAGACTGGAACGGTCTTTTAAAATTCTGAAGGGTGAAGGTAAAATCACCGAAATCAACGTAGCAGAAACATTGAAGGACGTGCGCAAAGCATTGCTTGATGCCGACGTAAACTATAAGGTTGCGAAGAACTTTACCGATACGGTTAAAGAAAAAGCATTGGGACAAAATGTTTTGACAGCAGTAAAGCCAAGCCAATTGATGGTGAAGATTGTTCACGATGAATTGACTAAGTTAATGGGTGGTGAAACTGCAGATATAAAATTAGAAGGTCGTCCTGCTATCATTTTGATGTCGGGTTTGCAAGGTTCGGGTAAGACTACTTTCTCAGGTAAGTTGGCTCGCATGTTGAAAACCAAGAAAAACCGCAAGCCATTGTTGGTTGCTTGTGACGTTTATCGTCCAGCTGCTATCGAACAGTTGAAGGTGTTGGGTGAACAAGTTGGTGTACCTGTATATAGCGAAATCGACAGCAAGAACCCTGTACAGATTGCCTTGAACGCTATCCACGAAGCAAAAGCTAAAGGTTACGACTTGGTGATTGTCGATACAGCCGGCCGATTGGCTATCGATGAACAGATGATGAACGAAATCGAAGCAATCAAAAAGGCTATCAATCCAGACGAAACATTGTTCGTAGTTGACTCAATGACAGGTCAGGATGCAGTAAACACCGCTCGCGAATTTAATGAACGTCTCGACTTCAATGGTGTCGTGTTGACAAAACTCGATGGTGACACTCGTGGTGGTGCCGCTCTTTCTATCCGTACCGTAGTAAACAAGCCTATCAAGTTCGTTGGTACTGGTGAAAAACTTGATGCAGTTGATCAGTTCCATCCATCACGTATGGCAGACCGTATTTTGGGCATGGGTGATATCGTATCATTGGTAGAACGTGCACAAGAACAATACGACGAAGAAGAAGCTAAGCGTTTGCAGAAGAAGATTCAGAAAAATCAGTTTGATTTCAATGACTTCATGGCGCAAATTCAGCAAATCAAGAAGATGGGTAACTTGAAGGAATTGGCATCCATGATTCCAGGTGTAGGCAAGGCCATCAAGGATATCGATATTGACGACAATGCATTCAAGAGCATCGAAGCAATCATCAACTCCATGACTCCAAAGGAACGTACTAACCCGGAAATATTGAACGGTAGCCGCCGTACTCGTATTGCCAAAGGTAGTGGTACTAACATCCAGGAAGTAAACCGCTTGTTAAAGCAGTTTGACCAGACTCGTAAGATGATGAAGATGGTTACTGGTAGCAAGATGGGTAAGATGATGATGCCGGGTATGCCAAAAATGAAAAGATAATTTTATACCTTAATTACTCTATGCAACTGATTGACGGAAAAGCAATCTCGGAACAAGTCAAGCAGGAAATCGCTGCTGAAGTTGCCGAAATCGTAGCCAACGGAGGTAAACGCCCCCATTTGGCTGCCATCCTCGTCGGCCATGACGGTGGAAGTGAAACATACGTAGCTGCTAAAGTTAAGGCATGTGAGGTATGTGGTTTCAAATCAACATTGATTCGTTACGAAGCCGATGTAACCGAAGAAGAACTGTTAGCAAAGGTACAGGAATTGAATGAGGATACCGACATCGATGGATTCATTGTTCAACTTCCATTGCCAAAACACATTTCCGAACAGAAAGTGATTGAAACCATCGACTACCGCAAAGATGTTGACGGTTTCCACCCTATCAATGTAGGTCGCATGTCTATTGGACTCCCATGTTATGTATCAGCGACTCCAAATGGTATTTTGGAATTGCTGAAGCGCTATAACATCGAAACACAAGGAAAAAAATGCGTTGTTTTAGGCCGTAGCAACATCGTAGGCAAACCAATGGCCAGTTTAATGATGCAGAAAGCTTATCCGGGTGATGCTACCGTAACAGTTTGCCATAGTCGTAGTAAGGATCTGGTAAAAGAATGTCAGGAAGCAGACATTATCATCGCAGCATTAGGACAGCCTAACTTTGTGAAAGCCGAAATGGTAAAGGAAGGAGCTGTGATTATCGACGTAGGTACCACTCGTGTTCCGGATGCAACCAAGAAATCAGGCTTTAAGCTCACAGGTGACGTAAAGTTCGACGAAGTAGCGCCTAAATGTTCGTTCATCACTCCTGTTCCAGGTGGCGTAGGTCCTATGACCATCGTTTCATTGATGAAGAATACATTGCTAGCCGGCAAAAAAGCCATCTATCAATGAGACAACTTTATTGCATTATCATTGTAATTATATATAGCGTAACCCTCTCGGCACAAGAGAGGGTTACGCTATTATTTGTTGGTGATATCATGCAACACGACACCCAAATTCAAGCAGCTCAAACCCCTGAAGGCTATGATTATTCGGATTGTTTCAAACATCTTAAAAAAGAAATCTGCAAAGCAGACATAGCCATCGGAAACCTGGAAGTCACCTTGGGTGGAAAACCTTATCGTGGATATCCCTCATTCAGTGCCCCAGACGAATTCCTATATGCCATCAAAGACGCTGGCTTCGATATACTACTGACAACTAACAATCATTGCTTAGACAAAGGGAAGCAAGGGCTAAAGCGCACTATATCCATGCTCGACTCCCTTCAGATTCCTTGCCTTGGTACCTACCGTCACGAAGAAGAACGTACCCAACGTTATCCATTGCTTATTGAGAAAAACAATATCCGAATAGCATTCTTAGCTTACACATACGACACGAACGGTACATCTTCTGCTGCACCGCATATTGTCAATTACATCGATACGATTCAAATCAAGAAGGATATCTTATCCGCTCGACGCATGAAACCCGATGCCATCATAGCTTGTATGCATTGGGGATTGGAATACCATTCTTTACCCAATCGTTCACAAAAGGAATTAGCCAATTGGATGATTAGCCAAGGAGTGGATCACATCATCGGTTCTCATCCACATGTTCCCCAACCCATGGAAATAAAAAAGGATGAGCACACTCCGGCAAAACACTTAATTGCATACTCTTTAGGGAATTTCATATCAAACATGTCCAGAGAAAATGCCGATGGTGGTGTTATGATCAATCTCCATTTAAAGAAGCAAAGTGGAATTACCCGCTTGGATAGTTGCAGTTATTCCTTAATTTGGACTTCACGACCCATTTTAAGCCAAAAAAAGAATTTTGAGCTATATCCAGCCTCTTTTTTATCCAAACCCATTCAGAATGAGGAATATAAAAGCTTCAATAACTATATAACAAACACCCGTACTTTATACCAAAAACACAATATCGGCATAAAAGAATATTTTTTTTGAATAAAAAATTGCAGAAAAGTTTGGAGATTCAAAAAAAAGCCGTACCTTTGCATCGCTTTCGAAAAGGAAAGCACAACAAGCAAAACATGGTGACTGTAGTTCAGTTGGTTAGAGCGTCAGATTGTGGTTCT
>JAFYPV010000147.1 GCA_017559935.1 Bacteroides sp. | reverse complement strand
CAAAGGAAATCGGTGGTTCTAAGGTGGCTTTGGTGAAGGACTACACTTGCTTGAAGGCTACTGACGGTGAAGGTAACGTTTCTGATATCGATATGCCTGAAACTAGCAACGCACTTCAGTTCTTCACTGAAGACGGTACAAAGATTTCTATCCGTCCTTCTGGTACAGAACCTAAGATTAAGTTCTACATCGAAGTGAAGGGTGAAATGGCTTGTCCGAAGTGTCATGCTGATGCTAATGCTGCTGCTCTTGAAAAGATTGAAGCAGTTAAGAAGTCATTGGGTGTATAATCCAATTTACCTTACTATATATAAAGAGAGCGATTGTAAAATCGCTCTCTTTTTTTTGTCTAGGGGTAAAGGGTAAAAGAAAATCGGTAAAAGCAGAAGCTTTTACCGATTTATTAATGAATGAGATTCTGTTCTGTATTTAGAATTTGGTGTAGAGAATCTGCATCTTAAGAGGTGTCTTTTCTCCACCTACGAGACGGGAACTTTCCATATCCAAATTGCTCTTCAAGCCAATGATGCTACCGTTGGAGTCGGTTTCTACTTTAACCGGAATCAATACGACTTTGTTCCAATCTTCGTCAGTCTTACCTTCTTTTTTCTCATTTACACATAGAGTAACCAATGACGCTATATTGTTGAAAGCATATGTATTACCTTCTGCGCCTGAGCTAGTATAAGAAGCAATGAATGAGGTGAGCCCATCGTACGTCTTATTTTTTTCGAAGAAATTGTACATGTCACTTTTTCTGACCATCAACAAATACTGTGGGATTCCCATTGGATATTTAGCATCTGCCTTCTCGTTGTATCTTGTGAAAGTGATGGATGCTGCATTCAATGTATCTCTCATGTGCATATCTGCGATTTCTTCGATCGGTAATGTTACTTCAGTATAGATACCTGCTGGTGTCTTCAGATATGTATAATCCGTTTCTTTTACTAACTCCTTCAAGCTATCAGAATTTTGGAAACGATTGGCCTGAATTACTTCCTTTGTTGCGGCGAATACAGTACCACCATGAACCAATGAGTCTACTTTTCCAGATGAACTTTCAATCAAGTAAGTAAAGTTTAGTTGGAGCTGCATGTCGTCGATATAAAGGATGGTTCCATCACCATGCGTACAATGAACATACAATCCTTTCAATACATTCTTGATGAATTGTTCGGCATTCTTATAGTTATCTGGATTTTCCTTATACTTATTATACATCAACTCTCCTAGAGCCAATGGTAATTTAACGTCTTGCCAACAATATGAATAAGAAGTAGCATTTCCGTAACTGTCGTAAGAGACAATAGTAGAGTCTCTAGTTGAGCTACCTTTGGCAGCAAAAGCTTTGCGTGCCAATGGCTTTGAGTTTGCGTCGTAATATTTAGTAGGGTCTACACTACTATAGAATGTACTAAGCTCCTTTTCCGGGATAATGGTGTTCAATGTATCCACTTGCATGCGCATAGCGTTCAAAGAATCGCCAAAGAAACTTCCGTAGAACATTCGGAGTTGGAGATTGGTAATTTCCTGTACTGTTTCCGGAAAAGCAAAGTCGTCTGTACAATTGAATTGGGCAATGAAGTCTGCAGTAAATTCACCGAAATGAGGATCGGTGTATTTGCCGAGATAAGCTGTACTCGTTCTGGCGAAAACAGAGTCAGCCAAAATAGATCGTGTAGTCACATTGTAAATAGCAGCTCCTGCAGGGATAGAGTCTCCAGCTGCTATGGTGCTATTTCCAATGCCTGTTGTTGAGTCATCGCAGCTATAGATGAGTGCGGACATCAACAATGCATAAAGGTATTTCAGTTTCATGTTGATTCTAATTTATTATTTACCTTGGGACCAAATTTCGTCATAAAAGTTATTGATGGCATCTGCAAAAGTTTCATCGCTTTGATGTTCCAATACAGGGATGCCGATTTCATGAGCATATTGTACCAATTCCGGATCCACTTTGTCGCTGTGAAGGATGAGACCATCTGAGTACTTGATGGCCAACTTACACAAATCCTTGAAAGTAGCTGGAGAAGGAATCACATCTTCCACGTCGCTTTTCTCGATGTTCTTAAGCATTATCTTTTCGATAATATTGTCTTGGAGAGTAGACTCCAATTCATTTTCAAAGAGTGAGAATACAACTTTAGAATCTCTGAATGATGGTTCTTCCATGTAGGCCTTCTTGATGTAGAGAGGAGCCAATGCGCTAATCCAACCTTGGCAATGGATAACTTCCGGACACCAACGTAGTTTCTTTACTGTTTCCAATACACCACGTGCATAGAAAATAGCACGTTCATCGTTGTCTTTATATTCAACACCATCTTCATCGGTTTCCATTAGTCTGTGTTGGAAATAATCGTCATTGTCGATGAAATAAACTTGCATACGGGCTGCTTGGATAGAAGCTACCTTGATAATTAACGGGTGATCCGTATCATCTATGATCAAGTTCATACCTGATAACCGAATTACTTCATGCAATTGGTTTCTGCGTTCATTCACATTTCCCCACTTAGGCATGAATGTTCTAATTTCTCTTCCTTTTTCCTGAATGGCTTGTGGAAGCTTTCTTCCTGTAATCGACTTTTCTGATTCAGTTACGTAAGGTACAATCTCTTGTGTAATAAATAATACTTTGTTTGCCATCTTTCTTTATAAATACTTCTTGCTCAAAATCTTGTGCAAAGGTACAAAAAAAAAAGATGAGAGGGGACAAATGTACCTTAATAAATCCTTATGAATTGTTAAGTTCTTAGTAATCAACTGTGTTTTTATCTTAAAATATAGGCTAAATAGACTTCTATCGTTTCTTTTTTTGAAGATAAATTCGCAAAATACTTCGTTATATCCCAAATAATGGCTTACTTTGCACCGTTTTTAGTATGTGACTTTATAAAGCAGAAGAAAAATGAAATTGGTTCATACCATTAATGAACTTCGTGCTGAGCTTGAGATTCAGCGCAAGGAAGGTAAGAAGATTGGCTTGGTTCCGACGATGGGAGCCTTGCATGAAGGACACGCTTCATTGGTAAGACGTGCCGTTGCAGAGAATGATGTGGTGGTAGTGAGTGACTTTGTGAATCCTACCCAATTCAATGATAAGAATGATTTGTTGAAGTATCCCCGTACTTTGGAGGCCGATTGTGAGCTGTTGGATAAAGAGGGGGCTGATTATGTGTTTGCTCCGTCGGTAGAAGAGATTTATCCGGAACCGGATACTCGTCAGTTCAGCTATGCTCCTTTGGATACAGTGATGGAAGGCAAGTTCCGTCCGGGACATTTCAATGGTGTATGTCAGGTGGTAAGCAAGTTGTTTATGATTGTGGAGCCGGATACTGCCTATTTCGGTGAGAAGGATTTCCAACAGTTGGCTATCATCCGAGAAATGGTAAAGCAAATGAATTTCCCGTTGCAGATTGTGGGATGCCCGATTATCCGCGAGGTAGATGGATTGGCTTTGAGTAGTCGCAATGCCCGTTTGACAGTAGAACAACGTCAGCAGGCTTTGAATATTTCGAAGATTCTCTTTTTAAGTAAGGACTTTGCGGCTTCTCATACTGTTGAAGAAACTCAAGCCTTTGTAGAAGGTGCCATTGCAGCTGCGGAAGGTTTGGAACTAGAATATTTTGAATTGGTGGATGGTACTACCTTGCAGAAAATATCCAGTTGGGGAGAAACAGATTATGCGGTAGGTTGCATTACCGTTTTCTGTGGAGATGTCCGTTTGATTGATAATATTAAATACAAGGAACTATGATGATCGAAGTAATGAAGTCCAAGCTTCATTGTGTCCGTGTAACGGAGGCAAACCTTAATTATATGGGTAGTATAACTATCGATGAAGATTTGATGGATGCTGCCAATTTGATTGCCGGAGAGAAAGTTTCCATTGTAAACAACAATAATGGCGAACGCTTTGAAACTTATATTATCAAGGGTGAACGTGGTTCTGGTTGTATCTGTCTGAATGGGGCAGCAGCTCGTAAGGTGCAAGTAGGCGATATTGTGATTATCATGTCGTATGCCTTGATGGACTTTGAAGAAGCTAAGAACTTTAAGCCATGGGTGATTTTCCCTGATTCGGCTACCAATAAGTTAGTCTGATTCTTCCTTACACTAGTTTATAATAAAGACAGCATCCCAAATAGATGCTGTCTTTTCTTATTTCTTGAAATTAGGCCAGTTGCCTCCCGTGTTGTAAGTTTGATTGTTTTCAAGTCCTTGTTTTCCGGCTCCTTGTTTCATCAATGCTTTCAGCCTTTCCAAATGCGAAGTGTAGACCTCGCGTGGCAATGCGTTTTGTTCACGGCAAATTGATGAAGCCAGTCCAACCACTTCACCCATCATGCCGGTTGTGCGCATTACTCTCACCGTACCTAGACCGATGTGCGAAACGCTGATGTCACGTCCGGCCATGAACAAATTGTTGATGTTGCGGGAGTACAGGCAACGATAAGGTACGGCATACGGATTTACTGCTCCATGTACACAAATCGATTTGAATTCTCCTCCAGGAAAATGTTCTGAATTCTTTGGGTCAGGGTAATGCAGGTCAATGCTCCAGGTGGTTGTAAATGAAGCATCGGGATACTCCACTTCGTTTATCAAGTCGTTTTCTGTAAGCACGTGGTCGCCCAGTAGTCGGCGCGATTCCCGCTTGCCTGCAATGTAAGCAACCCATCCCAGTGTTCGGTTGCGGTATGCTTCGTTGTCTTTCAGTCTGTTTTTCAAGTAGCTCCAGTTCGAATAGACCACCATTAATCCATAGTCGCGTATGTACTCGAACTCATCGCATTGATGGCGGTTCATGCCGGTTTCCCAAGTCCATTCGCCCATGGTTACGCGTTCGCAACTCTTTTCGTTGAATGCCAGTCCGTATTCAAATATCGGGAAGTGGCTTGGTGACGGTTCTTCTATTGAATACCATTGAACCGATGAACCCATTGTAAGTTTGTCGCTCTGTTCAGGAGCCGAAGGTTCACCATACATATTTTTCCCTTCGCGTCCCATGGAATAGTCTGCGCCGGCTAGATAACCTACTGTACCGTCGCCTGTACAGTCGGAAAATATCGGAGCTTCAAAGTGAATCTCTTCTCCGGTTTCTATATGCTTGGCATAGACAGCCTTTATTTGGTTGTCGGTAACATCCACGGCATAAACTTTATACGATGGATATAATGACAAGTTTTCTTCTGCTTCCAGGAAGGCGCGTTTCTTCTCGTCTTCGTAAACGGCTTCCGGTTGGGCATTGCCTCCTTTCTTCGGACCGAACTCCTTAATCAGGTTACCTAAGTTTTGATAGGGTCCCATTTCAATGTGTCCTCCTAGATGTACGCGAGTTTCCGAACTGTTGCAACCTCCCCATAGACGTCGGTCGTTTATCAGTACTACCTTACTTCCTAGACGGGCTGAAGCTGCTGCTGCACACATACCAGCTATTCCGCCACCTACCACTACAAAGTCGGCTTTTACTACTTTGGCTTCCGATGGAACCATTTTTCTACGCATGGTTGCAACTTCGGTTTTCCCAGTAGGAGGAATGTCATTCTTGTCACGGGTAAAGTAGATTGCATCGCAACGTCCATCAAAACCAGTTATGTCGTGAAGTGTCACTTGCTGTTTGCGTTCATTTATAGTTACTGCTCCGGCATATTGCCATTCCCATTGTTTGCCGGTAGTACCCAAATTATCGCTCATGGTTTTATCTCCTACACTTAAGGCAAATCGTCCGGCTCCCGGTTTGTCAGACCATGGCGATGTCCAGTTATAGCAACGAACGTATGCATGGTATTCGCCGGTAGCAGGGAATTCCACTTCGGTGGTGGCATCTGCTACTGCACGTCCCATGCCGTGTGCTATTAAATACGGAGAGCCCATTTCGAAAATGAATTGCTGGTCTACGTTCCAACCACCTTTTTGCGCAAAGCTTTCTGCTTCAACCCATAAGGAATTCTTACTAGGTGTACAAGCTGTAATAAGCATCAGCAAGCAAAGTTGCATATACAGTTTCATTGCATTCATGATTTTTATTTTTTACATCTCAACAAAGATAGCAATAGACTGCGGAAGAAGCAAAAACAAATTGTACTTTTCAATAACGGTGCAATTAGCTGATTGTCTTTTTGTCCTATTTAATATAATTCGTATTTTTGTGTATCGGTATAGATTAATAATGTTCTATTTATAAAGTCAAGTTAATATGAAGAAATTTTTCTACTCTTTGATGGCTACTGCTGTACTCACGGCATGCAATGGTGAGTATGTCCCTGTCGATACATTTGTGGAGCCAGAAGACCCGGTTGCTCTTACAAGTGAACAACAGGTTGCGTGGGATGGTGTAAGCAAGAAACTCAATGCTGCATGGGGTACTCCTGACAATCTGTATGCCCGCAGTATCGTTCCCGAAAATGTGTGCCAAAATCCTTTCCGTCTTACCGTTTGGAAAGGTGAGCGTGCATCTGCTCAGATTGTATTGTGGACCTCAAAAGGTTTGGATGGTGTGGAGTGCAAGGTTAGTGACTTCAAATCGAGCGTAGGTACTATGCCTGCATCGATTGCCGAGGCTCATTTCGTGCGTTACACTTTGGCCGACGAGCAGAAGTACAAGTTCAAGAAGGGTGGTCCTGAAGTTATCGCTCCCGATATGCTCGATTCACTTTCTCGTTTCGATATCAAGGCCCGCACAACTCGTCCCGTATGGATTAGTTTGCAGATTCCTTCGGATGCGGTAGCCGGAATTTATACAGCAGAGGTTGTGGTTAGCCATAATGGATTTGGCAAGGCTAAGCTTCCTTTGGAAGTTGAGGTGTTGAATCAGACTTTGAAACCTGCAACCGAGTGGACATTCCATCTCGATTTGTGGCAACACCCGTCGTCTGTAGCGTATGCTCAGGGCTTGGAGTTGTGGAGCGATGCTCATTTTGAAGCTATGAAACCTTTGATGACTCGCCTCAGAGATGCGGGCCAGAAGGTAATCACCGCTACTCTCAACAAGGATCCATGGAACCACCAGTGCTACTATGCTTACGAACCTATGATTAAGTGGACAAAGCACAAAGATGGCTCTTGGAGTTACGATTATGCTGTGTTCGACCGCTGGGTGCAGTTTATGCTCGAAATCGGTATCAATAAGTATATCAACTGCTACTCTATGGTTCCTTGGAATTGCGAGTTGGAGTACTTCGACGAAAAGAAGGGTGAGGTAGTTACCGTTAAAGCTGAGCCTGATACACCTATCTTCCCTGAAATTTGGAAGCCTTTCTTGCTTGATTTCAAGAAACACCTTCAGGTAAAGGGATGGCTTGAGATTACAAATATTGCCATGGACGAACGTTCTCCTGAAGCTATGCAGGCAGCTGCAAAGGTGTTGATGGATTGTGCTCCTGAGATGGGTTTTGCTTTAGCCGATAACCACCGCTCATACGAGAAGTTCACGATGATGCGCGATGTGTGTGCGGCTATGCGTCACCAGACTGTAACTCCTGAAGATATTGCCATGCGTCGTGCACAAGGTTATACCACTACATTCTATGTATGCTGTAGCCCTGCTTATCCAAATACTTTCACTACCTCACAACCTTACGAGGCCGAACTTTTGGGTTGGAAGAGCATTGCTCACGATTATGACGGCTTTTTGCGATGGGCTTATAACTCTTGGGCGGAAGCTCCACAATATGACTCTCGTTTCGGTAACTGGATGTCGGGTGATACTTACATGGTATATCCTTATAATCGCTCGTCGATGCGTTTCGAACGTTTGATAGACGGTATCGAGGTTAGCGAGAAGATTCGTGCATTGCGTGCAACTGGTACTGATATGAGTGGCGTGGATGCTGTGTTGAAGAAGATTCGCGAAACCGATATCCTCGACCACAACTTGCCTTGGCAACAGATTGTCAAAGAAGCTCAGACTGCTCTCGACGACGCTGCCCGTAAGTAATGGTGTACGTTCTAAAATAAATAAGGCTGTCCTTAAGGGCAGCCTTATATTGTATTGTCAAAATGGGATTATTTTTATTTACCCGAACGTTCCTTGATAAGACCGATGCGGTAAGCTTCGAGCAACTTCTTCAAGTCGTTGATTTGAGCTATCAGTTCGCGTCCCTTGTCGGTGTCTTTTACCATAACACGTTGAGAACTGAGCTCTACGATTTGGGTAGTCGATTTAATGTCCTGACCTTCTTCAATGGCTTTTTGCATCGATGTGAACGGTTCGTGTTGTACCAATTGGAAGCCTCGTGAGTGGTATTCCAAAGTGTATCCTGCAATACCTGTTTCCAAGTGATAAGCTTTCGAGAAGCCACCGTCGATAACCATCAGTTTGCCATTCGCCTTAATCGGATTTTCGCCTTTCAGCGTCTTTACAGGCACGTGTCCGTTGATGATATGTCGATGTTTGCCCACTACTCCGAATTCGTCCAGAATCATGTCGCAAACTTCTTCCTTGTCGCGTAGCGTGTAGTAGTGACCTTTGGTTTCCTTGTGCAGTTCCTTGTCATCCAAGAAGTAGCGTTCAAAGGTAGCCATCTTGGCTTTATCGAATGCCGGTGAATCCTTTCCGCACCATAGGTACCAAACATAGTCCATAGCAAAGCGTTTTTCTTCCGAATCTCCCTCAGCAAAGTAAGCGGTTCTGATTAAATGTCCCACCTTTTCTAGCAGTGCTTTTCCTTTGTACTTCTTTCCTCTGATTTCAATTTCTCTCAAACTACCGTCGGCATTGAGTGGGATGGATGCATGGAAAAGCAAGTTCGAATTCGTGATGGTGTACATACATCCGTTACGGAAGATGTGTTTGATATGCTTACGGAGCTTTTCACTTCCCACAAACGAACGGTGAAGCTTGGCTACGATTTCTTTTTCTTCTTCGGTCAGCTTGTATGGATCTTTCGGATCGATGGTTGGGAAATTACAATCCTTCATCGGGTATTCTTTGCCATCGATGGTAATGATGCTACGTTCAAAATCAATAAGATGCAACAGCATACGGTCGTCCATTTCAAATTCCGGTCGGCGACTGATAGTCTCAGCTTCCAGTTTGAATTGAATGATGCTGATTGCTTTATGCATTTGTGCCAATAGGCGGAGTGTCTTAGGATTACTGATGGTTTCACCTGGGACTGGTCGTAAACCGAATAAGGCACATGGGTCATCGGCATATGTTTCCATGGCAAAAGTAGCAAGTGGCAACAAGTTGATGCCATAGCCGTCTTCCAATACACCGGTGTTGCCGAAACGGGTTACGAAACGCACTACGTTCGCTATACAGATGTCGTTACCGGCAGCTGCACCCATCCACAGAATATCGTGGTTACCCCATTGGATGTCCCAATTGTGGTAATTGCAAAGAATATCCATGATGTGGTGAGGTCCGTGTCCTCGGTCGAAGATGTCACCCAGAATATGCAACATGTCGATGGTCAGTCTCTGTATCAAGTTACAGAGAGCGATGATGAAATCATCGGCACGGCGAGTACTGATAATGGTGTTGATAATGACACCTACGTATGCTTGCTTGTTGGGCAGTATGTTGCTTTCGTGTAATAATTCCTGAATGATATAAGAGAATTCCTTAGGAAGTGCTTTTCTTACTTTCGATCGAGTATATTTGGAAGAAACGTTTTGGCATAAGGTAACCAATCTGTTTAAGGTTATCAGATACCAAGCATCCAAATCTTTTTCTACAGACTTAACCAAATGAAGCTTTTGTTCCGGGTAATAAATAAGTGTGCAGAGCTCTTTTCTTTCGATGTCGTTGAGACTGTCTCCGAAAAGTTCTTTAACCTTTCTCTTGATGGCTCCCGAAGCATTACGTAATACATGCTGAAAGGCTTCGTATTCCCCGTGCAGGTCGGCAAGGAAGTGTTCCGTTCCTTTAGGCAGGTTTACAATAGCTTCCAAGTTGATGATTTCGGAGCTAGCGGCTGCTATGGTCGGAAAGCTGCGTGATAGCAATTGCAGATAACGCATGTCTTCCTGTATCATTTCAGGGGTAATTTGATTGTATGCATTCATGGTTTTATGGAGTTATAAGAAGAACATTAATATGATTTGGGCTATAATCACTCGGCTGAACATAGACAAAGGATATACGGTTGCATAGCTCACTGCCGGATTATCACCAGGTAAGGTTTCATTCGCATAATTCAGTGCCATGGGATTGGCCATGCTTCCGCATAGCATACCACAGGTACTTCCGAAGTCCAGTTTGCTGATGCGTAAAGCAAACAGTGCCATCAAGACAATAGGAATAAAAGTGATGGCGAACCCGATACCAATCCAAGCGGCGCCTTCAGGACGCATGACTGTTTCAAAGAAATGTTCACCAGCACCTAATCCCAAACATGCTAAATAGAGGGAAAGACCGATGCCTCGAAGCATAAGATTGGCACTTCTGGTTGTATAAGTCACCAGTTTGAAACGAGGACCAAAACTGCCAATCAGGATGCCTATGATGATAGGCCCCCCAGCCAATCCTAGTTTTACTGGTGTACTGATACCTGGTATGGCGATAGGGATGGATCCTATAACCAATCCCAATACGATACCGATAAAAATGGCTGCCAAATTAGGATCCCTTAAAGTATTGGTGGCATTGCCCAGAACTTTCTCTACTTCTTGAACAGCAGTAGATTCACCAACAATGGTCAAACGGTCACCCAATTGAAGAATCAACCCTGGAGTAGCCAAGAGGCGAATACCGCTTCGTGTCACACGGCTGATATTGATAGCATATGTGTTCCGTAAGCGCAATGAACCTAATTTCTTACCATTTAATCCCGGTCGTGTAATCACAATATCCTTTGAAACGAGTTTATTGTCAAGAGCATCCCAATCGATTCCTTTTTTGTTCCAATCTTCAGGTTCTTGTTTCCCAAATAGGATTGTCAAGTGAGGTGCATCCTTGTCTGTTGTGGTAATCAATAAACGGTCGTTTTCTTTCAAAATAGTTTCAGAAGTAGGAATGCTAACCTTGTCTTCTCTCCAAAGACGGGAGATGACAAACTTCCTTTGTGACCATTCGGCTATTTGTTTGATGTCCCTTTCGAAAATGGCCGGATTGCGAACCTTAAAGGTAGCAATATATGTTTGGTTATTGTCACCGGATTCTGCAGTTTCAATGTCGCTTTTGCGAACAAAAAGTTTACGAACAAAAAGCATAGCAAGAATTACACCTACTACTCCTAAAGGGTAGGTAATGGCGCAACTTAATGCGGCTCCGCTAGTTGGTTCTCCTAATTGGAGCAGTGTCTGTTGGGCTGCACCGAGGGCAGGTGTGTTGGTTGTGGCGCCACAGAGGATACCTATCATGTCGCTCATAGGAATGGCTCCTATCTTACTGATGAGAACTGCCATGAATGTTCCTAATAGAATCACTCCAAAGCCAAGCATGTTCAGTTGGATACCTCCTTGTCTGAACGAACTGAAAAAACCGGGACCTACCTGCAATCCCAATTCATAAACAAAAAGGACAAGTCCAAAGCTTTCGGCATAATTCAGCATGTCCGGATTGATGGAGAACCCTAAATGTCCAGCCAAAATACCGGCAAAGAATACACAGGTCACCCCTAATGAAATCCCCCAAATGCGAATTTTGCCCAATCCAAGACCTGCTGCAATGATAATGGCCATGATAATCACTGCTTGCAGTGCACTATGTTCGAAAAATAGATTGTTCAACCATTCCATATTACAAAAGTAAAAAGAAAAAATCAAACGACGAAATAATCTCTTCAGTTTAAGTATCCAACCAATCGTCCATTAGTTTTCTCGCCAGGCTTAGTTTGCCTGGTAACTCCGGTAGGTTTTCTTTGTGGAAAAAAGCACCAGCACAAAGCTCTTCTTCTTGTAACTTGATTTCTCCACTTTCATAATCAGCTGTAAAGCCGATCATTACACCACTAGGATATGGCCATGGCTGACTGCCAAAGTATTTCAAATTCTTGATGCGGATGCCGGTTTCTTCCATTACTTCACGATGTACACATTCTTCCAGTGTCTCACCAGCTTCGAGGAATCCGGCTACAAGTCCGTAGTAGGTACCTCGGAAATTCTTGGCTCTGACCATTAGTACACTGTCTCCTTTGGTTATGCGTACAATGATAGCCGGTGATATGTGCGGATAAAATTCCTGACGGCACTCTGGACACTTTTTCCCAATATCAGAAATTTGCTTAGTAGGTACACCGCAAGCCGGGCAATAGCGGGTGTTTTGGTCCCAATTCAGAATTTGGAAAGCTTTTCCTGCTTGTTTATATTCTTCGAAAGGAAGCATGTCATATGAAGCACGAAGACCTACCATTTGTCGGATAGGGGCTTCTTCTCCGGAGATGGGAATATGGATAGCATATGCTTTGCAAGGTATATCTTGCAATGTACCTATGTTATGGATAGTACTTCCGATGGGTACTTTTACAGGAGGTTCTACCCCTATAGGAATGTGGAAACCGTTAGTTTGCTGTTCTACCAGCAATTGGTCTTTATAATAAACGAACCATTTATATGTTGTCATGATTATCAGTCTAAGATCATTGTCAATTGAATGCGTTTTCTGTCGTAGTCGATGCTCAATACTTTAACCTGTACATGTTGATGTATGTTAACAATAGTAGTTGGATCACTCACAAACTCGCGACAAAGTTGTGATACATGTACTAAGCCATTTTCTTTGATGCCTACATCCACAAAGCAGCCAAAGTTTGTAATATTGGTTACGATGCCAGGTAGTACCATGCCTTCTTTTAAATCGTCAATAGTTTTCACATTCTTATCAAATTCGAAAATCTTGATGGATTGGCGCGGGTCACGTCCCGGTTTTTCAAGTTCAGCTAAAATGTCGGTCAGGGTCGGGAGACCAATCTTATCCGTCACATATTTCTTAATATCAATTAGGTTTCGGATTTCCTTATTCTTGATCAGATCTTCTACCGAACATTTCATGTCTTTGGCAATGAGTTCTACCACTGCGTAGCTTTCTGGATGCACAGCTGAGTTATCCAATGGATTCTTAGCTCCTGGGATGCGGAGGAAACCGGCACATTGTTCGAAAGCTTTTGTTCCCATACGAGGAACTTTCATCAATTCTTTGCGGGAGGTGAAGGCTCCGTTTTCCGCACGGTAGTCCACAATATTTTGGGCAAGGGTAGGACCCAAGCCTGAAATGTATGTCAGCAAATGACGGCTGGCTGTATTCAAATTAACACCGACAGAGTTTACGCAACTTTCTACTGTAAGATCAAGTGATTTCTTTAAAGCAGTCTGGTCGACATCATGTTGGTATTGACCCACACCAATACTCTTGGCTTCAATCTTTACTAATTCAGCCAACGGATCCATGAGACGTCGTCCAATGGATACGGCACCACGCACTGTTACGTCGTAATCGGGAAATTCTTCACGGGCAATTTTCGAAGCTGAGTAGATGGAAGCACCATCTTCGCTTACCACAAAAACTTGTAGCTTACGGTCATAACGTTGATTGGTAACAAAAGCTTCGGTTTCGCGGCTAGCTGTACCATTGCCGATAGCGATGGCTTCAAT
>JAFYPV010000146.1 GCA_017559935.1 Bacteroides sp. | reverse complement strand
TCCAAGACTTCTTGAAGGGTGAAGTTCGTTTCGCATCAGTAATGAAGCAATTCCCAGCTGAAGCTGAAGGCTTGTTCAACGCTTGCGAAGAAATGGCTAAGAGAAGATATCAAAGCTACGTTCGCATGACTAAGATGGATTGGTCTAACGAATAATCTCGTTTGATTATGCATAAATTTAAAGCGGCAATCATTTTGGTTGCCGCTTTTTTTGTCCATTTCCTCAAACATCCCTAACTTTGAAAAAACAATTCAAACAAGCATACTATGGATAAAATTTCAAACAACATCCTCACCGTAGAGATCTCCGAACACGGAGCAGAACTTCAGAGCATCAAGAAGAATGGTAAGGAATATTTGTGGCAAGGCGACGCTAAGTTCTGGGGACGCCGTTCACCGGTATTATTCCCGAATGTAGGTCGTGTATGGAACGACGAATATCGTCATGCAGGCAATACTTACCAAATCGGACAGCACGGATTTGCCCGCGACATGGATTTCCAAGTAACTTACAAAGACGATGAAGGTATCGTATATTGGTTGGAAAGTACACCGGACACTTTAGGTAAATTCCCTTTCCCGTTCCGTATGATGATTGGTTATTTACTCGATGGCAATAAGATTACAGTGAAATGGCGTGTGGAAAATATGGGAGCCATGGATATGTATTTTCAAATCGGTGCACACCCTGCCTTTTATTTCCCCAACTTTAACACGGAAACTGAAGAACGTTGCTATTTTGCATTCGATAATACAAAAGACTTGAAATATATTTGCCCTGTAGAAAAAGGCTGTGTTTCGCCAGAAATTCATTCTTTGGAATTGAACGAAGATGGTTTAATGCCAGTTAATGTACATACTTTCGATTGTGACACTTACATTTTCCAAGACAAACAATTGAAGAGAGTTTCTTTACTTACAAAAGAAAAGAAACCTTATGTTACATTGACATTCGATGCTCCATTGGTAGCGCTTTGGGCGCCTACCAAGCCAAAACCGGATTGTCCATTTGTATGCATCGAACCATGGTATGGCCGTTGCGACGCAGTCGGTTATGAAGGCGATCTTCAAGACCGCGAATGGATTCAAAAACTTGGTTCTCGAGAAGCATTCGACGTTAGCTATGATATTATAATCGAAGAATAAGAAAAGGTGGGGATTCCCCACCTTTTCTTATTATCTACTACCCAAATAAAGGAATACCATACCTATTAATATTAATAACAAATCAAAGGCCTTACTCTTTATATTCTTTTCTTTTACAACAAATGCTCCAAACAAAAATGTAACCAACACACTACCACGTCTAATCATTGAAATGATAGAAATCATGGCATCATCCAAACTCAAGGCATAGAAATAAACAAAATCGGCAGCAGACAAGAAGATTGGAATAAAAACAATGGTCCATCGCCATTGAAAAGGAGTTGTATTCTTCCTTTTAGGCCACCATAGCAACCAAAGCATCACCCCCATCATGAGGCATTGATAAAGATTATACCAAGACTGAACAGCCATTCTATCCAATCCTATTCCTCCTTGACTGACAGGAGCCATCAAATACTTATCGTATAATCCACTCACAGCCCCCAACACTGCTGCTCCTACAATGGCATAAATCCACTTGTTGTGGGTGAAGTTTATTCCTTCTTTCTTACCGCTACGGCTTAAAAGAAAAAAAGACAGAATCGCTAACGAAACCCCAATCCATTGATATAAGTTTAATCGTTCACCAAAAACAAGCAATGCCCCTAACAAAACCATCACCGGACGAGTAGCATTAATAGGTCCTATAAATGTGATAGGCAAATGCTTAATTGCAAAATAACCCAGTATCCACGAAGAAAGCACAATGCACGACTTCAGAATAATGTATTTTTGAGCTTCCCAGCCAACCATGGGAACATAAAACATTGAGTTCTCCATGAACGAGCTTCCACATGCCGAAAGCACAATAAACGGAAGAAATATTAAACTACAAAACAAAGTATTAAGAAAAAGTACCGGAATAACGGCATTCCCATTTAGAGACTGTTTCTTGAACACATCATAAAAACCCAGCAGAAGTGCTGAGAGAAAAGCGAAAGCTAACCACATAATCTTTTTGCCTTATATTATAAATCGATGCAAAGGTACGACTTTTAACCAATAAACAAGAACAAACTTCTAGACATCCTTTTCTAAAAAAGTAACGACTTTTTGCTTCTAATTAAAATATAAATATTACTTTTGGCGCAATTTAAAAAAACAAGAATAAAAAGATTGTACCTATGAGTAATGTAAAATTTTACAAAGGTGGCGACATGCCACTCGAATTGCACAAGGTTCGTGTTGTGCAGAAACTTCACTTAGTACCTATTGAACGTCGTATGGAAGCTTTAAAGGAAGGTGGTTTCAACACTTTCCGTTTGAGCACTCTCGACGTTTATCTCGATATGTTGACAGATAGTGGTGTGAACGCTATGAGCGACAACCAAGTAGCAGCGATGATGCATGCCGATGACGCTTACGCAGGTTCACAATCATTCATCCGCTTGCAGAAGGCCGTAGAAGATGTAATGGGCAAGAAGTACTTGTTGCCAGCTCACCAGGGTCGTGCTTGTGAAAACATCTTGGCTAAGGCATTTATCAAGAAGGGTCAGGTAGTGCCAATGAACTACCACTTTACTACTACTTTGGCTCACGTTCAGGAAATGGGTGCTCGTGTAGCCGAGTTGTACTACGACCGTGCGATGGAACTCAAGAGCGACTATCCATTCAAGGGTAACATGAACATCGAAAAGTTGGAAGAACTTATACAAACAGAAGGCAAGGAAAACATTCCTTACATCCGTATGGAAGCGTCTACTAACTTGATCGGTGGCCAGCCATTCTCTATGTCTAACTTGATGGACGTTCGTCGCATTGCCGACAAGTATGGTATCATGCTCGTACTCGACGCATCATTGTTGGGTGAAAACGCTTACCTCATCAAGCAGCGCGAAGACAAGTGGAAGGAAAATTCTTTGGGCGAAATCTTGAAGATGATGACTGGTTTGGCAGACATCGTTTACTTCTCTGCTCGTAAGCTTACTTCT
>JAFYPV010000145.1 GCA_017559935.1 Bacteroides sp. | reverse complement strand
ATAAAACCCGATGAAATGGGCAAAAAAAATAAAGTTCCCATTCTTGGGGAACTTTATCCTTCTTATCTTTCTATTCTTTTATATCAGAGAGCTTTCCATGCAGCACGCAACTTTTCGCAAGTTGCTTCACGGGCAGGAACCAATGGCAAACGGAGCTTATTCTCGCACATACCCATGATATTCAGCATCGCTTTCACACCGGCCGGATTACCATCCACAAACAAAAGATTACACATTTCGGTAAATTGATGATGAATTGCTAACGCATTGGCATAATCACCCTGCAAAGCCAAACGGTTCATACGGCTGAATTCTTTCGGGAATGCATTGCCCAATACAGAAATCACACCCACTGCACCTAGTGTAATCAACGGGAAAGTAATACCATCATCTCCCGAAATTACATCAAAACCTTCCGGCTTGTTTTTAATAATTTCGTCCATTTGTCCGATATTACCCGAAGCTTCCTTAATAGCTACAATGTTTTCAAAATCACGAGCCAAACGCAAGGTAGTTTCAGCAGTCATATTCACTCCCGTACGTCCTGGTACATTATAAAGTACGATAGGAAGTTCTGTCGCTTCTGCCACCGCCTTGTAATGCTGATAAATACCTTCTTGAGATGGCTTATTATAATATGGTACAACAACAAGCAAAGCATCCACTCCAGTCATATCATCATTCTTCACACTTTCTACCACAGCTTGTGTACTGTTGCTTCCCACTCCCAACAAGATAGGAATACGACCATTTACACGATCAATGACAGTGCGTTTCACCTTCTCTTTTTCTTCCTTACTCAAAGTAGGAGTTTCGGCAGTTGTTCCCAATACGCATAAAAAATCCGTACCATTCTGCAACTGATAATCTACCAGGCGAAGCAAAGCTTCATAATCCACGCCACCATCTTCCTTAAATGGAGTTACCAAAGCAACTCCCATTCCTCTCAATCTTGTCTGTATCATAATTTCCAAATATTTTACTTTTCAAATTTGCGCAAAAATACAATATTATTCCATTATTGCTATATTTTTTCAATGTTATTTTAAATTTTAGCAATAAAAAGTTATTCAATTAGCTTCAAGAAATCGTCTTCGTTCAGAATAGGAATTCCCAATTTCTGAGCTTTTTCCAATTTGGAAGGCCCCATATTATCACCTGCCAAAATAAAGCTAGTCTTTTTCGAGATGCTTCCTACATTCTTTCCGCCATTCTTTTCAATGATTTCCTTGTATTCATCGCGCGAGTGATGAGTGAAAACTCCACTGATTACAATGGACTTTCCCTCTAATTTATCGGTATACTCAGACAGATCAAGTTCTTCCATTTCCAACTGGACACCAGCTTCACGAAGTCTTTCAATTTGTTCCCGGTTCTTTTCATTCTCAAAATAAAGAAGAATGCTCTGAGCTATTCGGGCACCAATTTCATCCACTTGCATCAAATCATCCAATGAAGCCTTTGCCAACATATCAATGCTACGGAGTGCCTTTGCCAAGGTCTTGGCAGTCGTTTCTCCCACAAATCGGATACCTAGAGCAAACAACACCCTTTCGAATGGAACTTCTTTCGAAGCACGGATTCCTTCAATGATATTCAAAGCCGATTTCTTACCCATCCGTTCCAAACGGGCAATATCCGGAGCCTTCAGTGTATAGAGATCTGCTATGGTATGAATTAACCCTTCTTGATAAAATTGATCAATCGTTTCTGCTCCCAATCCATCAATATTCATCGCTTTCCGACTCACAAAATGTTCGATCTTCCCTTTGATTTGAGGCGGACAAGCCGTATCATTAGTACAATAGTGAGCAGCTTCTCCCTCATAACGGACCAACGGACTTCCACATTCTGGACATTTGTCGATAAATCGAATCTTGTCACCTACCATAAAACGGGCATCCATATCTACGCCCACAATCTTCGGAATGATTTCACCGCCTTTTTCCACATACACCATATCGCCTATATGCAAATCAAGCCCCTCGATAATGTCAGCATTATGCAACGAAGCACGCTTTACCATCGTGCCAGCCAATTGCACTGGATCCAAATTAGCCACTGGCGTAATGGCTCCCGTACGGCCGACCTGATAGGTTACTTTATTTAAACGGGTACAAGCCCGCTCAGCTTGAAATTTATAGGCAATAGCCCACCGAGGTGACTTGGCCGTATATCCCAAATTGCGCTGCTGGCGGAAAGAATTGACCTTCAAAACAACACCATCCGTTGCTACCGGAAGGTTCTTCCGTTCTATATCCCAATAACGGATAAACTCAAGCACTTCTTCCAAAGTCCTGCATTTCCGCATGATGTCGCTTACTTTGAAACCCCATTGGGCTGCTGCTTGCATATTTTCAAAATGCCCATCACCCGGCAAATTTTCACCCAATAAGTAATAAAGGTATGCATCCAGCTTTCGAGAAGCCACTACAGACGAGTTCTGCAATTTCAATGTTCCCGAAGCTGCATTACGAGGATTGGCAAAAAGCGGTTCTTCCCGTTCTTCCCGTTCTTTATTCAACTGCTCAAACACCAACCAAGGCATCAGGATTTCTCCACGGATTTCAAATTCCTGCGGATATCCCTCTCCATGAAGCACCAACGGAATACTTCGAATCGTTTTTACATTATCCGTCACATCATCCCCCTGCGTACCATCTCCACGAGTAACGGCACGCACTAATTTACCTTGTTCGTACGTAAGCGAAATGGAAGTACCGTCAAACTTCATCTCACAACAAATCTCAAAATCCTCATTCAGGGATTTCTTTACCCTTTCATAAAAGTCCGCAACTTCTGCTTCCGAATATGTATTGGCTAATGAAAGCATGGGATATTTATGTACAACCTGCACAAAATTCTTGTTCAAGTCGCTCCCTACACGCATCGTAGGAGAGTTCTCATCATAGCACTCTGGATGATTAGCCTCCAGATCCTGCAATTCACGCATCAGGAAATCGAAGGTTTGGTCGTCAATTTCCGGCGCATTCTGCACATAGTAATTATAATTATGTCGATGAAGTTCCTCGCGTAACTGATATATTCTTTCTATTTCGTTCATATATATAAAAGGTATAGTAAGGACAAAAGTAGACATTTTTAGTTGAAATTCGAATGGTTTTCGTACTTTTGCAGAAAATTAGACAAAAGAAACAATGAGAATAGATATCATAACCGTATTGCCCGAAATGCTGGAAGGATTCTTCAATTGTTCCATCATGAGCCGTGCCCAAAAGAAAGGATTGGCTGAAATCCATATCCACAACTTGCGCGATTATGCATACGATCGTTATCGCAAAGTAGACGATTATCCATTCGGTGGATTTGCTGGAATGGTCATGAAAATAGAACCGATTGACCGATGCATTTCTGCGTTGAAAGCCGAACGTCATTACGATGAAGTCATCTTCACCAGCCCTGACGGAGAGCAATTCAACCAACCTATGGCAAACACTCTTTCCATGGCAGAAAATCTGATTATTTTATGCGGACACTTCAAAGGCATCGATTACCGAATCCGTGAACATTTAATCACCAAAGAAATCAGTATTGGCGATTATGTACTCACAGGAGGAGAGTTGGCAGCCGCTGTCATAGCTGATGCCGTTGTTCGTATTATCCCAGGAGTAATCAGTGACGAGCAGTCAGCTTTATCCGATTCTTTCCAGGACAATCTCTTGGCTGCTCCCGTCTACACACGCCCTGCCGAGTATAATGGTTGGAAGGTTCCCGACATTCTTTTGTCTGGTCATGAAGCCAAGATCAAAGAGTGGGAATTACAGCAATCTTTGGAGCGTACCCAACGATTAAGACCCGATTTATTAAAGTAATCAATCCAAACAAAATATAACCGTGTTCACTTTTGGAAATCCTCCATTTTGAACACGGTTTTTCGTTGCTTCCAACTCATCGTTTCCCCAATCCTTTCTCCATCCACTTCCATTGCCCCTGGAGTTCTGTTCAGAAAACCCTATCGATTAAATTGAGGAATTTTGAAAAAAATCTCCCAATCCATCGCAAGTTCTCTTCGCATTAACATTTCAACTAATTGCACATGCAACTATTTTCAAAAAGTCTATACATTCATTTAGGGACATAAAAAAACTGCAAGATCACCCTTTTCAATGACCTTGCAGTTATAACAACAATTCGGTAAATTTATCAGACAATCAAACCACCGATGATATCCTTTACAGAAGTAAATCCGTGTCTATCGAGATACTCATTAATTCCTTCAGAAACTTTGACAGTTATAGCCGGATCAATGAAATTAGCCGTACCAATCTGAATAGCCGATGCACCTGCCAACAAGAACTCAACAGCATCCTTCCAGTTCATGATACCACCCAATCCAATGACAGGAATTTTTACTGCTTTTGATACTTGCCAAACCATGCGTAAAGCTATCGGTTTTACAGCTGCTCCACTCATCCCCCCTGTAATAGTCGACAAGATTGGACGACGCTTTTCAGCATCAATAGCCATACCCAAAAGCGTATTGATTAACGACACACTATCAGCACCCGATGCTTCCACAGCACGAGCAATTTCAGTAATGTCAGTCACGTTTGGAGAAAGCTTCACGATCAATGTCTTCTTGTAAACCTCACGAACGGCCTTTACAACCTCTGCAGCACCGCTGGCAGTAACACCAAAAGCCATACCACCTTGCTTTACATTTGGACAAGAGATATTCAATTCAATGGCTGGAATTGCATCCAATGCATTAATCTTCTCAGCAGTCTGTACATAATCCTCAATAGCCGAACCAGACACGTTTACAATCATATTGGTGCGGATATCCTTGATTTGTGGATAGATTTCGCTAATGAAGTAATCTACGCCCTTATTCTGGAGTCCTACAGCATTGAGCATACCCATTGGGGTTTCTGCCATACGTGGATACGGGTTACCCTCACGACGATGAAGTGTAGTACCCTTTACAATGATACCACCAATCTTTTCAAGGTCTACAAAGTCCTCAAATTCCTTTCCATACCCAAATGTACCCGAAGCGGTCATAACGGGGTTAGAAAGCTTTAAATTGCCAATGTTAACGCTTAAATCTGCCATAATAACTTCTTAATATTAAATACAGGACCATCTTTACATACACACACGTGACCTTCTTCGGTATTTTCCACGCAACACAAGCAAGCACCTACACCACAAGCCATGGTATTTTCCAAAGACACTTCACATTCAATGTCATTTGCCTTGGCATACTTAGCCACCGCCATCATCATCGGTTTAGGTCCACAAGTATAGATCATATCAAACTTTTGCGCATTCAATACACTGTGCTGGGTAACATAACCCTTTTCACCCATGCTACCATCTTCAGTAGTCATATACACATCACCTAACTTCTGGAATTCATCCAACTGAAGCAAGTCTTTCGAAGAGCGTGCACCCAACAAGAAAGTAGGCTTACAACCCATTTTAGCAAGCGTAGAACCAAGCATCAACATAGGAGCTGTACCCACTCCCCCGCCTACCAAAAGAGGCTTAACAGAGGCTAAATCTTGGGGTAGGGTGTAACCATTACCCAAGGGGAGGACCACATTAACAATGTCACCTTCCTTCACCGTTGCCAATTTACGGGTACCATCACCCACCAATTGAACCAGGAACCACACTTCGTTGGCTTCCTTATCCACAAAGTTAATAGAGATAGGACGACGTAAGAAAGTAGTTGTCGACCCGTCGATACGAATCTCAGCAAATTGACCCGGTACCATTTCCGGCAACGGATTTGCATGAGTCATCTTAATCAAAACATAGTTGGCATGCAAACGGGTATTTTGCGTAACCACTAAGTCTAAAATATATTTCTTCATATATAATAAATTAGGTAAATTCGTTTATTAATGCAAATATACACGAATTTACCTAATTCCTATTTCATTTCTTCTTATTTATCTGGTCGAAAGGTCTCATAAGTACCATTATCGAAGAAAATTCTTATTTCAGTGATTTTTCTGGCAGGCTTTTCAACATACTTAATCTCCTCACGCACAATCTCTTTGGGTGCAAAAACAGGGGTATTTGATGCCATTTCCTTGCGATTTTCACGTTCATCTGTCCTCTCGGTCGTAAAAAACGAACTCTCATCAAACAAAGAGATGCCTGAAATGGAAGAATTCTCAGTGGAAACCGTTTGATTAACTCCTTCCATGTCTCCATCACCATAAAGTAGCCAAAACAGATTGACATAATTACATGCCGTATGAATCTTGGTCACAACTTCCAGGCTCGGATTGTTTCTACCACTTAATATATGGGATAAAGAGGAGGGGGATATGCCTATCTTTTCAGCAAATTGACCGGCAGTCATTGCCTCTTTTTGCATAATTTGTGCTATACGATCTTTCATTTACAAAAGTATTTCCGTTTTCTTATCGATTACAAAGATAAAGATTCAAATTCATATTTGCAAACTTCATATTTGAAATTGTAAACATTACAATTGTATTTTATAATTTACATTTATAGATTTACATTTATAAAATCCAAAACTTAATTACAATATGATTTGATTTATAACTTTAATATAAATAGACTATAAATTGGTTAATAAGCACTTAAACAATTATATATAGTGATTTATATTTGTAATATGCAAAATCAGCCTACTAATTGATAAAATAAACGACTATACTTTAACCAATAAATCATATTGCATTGGTTTTCAACTATATAAATAGCATACATAGCAATACATATTCATGCATACACATTTACCATCTTGAATTTACAATAAGAAAACTAAAGATTACATTTATTAAACATGACTATAAACATTTAGAATGTGATAGAAACACTCTCCTATTTATCCCTATTTACACTTGTAATTATACAATATTAAATATAAATAAGCGCTAATTGTGAATTTTTGTGTTAGAAAAGTAAATTTAAGCATTCAACCACTTTGGAATTAATACAAAAACAAACAACGAACGAATATCAAACATGAATACTTTTATTCCTTACTCCATATCCTTACTTCTATCATTTTTAATTTTAAGCATAAGATTTATCTAAGCACAAATTTTCATCAAGAGAAACCGGTCAGCTCCTCTCCTTTTTTCGCAAACAGCAAATCCTTTGGATTTTCACGGGCAAATACCCGTTTTTATCTGAATTTTCAATTCTCAAGAGGTTATTTTCGTAATAACGCACTGATATACAACTATATAACCCTATTTTTGACTACTAAAACTACTTTTCATCTAGAAATTATGAACTCAAAAGCACTTTTAGAAGAAATAAATGTAAATAAAATTCCAAATATTTTTCTCTACTTACCTTCCCCCTTCTTCACCCCCTAAAAAAGAAAGTCGAGAATTCAGCCATCGCCAAATTCCCGACCATTCCTATCGCTTTACAAAAAATATCAATGCAAAATTTTATATACAAGTTCACGAAGCAAGTCACCACTATCCAATGAAGAGTTATCCACTCCTTTTGACTTTGCATCACAGTAACGAATTTCACCAATAATCTGCATAACCTTTACCCCATTGTATTGCTTCATGGCAGTCATGTACTCTCTGGCTTGCCAAGATGATTTCAATCCCAACTGATTGGCGATTCCTTGTTCTGTTTTTTCAGGTGCATAATAAGCAAGCATCAAATTCGAGAAGAAACCAAACAACACAGATAAGGTCATCTGGATAGGGTTCGTCTTGGGGTTTTCTTCAAAGTACTTGATAATTCGATTAGCCTTCAAGACATCCTTCGCTACCAATGCACTTCTTAATTCATAATTATTGTAATCTTTACTTACACCAATATTCTTTTCTATCTGTTCGGGAGTAATACGTTTCACCCCTTGAGGAAGTGTAATAACCAGTTTATCCAACTCCCCTGCCATCCTACTTAAATCATTACCCACAAACTCTGCCATCATCTCCGATGCCTTCAGTTCAATATCCACCGACTTCCGTTTCAGATAGGAAGAAATAAAGCCCGGCAGCTGACCGTCCTTGATCTTTTTAGACTCAAACAGTACCCCTACTTTTTCAATTTCAGCAGCCAACTTTTTCCTACGATCCAACACTCCGTGCTTGTGACAAACCACAAGAATCGTAGACGCCAAAGGCCTCTGCAAATAGAAAGAAAGCTCCTCTATTTTCTTTAAATTCTGTGCTTCCTTCACAATCACCACCTGGTACTCTGACATCATCGGATAACGCTTGGCCGCATTAATAACAGTAGCCACATCCGTGTCCGAACCATATAGAATTGTCTGATTAAATTCCTTCTCTTCCTCCGTCAAAACCGTTTGGGCAATATATTCCGAAATACGGTCTATATAATAGGATTCCTCTCCCATCAAATAATACACCGGCTTGTAGACCCGATTCTTCAAGTCACGTGCAATCTCTTCGTAAGTCACTTCTTTTGCCATGTTACCATTCGTATTTCAAGTGTTTCACCGTCTTCTTTTCTTCAATAATCATACGCATGGCATCGATACCAATCCGCACATGATCTTCTACATAACGCTCCGTCACCAGCTTGTCACTAGCTTCGGTTTTCACCCCTTCCGGAATCATCGGTTGGTCGGAAACCAACAGCAGAGCACCCGTTGGAATATGATTATGAAAACCACAAATAAACAACGTAGCAGTCTCCATATCCACACACATCGCTCTCGTTTTGACCAGATAGTCCTTGAAAGCCTCATCATGCTCCCAAATACGGCGATTCGTTGTATAAACCGTTCCTGTCCAATAGTCTCTGGCATGGTCACGGATGGTAGAAGACACCGCACGCTGAAGCATAAATGCCGGGAGTGCCGGAACCTCAGCAGGATAATAATCATTGGAAGTACCCTCTCCACGGATAGCAGCCAACGGGAGAATAAAGTCCCCTATCTTGTTCTTCTTGTCAATGCCACCACACTTTCCCAAAAACAGACAAGCCTTTGGTTTGATAGCCCCCAGCAAGTCCATGACAATAGCCGCATTAGGACTACCCATCCCAAAATTGATGATAGTCATACCATGAGCAGTGGCCGATGTCATATTCGCATCATACCCCAACACCGGTACATCGAACCTCTTGGCAAAGAGCTCTACATACTTATCAAAATTGGTCAATAATATATACTCGGAAAAATCTTCCAGCTTCCGTTTCGTATAACGAGGGAGCCAGTTTTTCACGATTTCTTCTTTTGTTTTCATGTTCTTTTGTATTTTTGTACTTGAATATACAAAACCTAATCATGCAAATTTAGTAAATGTTACCATTAAATCTGCCATCCTATCCCGCCAAAATACAAGTGCGAAATGGAAAAAATGTTATTTTCGATTCCTTACGCAGAAAGTATGTAGCACTTACTCCTGAAGAATGGGTAAGACAGCATTTTGTTCACCTTCTGACCGACTTAAAAGGCTATCCCAAAGGATTACTCGCCAATGAAGTACAATTGGACTTGAACGGCACCAAGAAACGTTGCGATACCGTTTTATTTAATAAGGACTTGAATGCACGCATGATTGTAGAATACAAGGCTCCCCATGTCGAAATTACCCAAGCCGTATTCGACCAGATTACCCGTTACAACATGGTACTGAAAGTGGAATATCTGATTGTAAGCAATGGTCTCCACCATTATTGTTGCCACATCGACTACACAACCATGAAATACACCTTCCTTCCAGACATTCCCACCTACGAAGAACTATAAAAAAAGGCCGTCCTCATAACGAAGACGGCCTTCCTATTTTAAAGAAATAATTACTTACCCAATTGTTGTTCAGCAACTACACCTGCCAATTCTGGGTCTACCATGATACGGCCACAGTATTCGCAAACGATGATTTTCTTGCATGAACGGATATCCAACTGCTTCTGAGGCGGAATCTTGTTAAAGCAACCACCACAAGCATCACGCTGAACATATACTACGCCCAAACCATTGCGTGAGTTCTTACGGATACGCTTGAAAGCCTGCAACAAACGTGGTTCGATAGTAGTTTCCAACACCTTAGCCTTTTCACGAAGCTTTTCTTCTTCATGCTTGGTTTCAGAAATAATTTCTTCCAATTCAGCCTTCTTTGCTTCCAAGTCCTTTTTTCTTTCATCCAAAGCTTCAGTGCTACGAACGATTTCTTCATTCTTTGCCTTTTCAGCAGCCAATGCTTCACGGATACGCTTTTCACAAAGTTCGATTTCCAAACTCTGGAATTCGATTTCCTTGCTCAATACATCGTATTCACGGTTGTTGCGTACATTTTCCTGTTGAGCCTTATATTTTTCAACCGAAACCTTTGCAGCTTCAATTTCAATACGCTTAGTTGCTACATTCGACTTCAGTTCAGCGATATCGTTTTGAATCTTTTCGATACGAGTGCTCAAACCAGCCACTTCGTCTTCCAAATCTTGCACTTCAAGTGGAAGTTCACCACGAAGAGTCTTGATTTTATCGATTTCAGACAACATAGTCTGCAATTGATACAACGCTTTCAACTTTTCCTCTACGGTCAATTCGCTTGGATCTTTCTTTGCTTCTCTTGCCATAATTCTTTACAAGTATTTAATGGGATTGGTGTTAACCCGAGTCATTTGCACTTCCACTTCCGGACACAAATCCCGTATGATTGAATAAAATATTTCTTTCGTATATTGCTCGCTTTCATAATGACCGATTTCCGCCATAAGTATCTGATTATCATAATTGAAATAATCATGATACTTCACTTCACCGGTAATGAACACATCGGCTCCGCTACCTACTGCCCGTGATGCCAGGAAAGCACCCGAACCGCCACACAACGCTACCTTCTGAATCAGTCTGCCTGTCAGACGAGTATGCTTCACACACCCCACCTCAAACAACTTCTTGATTCGTTTCAAGAATTCCAATTCTGTTTCCGGTTCCTCCAGTTCTCCCACAACACCCGAACCCACCTGGTTCCAAGTATTCTTCAACGGATAGAGATCGAACGCAGGTTCTTCGTACGGATGAGCTTGGAGCAAAGCTTTCACCACCGCCCCTTTTCGGAAAGCAGGAAGAATCGTTTCTACACGTACCTCCGGTTCAACATGCAACTCTCCCTTCTCTCCACAGAACGGGGTTGCCCCTTCCATGGCACGGAAAGTACCTTCACCTTGCAGATTATAACTACACGAATCATAGTTGCCTATACAACCACATCCGGCATCAAACAAAGCTTTGCGTACCTGTTCGGCATGTCCAGTCGGCACAAAAGTAACCAACTTCAACAAACATTCCTCTTTAGGTTCCAGAATACGGACATTCTTCAAGCCTATCTTTTCGGCCATCTTATAATTCACCCCACCCGGCGCATTGTCCAAGTTGGTGTGGGCAGAATAAATAACAATGTCATTGCGGATAGCTTTCAAGATGCAACGTTCAATATAGTCACGTCCGGTAATGGATTTATATCCCTTGAAGATGAGTGGATGGTGCGAAACAATGAGGTTGTATCCCAACGTCACCGCCTCATCAACAACGGCTTCAGTAACGTCCAGACACAACAAAGCCCCTGTTGCTTCCGCTTCTGTCAGTCCTACTTGCAATCCGGCATTGTCAAATCCGTCTTGCAAAGGCAGAGGCGCGAACCTTTCAAGGGCAGCTATTATCTCCTTAATTTTCATATGTTCGCGAAAATTTGTCGCAAAGATACAAATTTAGGATGAATTAATAAAAGAAAAAGCATGGATTTTAAGTCCATGCATCATTTATATCTCCTATGAAGCACCTTGTTCTTCAGGGCATATCGTTCATCCACCACCTCCGTCGTTGGGAAAAAGGTCAGATAGATACGCCATTGACCTTCTCTAAAGACAAACCTGCGAGCGCTGATTCCATCATTTATCTGCATCAATTTTCCAGCGATAAAGCTCTCCAACTCCGTTGGCATCCCCTCATCCGTACGCCCAATTTCAGCAGTAATGAAGAAACCAGGCGTATGCATCCCCGCTATGGCCTTCCAGATCCGTTCTTCCATAACTACAAGATACTCAACAATTCGCCGAAGTTATCTATCAGAAAATCAGCCCCAGCATCGGCCAGCTCCTCACGGGTACCATTACCATACGTTACCCCACAAGTCTTCACACCTGCCCTACGCCCCATCTCGATGTCATATACCGCATCACCTACCACCAATGCCTCATCAGCCCGGCAACCAAACTTTTCCAAAGTCTTCAGTACAGGCTCAGGATGAGGCTTGGCCTGCACCACATCATCGGCACCCAATACATAAGTCAGCACCTCCTGCAAGCCCATGTTTTCTATGAACTCCATCAAGCTACGATGACTACGGCTGCTGGCAATACTCAACAGATATCCTTTGTCCGAAAGCATCCGGAGCGTCTCCATAACATTCGGAAAAGCCGGAACCGTATATACCGCATTGTTCTCATTGAATATCCGTCGATAAGTCTCAGCGCATCGGTCCCCCATTTCGTCCGTCATGGGAATCAACGTAGTGAACGCCTCCTTTAGAGGTAATCCTATCATAGCCGCACATTGGTCATCCGTGCGAGAATCCAGCCCCAACACCTGTATGGTCTGTTGCATGGTCATCACAATAAGGCCCCGTGTATCGGCCAGCGTTCCATCAAAATCAAGTATGATCAGTTTCATAAACAGGCAAACATCAAATTTCCACTTTTTCCAAGGCAAAAGTAGGTAGTTTTTGCGATAAACATCAATTAGTTTCTGATATTTTATACCTATCTTTGCTCAAAAGGTACTAAAAAAAACGTTAATCAACTAATTCTAACAATTATGAAAAAAAGATCTATGCTGCTTTTTGTATCATTATGTATGGTACTGGCTGTGGTAGCTCAAACCAAGGAGTCCAAGACTACTTATGCGCAAGAAGCTTTGCAACCCTATGTCGATAGCGGCCAACTGGCAGGTGCTATCAGTGTCTTCTATAAAGACGGAGTTCAGGAAACCTGTTGCATCGGTTTTGCCGATGTAGAACAGAAACGTCCCATCAAGATGGACAACGTTTTCATGCAATGCTCACAAACCAAAGGCTTTTGCGGTGTAACCATCGCCAAACTGGTAGAAGAAGGCAAGCTCTCACTCGACGATGCTGTTTCCAAGTATCTTCCAGAATTTAAGGACCTTTGGGTACAGGATTATGAAAAAGACGGTGTGCGCATCCTCCGCAAGGCAAAGAACGTGCTCACCGTACGCATGGT
>JAFYPV010000144.1 GCA_017559935.1 Bacteroides sp. | reverse complement strand
TATAACAACGGGGTATGTGCAAAATTCAACAATAGAGTATTATTATTCATTGATGGATGTGTTTGTTCTTCCATCATATCGTGAGGGATTCCCTACATCAGTTCTTGAAGCATCTAGTATGAAGTTACCTGTCATAACAACTCGAGTGACAGGTTGTATTGATTCAATAATCGAAAATGAAACAGGTATCTTCGTAGAGCATACACCGGAATCATTAGCAAAAGCGATAGAAAAATTATACATTGATTTTGAAGAAAGGAAACGAATAGGTGAAAATGGTCGCAAATTTGTAGAAAAATATTATAAACAAGAAATTGTTTGGAATGAGATAGAAAAGCTATATGTTGAATAGATTGTAAGCCAAAAATGACGTATTGCAAAACTTCTAATAAAACCGACATTCGCACTATAATAAATAGATAATATTATGTATAGTGCAAGTGAATTTGAAAAGTTATGGTTGTAAACGTCCTATTTCCCGCCTTGATGGTGATTTAATATAAATATAGCTTTGTGACAAACTTAAAAATCACAATTATGTCACAATCTAAAAAATACCGAGAAGTTTCCGAACTTTATCAACTTTGCAGTACCGGCAAAGATTTGAAAGAATTCTGCATAGAGGTAGGAGTTAACTACAACAAATTTACTGAATGGAAACGCAAGCAGTTATGGAACGAGAAGCTTGGTCGTATGAAGAAATCAGTATCTTTATACCATGATAGATGAACGGATTATAGAACTTTATAGCTCCCAATAGGCTACCGCTAATGAAGAAAAGGAGATGTTTTATGATCAGGTCAAGGTTTTGGCCGAAGAGGTCTCTATGCTCCGTCAATCTATGGATAAATCCAAGTAGGTCATTGATGACCTCTTGTTTGAAATCAAGTCGTTATGTAAGAGACTGGAGGAAAAAGATAAACGGATTGCGGATCTTGAGCAGTAATTGTCCGATATTCTTGAACAGATTCGTTGATAAAAAAGGCTGCACCTACATGTTGAACCAATGGAAAAGTTTGAGAAATTTTATTCTGGATGGTAGGGTTCAATTGAGTAACAATCTTTGTGAACAACGGATGAAACAATAAAACTAAATTTGAAAGTCTGTCAGAATATGGGGTCAGAAATAGCTGCAACAAATGCTTCTTTCATTTCTCTTTAATGGAAAATTGCAAACTCTACAAGCTAAAGGAAGAATCTTAATAGAGACTCTTTTTAATAGTCTGTGTTTGAAACTAGTGGTTTGGAAACTGAATTTTCCATTCTTTTATTAACAATAGATGTAAAATCTAGCAATCCTATCACGTATTAAATACTTTATAATCAGCTTTTATATGGTTGTTATGATGATTGTATACGAGAAACGGATTTTACAATAACATAATTAAATTATATGAAACAAAATAATTCTAATTTTAAAAAAACTTTATCGCCCACTCATGTTTGGGCATTGGCTTTTGGATGTGTCATTGGATGGGGAGCATTTATTAATCCAGGCAAGAAATTCTTACCCAATTCAGGAGTTGACGGTACAGCAATTGCCATGATACTTGGTGCACTAGTAATGATTGTTATAGCCTTTGCATATGCTTATATGGTGCCAAAGTATCCAAAAGCGGGAGGAGAATTTAATTACACAAAGAATTGTTTTGGTAAAGTTCCGGCATATTTGTGTGGATGGTTCCTTCTTGCTGCTTATCTGACAAATGTACCAATGAACTCTACAGCTATTGGATTGATAGTAGATGGTTTGGATGGATCTGTCGATATTCTTAAGTGGGGATTTAATTATAGTATAGCAGGTTTTGAAGTTTGGTTTGGGGAAATTATATTGGCAATGAGTATATTGATATTATTTGGAGTGCTTAATATACTTGGAGTCAAGAAAGCCGGTTATGTCCAAACTGTTCTTTCTAGTATGCTTGTGAGTTGTGTTTTTATTCTAACAATTGCAGCAATTTTTAGTAATAAAACCTCTTTTGTAAATATGGAACCAGTGTGGGGCTTTGATCGTTTTGCAGCAACTGCAGCTGGTGCAACTACAGAAACAATTGATTCATTCGCTCATGTAGGTCATCAAGGTATTCTTTCTGCTATTTTGGCAACCTTCGCTATTGCTCCTTGGGCTTTTGTAGGATTTGAAACTATTCCGCAAGCTGCTGAAGAATTTAAGTTTTCGCATAAAAAAGTTATTTTTATCATGGCCATTGCTATTACTTTTGGCTGTTTTGTGTATGTGGCGAACAATACAGTTGCAGCTGCTGCTTTGACTAATTGGCCCGATAGAGTTATTGCTGGAGAATGGGTGTTATTGATAGCTGCTGAAAATATGCTTGGACTTGCAGGGAAAATATTGTTGGGATTGGCTGTTTCATGTGCTGTGTTGTCTGGTATAATGGGCTTTTATTTAGCTTCCAGTCGTTTGATGTATTCAATGAGTAGAGACGGGTATCTTCCAAGTATCTTTTCAGAGATTGATGAAAAGTATGGAACTCCTCGTAATTCCATGATTTTCTGTGTTTTGATATCTTTGTCCGGACCAATTCTTGGTCGTGAAGCATTAGGATGGTTTGTGGATATGTCTGCAATTGGAGCCTCTATTGGTTTCTTCTTTACTTGTGCTTCCACTTTTGTCGTAATGAAGCGTGATAAAGATGGTACTCCATCATTGAAAGTTATGGCAGGATTAGGATTGATATTCTCTGTAACTTTTGTTTTCCTTCAGTTGGTACCTATCCCAGGCCTAAATGGGGTTAATTTTTGTACGGAATCTTATTTAATGCTGTTGGTATGGGTTGTCATTGGAATCTTGTTTTTTACAAAGCGGCGAAAATATTTTATGGATCATTAGGATGAATGAGATTAGGAATTTTACAGCTTTAGTATTATTGTTTCTAATATTCTGTCTGTCTGTTTCAGCTCAAGAACAAGAGGAAAACAATACTTTTGGCGGTTGGGAGTTCTTTGAAGTCAATCATAGCTTTAAGAATTCCAATTGGTATACAACATTTTACTTCGAGCACGCTAATTATCAATACAAACGTTTGGAAAGTTGGTATGCTCGCCTGATATTCGGAAATAAAATAACGAGTTGGTTGAAGACTGGGTTTGCCTACGATTTTATGCAGGAACCGGGTTATATCACCCATCGAGCAGTCGCAGAAGTAACAGGTTCTTTAAAACAAGGAAACTTGACTGTATCTCTTCGTGAACGTTATATTCATTCTTGGAGTCCTGAAGTGGATGAATGGGGAAATGTTTTACGCTCTCGCTTAAAAGTTCAATATACTATTCCTGAGAGCCCTTTCAAACCTTATTTGGCTATGGAAGTATTCACTTGGGATGGATGGAAAAAGACCCGTCATTATGTTGGTACGGCTTGTTCCATTAACGAACACTTTGAGATAGAAGGATACTATGTTTATTACACCTTTGTGAATAAACCTGCTGAGCATGTATTAGGTATAGGTTTGAATATAGCAATTTAAAAATAAATATTATGATAGAGACTGCAGTAATAATGGCGGCAGGTTTAGGAACTCGTTTTGGTAAATATACCGAGATGATTCCTAAAGGTTTTGTCGAGTATAAGAACAAAGCAATGGTACTCCGTAGTATTGAAAAACTGATTGCATGTGGTATCGAACGCATTATTATCGGTACAGGATGGCAAAAGGAGTCGTATGAGGCATTGATGAAACAATATCCCCAAATTGAGTGTGTCTATTGTCCTCGTTATGCCGAAACTAATAGTATGTATACTCTATACAATTGTAGAGAAGCTATTGGAGACGATGATTTCCTATTGCTTGAATCGGACATCATTTTTGAACAAAAAGCTATAACGTCTTTGATAAAATCTTCATTCGATTCTGCGATGCTAATAACGCCGGTATTTAAGTTTCAAGATCAATATTATGTGCAGATGAATGAAAAATCTATACTTATCAACTGCTCTACTGATAAAGATAAGATAGAGCCTTCTGGGGAACTTGTTGGTATACATAAATTGAGTAATAATTTTTATCAGAAAATGATTAGCGAGTATGCAAAGATTGTGGATGAAAAGCCAAAACTCGGTTATGAATTCCAATTGCTTGACATTTCACAACGTATAACTCCTATGAATGTCCTAAAACTAGAGAACTTGCAATGGTACGAAATTGATGATGAACAAGATTTGAATTTTGCCGAAACTAATGTGGTGATAGATTAATTTAAGTTAGAAAAAAATGATAGTCTTTTATCAAGAAGTATAAGTGTCCCCAATAAAAGTGTCTTGATAAATATTACTAATCAAAAAACTTTTGCATTATCAATCAAAAAATGGAATTATGTATAGCAATATTAGTTTTATCTTTGATGGATTGTGCGGTATTTGTTGTACCTATTGTTCAATAATATGTTTAAAATCTTAGTAAAAATAATTAAACCTAATATTCTAAAATTGGAATGTATGCCGATAGCTAAATTTATAGTGGGGAAATTTTAGATGATGCTTATATTTCATCAAAGATATCCTGTAAGCGTTCATCTAAAAATGATGTATTGCAAAAACTTCTAATAAAACCGACATTCGTACTATAAAAAATAGATAATATTATGTATAGTGCAAGTTAATTTGAAAAGTTATGGTTCCTTTATAAAACTGGTGTAAGCACTCTGTTTGGAGAACAGTGAAGAGTGAAAATGTGATAATCATTAGGAAAAACCGAAGATAATTTGTTTCTTTGTAGAGAAAGGAGAAAATGATTATGATACAGATTACATTGCAGTTTGAAAATCATTCTATAATGAAACATTTCTTGAAAATCATTGAACTGATGAACAGAGTTTCTGTTGTTGTACCTGAAGTTAAGGTTAAGACTAAAAATGTGGTTTAGACAAGGCTTTGGAAGATGTAGAAGCGGGGCGTGTATACAAAGCAAAGAATCTTGATGATCTTATCAAACAAATACTAGACTAAATGTGTATTCAATTGAATATTCATGACAATTTAAAAAGTCTTTAAAGTTATGTAAAAAAAGAGGTTATTCTTTAGAACCTCTACAACATGCTATTGCTATATTATCTGAGAAAGGTACATTACCTCCTGAATATAAACCGCATATTTTGTCTGGGAAGTATGCGGGGATATGGAATGTCACATTAAGCCTGATTGGCTTTTACTTTGGAAACAAGATAACGAGAAATTTATTTTATTATTTCTAGAAATTGGAACCCATTCCGATTTATTCTAACAACTAGTCTTTATTTTAATATCATTACTTACGAAGCTTTATCGTTTCGTTGGTAGAATTTTTATACCTGTAAACATTCTATTTCCCCTCTTTTACTAGGATTTAGCGATGTCGCAATCTAAAAAATATAGAGAAGTTTACGGTACTTTATCAATTACCTTATATAGAAATTTTCTTTAATAGTCTATGCATGGAAAAAGTAGATTGGAAACAGAACTCCATGCTTTTATTAATTAATCAATGAACATACTTATTACAGGAATCCATGGATTTGTGGGTTCCAACTTCGTTACAGCCCTAAAGGAACATCATACCCTTTATGGTTTGGATATTGTAGCTCCTGAAAAGGAGGGAGTGGTACAAACGTTTTCGTGGATGGATCTGGAAAATGGTAAATTGCCTCAGGTGGATGCCATCATTCATTTGGCTGGTAAAGCTCACGATACCAAGAACCAAGCTGAAGCGCAGGTGTACTTCGATATTAATACGGGACTTACTCAGAAAATCTTTGATTTTTATCTACAATCGGATGCACAGCGGTTTATTTTTTTTAGTTCGGTAAAAGCTGCTGCGGATACCGTAGTAGGAGAGATTCTGACGGAAGAGGTAATACCTGCTCCTGTTGGTCCATACGGAGAAAGTAAGATTAAGGCGGAGGAATACATTTTGAATCAATTAGATTCAGAAGTTGAAAAAATGAAATCTAAGAAAGTGTATATCTTGCGTCCTTGCATGATTCATGGTCCAGGCAATAAAGGGAATTTAAACTTGTTGTATGGGGTTGTGAAGAAGGGGATTCCTTGGCCTTTAGGTGCTTTTGAAAACCGTCGTTCGTTTACATCTATCGGGAATCTTTGTCATGTCATTCAAGGATTACTAACCAAGGAGGTGGAGAGTGGAATTTATCACATTGGTGATGATGAGGCATTATCTACCAACGAATTGATTGAGGTGATGTGTGAAGCTATGGGAAAGAAAGCACATATTTGGTGTCTTTCCAAAGGATTCATGGAAGGTATAGCTCGAATGGGAACTTTATTACACTTACCGCTGAATAGCGAGCGTTTGCGTAAACTGACTGAGAATTATGTGGTTTCCAATGCTAAGATTAAAAAAGCACTTGGCATAGAAAAGATGCCGATACGGGCGAAAGAGGGATTGAAATTAACTATTCAGAGTTTTCAAAATAGCTGATTGATATGATTTGGATGATTATCGCTGCTCTACTTTTTATAGTAGAGCTTTTTTATTTCCGTATAGCGGACAAGTTTAATATTATTGATAAGCCGAATCAACGGAGTTCGCACTCGACAATTGTTCTCCGCGGAGGAGGGGTGATTTTTTCCTTGGCGATGGTAGCATGGGCAGTGATGATGGTTATACAAGGTAATGGACAGGTGATAATAGGTTACTTGCCGTTCTTGGTGGGCTTACTGTTGGTAGCAGGGGTAAGCTTTTGGGATGATGTACGTTCGTTGCCAGATTCGGTGCGTCTAATGGTACAGTTTGTGGCGATGGTGCTGATGTTTTGGAGCATGGGTATCTTGCATTGGGATATGTGGTGGATTGTACTCATTGCGTTGATTGTCTGTGTGGGTGCTACGAATGTGATAAACTTCATGGATGGTGTCAATGGGATTACGGCGGGATATGCATTGGCGGTATTGGTACCGTTAATGTTGGTGAACAATCGTATCTGTTTTATAGAATCGTCTTATTTAATAGTTGCTATCCTAGGTGTATTAGTTTTCTGTGTCTTTAACTTCCGCCCAAAAGGAAAAGCGAAATGTTTTGCTGGTGATGTGGGCAGTATTGCCATTGCATTTATTATGTTGTTTGCTATTGGTAGATTGGTGGTGATGACGCAGGATGTGACGTACTTGATTTTCTTGTTAGTGTATGGGGTGGATGGTTGTTTGACTATCTGTCATCGTATCATGCTGCATGAGAATTTAGGGGAAGCACATCGGAAGCATGCTTATCAGCTGATGGCGAATGAACTGAAGATTGGACATGTGAAGGTTTCATTGTTCTATATGGCTTTGCAGTTGATGGTATCATTTGGATTTATTTACCTATGTCCTAATATAGTATTGGCACATTGGATATATCTGCTTGGTGCTATTGTAGTGCTAGGTGTAGCCTATGTATGGTTTAAAAAGAAGTACTACCATTTGCATGAGGAATATTTGAAGAGTTGTAAGTTATAAGTTTTGAGTTATGAGTTTTGTGATAAATAAGGAACTTTTAGATAATTTATTGGAGCATGCGAAGGATTCTCCTCGGTTGAGAATGAACTATGATTTGCGTACTTCGGAGGCTGATACTTCGCAACGGATGCTGAATGCATTGCAGCCGGGTACGGAAGTTCTTATTCATAGGCATGAGGATACGGCAGAGACAGTAGTATGTTTGTTGGGCAGATTGGAAGAAATCATTTATGAAGAATTGCACGATGGTACTTATCAAGAGGTATCCCGACATTTGTTATGTCCATTAGAAGGAATCTATGGAATGCAAGTACCTATGGGAGCTTGGCATACCATTCGAGTACTAGAGCCGTCTGTGATTTTTGAAGCCAAAGATGGAGCGTTTGTTCCTAGATAAATGAATATATACAGATGAAGAAATTTATAGGAATTGCTTGTTTGTTGTTGCTTATGGCCGGTTCGGTGAAGGCTCAGTTTACGTATGGTACTACTGGTTTACTGCATATGCCTACGGCGGATATGCAGCGGGACAAGACCTTTATGGCTGGAAGTGGATTTTTGGATAAACATTCCACTCCTTATTATTGGAATTATCATACTTATAATTATTATATTAATATTACGTTTTTACCTTGGGTTGAAGTGAGTTATACATGTACATTATTAACTGCAAGACATTTGGGTATTGAACAATTTGGTTATTCTGGATATACCAATCAAGATCGCAGTTTCCATGGTCGTTTACGCTTGTGGAAAGAAGGTTGGTGGAAAGAATGGACTCCACAGATTGTTGCTGGTGTGAATGATTTTACTACTGGCGCAGGTGTAGATTATAGTGAAATGGCTGTAGAAGGAGATGGAAACGGTTTTTTCAATCGTTATTACATCGCTGCTACCAAGCATCTTTCTTGGTTTGGTGAATGGGGTGTTCATGCGGCTTATGTATATAATAAACGCTATATAGATAAATTGAATGGAGTGGCTTTTGGTGTGGATTATCAGTTTGATCTACCAGAAACCTCTTTTATCCATAAAGCCATCAACGGATTGAATCTGATGGCTGAATATGACTCGAAATTCATGAATATCGGGGCGCGCTATACGCTCTGGAAAGATCATATTAATATCATCGGGGAATTGCGAGAGTGTAAGTACCCGTCCATCGGGATGTATTTCAAGGTGCATCTCAAATAGTCTATTTTCTTTAAAAGGAATTAATCATGAACATTCTTCAAAACTTTGCCCGTTGGTATTTCTCCAGACGGGCTTTGCCTTTTTGGGGTATCCTGATATTGGATAGCCTGATTGTTGTTGCTGCGGGTGTATTGGTGGCTGTATTGACCGAAGGGCCGATGCATGCGCTGCTGAACTGGAAGAATCTGGCAATTGCCATGGTGGTGTATCTGTGGTGTTATCTGACGGGGTTCCGTACGCTGCATACGTATTCGGGGGTGATCCGTTACTCTACCTTTGTGGATTTGCAGCGGGTGGCGTTTGCGAATATCATCGGGATGGGGCTTTGCTATCTCGTTCGGTGGGGCATGGGGCTAGCGGGGTATGTTCCTACGCTGGACTATATTGACTTGCTGACGATGTGTATGCTGGCTACGCTGATGATGTGGTTCTTGCGCGTGGTGGTGAAGTTTGTGTATGACATGGGATATCATTCTTCTCGTGCGAAGCGGGTGTTTATCTACGGTACCCGAAGAGGGGGCGTGAGCTTGGCCAAGAGTATCCGCAGCGAGGAGATGAGCCGTTATGTGCTGGCAGGCTTTGTGTCGGAGGATGATAAGTACATCGGCCGTCGAATGATGGGGGTACGTGTGGTGAAGAACGACCTATCATTGGTGGAGGAGATGAAGATGCGAGGGGCAACGGTGTTGCTGGTATCGCCTATCTACAGCGAGAAGTTCCGCGAGGATTCGGCCTTGGTGGATAAGCTGATTGAGGAGAATATTCATATCCACATGATGCCAAAGAGCTATGAATGGGATGGCAAGAGTGACTTGAACTTCACGATGCTGAAGGAGGTGGATATCGAGGACTTGCTGCCGCGCGAGAAGATAGAGATTGATATGGACAGGGTGGGTGGCATGCTGACCAACAAGCGTATCTTGATTACAGGGGCGGCCGGAAGTATCGGTAGCGAGATGGTGCGTCAGGTGGCGGTTTATCATCCGCTGGAGCTGATATTGATTGATCAGGCGGAGACACCGATGCATGATGTGCGTCTATACATGAAGAAGCATCATCCTAATATCGAGACGCATACTATCGTGACGAGCATCAGCAATGCATCGCGCATGGAGGAGATTTACAAGGCGTATCGTCCGGAGTATGTGTTCCATGCAGCGGCATACAAGCATGTGCCGATGATGGAGGATAATCCGAGTGAGGCGGTGCAGAATAATATTTATGGTACGCGCGTGATGGCGGACTTGGCCGTGAAGTATGGCACCCGGAAGTTCGTGATGGTGAGTACGGACAAGGCGGTGAACCCAACGAACGTGATGGGATGCAGCAAGCGTATCTGTGAGATTTATGTGCAGAGTCTAGATAAGGCAATCAAGTCGGGAAAGGTGAAGGGCGTGACGCAGTTCGTGACTACGCGCTTTGGTAATGTGTTGGGTAGCAATGGTTCTGTGATTCCGTTGTTCCGTGAACAGATCCGCAACGGTGGTCCGATCACGGTTACGCATCCGGACATTATCCGTTACTTTATGTTGATTCCGGAGGCTTGTAAGCTGGTGCTGGAAGCGGGTACCATGGGTAACGGTGGTGAGATCTATATCTTCGACATGGGTAAGCCGGTACGTATTGCAGATTTGGCGAAGCGCATGATCAAGCTGAGTGGTGCTACGAACGTGAGAGTGGAATACACGGGGCTTCGTGATGGCGAAAAGCTGTTCGAGGAGCTGTTGAACGATACGGAGGTAACGAAGCCTACGCATCATCCGAAGATTAAGATTGCTGCGGTGCGTGAGTATGAATATGCGGACGCGAAGCGTGAAGAGGATGAGTTGTATGAGTTGAGCTTCGGTTACAATGCCATGGAGGTGGTGAAGAAGATGAAGCAGATTGTGCCGGAATTTAAGAGTCAGCATTCGCCTTATGAAGTGTTGGATTGATACCGTTCGGGAGGTGCAATCGTTTGCTGCCCGACAGCTTTCGCCGGAGGCGGCATCGGATTTTACGGATGTGGAGCAGTGGAAGCTGGTGCAGTTGCATCTAGCCACGGCTCTGGCGGAGCTGGAAGCGGTGCAGGGTGATACTCCGGAGGTGGAGGGGGAGCTGGTGCTCGCTCTCTTGATGGGGTATGGTGTCTCGGTGCGGAACGGTCGGAATGTGTCGAGGGTACTGGAGCGGGCGGAACAGGTGCTTCCGCGTATCACGGATCCGGTGCTGAAATGCAAACTGGCTGCGTATTGCTATGTGGAGTTTCCGGATGAGGATTTGCTAGCCATGGCGCGTTCCTTGCTTCTGGAGCTGAAGCAACAGGGGAGAGGCGATGAGGTGAAGCTAGTGGAGGAATTGATTGCGGATTAAAGATATGAAACGGGAGGTGGTCTTTTGACTGCCTCCCGTTTTTTTTATAATTACTTTTCCTGTATGCTTTGACTGATCATCCGGTACAGTTCCTGCAACCGAGGTTCATCTGCCAACATTGATGCATGCTTGCCCATCACATTTTCGTCACGTCGCACAGCTGGTCCCGTCTGCGCTTCCCGAGGTGCCAGCCCATGAACTTTGCGGGCAGTCTCCTCTATCAAAGGCAACATGGCATCGAAAGGCAGTCCGTTCTTCTCCAACAGATAGGCACTGAGTGCATACATGTGATTGGTAAAGTTACAGGCAAAAACAGCTGCCATGTGCAGATACATCCGCTGCTTCGAGCTTGCCTCATACACCTTCGGACTCAAAGCTTCTGCCATCTCTTTCAGTACCGCCAACTCTGCAGTTCCGTTGGCTTCCACAAAGAAGGAAACCGAAGCAAAATCCACTTCCCGCGCCTTACTGAACGTCTGCATGGGATACAGCACCCCATGATGCACCGCATGCTCTTTCCATACCTCCATCGGCATGCTGCCCGCCGTATGTACGAAAAGGGCATCTTCTCTTCCCTTCACCACCATCGGAATCAACTCCGTCAGCACCGCATCTTTGACAGCCACAATGTACACGTCAGCATCTGTGCAGACTTCCTCCAGTGAGGTAACATACCCCACACTCAGTCGGTTTGCCAATTCCGAAGCCGAAACCTCCGTGCGACTATACACCTGCTTTACCTCGTATCCCGCAGCTTGGAGGCCGATTCCCAAGTGGGTCGCCACATTACCGGCACCTATCAGGACAATCCGCTTATTGCTCGCCATACTTGTTGATATGAATCTTCTCCCACTGTAAATGCTCTTCGTTGAATGGCTTTCGCTCCATGCCTTTGTGACCGATGGCTACGATGCTCAGTACCTGTAGCTGCAAAGGAATATCCAGCACCTCATGCACAAACTCGTCCGATGGGGTACCATCTGCTGTAAAACGCTCGCGCACCTGTACCCAGCAACTTCCCAAGCCCATATCCTCGGCTTGCAGTTGGATCATCAGCGAAGCGATGGCTGCATCTTCAATCCACACATCACTAGCCAACGGATCGGCCATGACCACGATAGCCAAAGCGGCATCCTCCAGGAAGGAAGCTCCCATCTCCTTGCAAAAAGCCAGTTTCTTCAACGTTTCCTTGTCATCCACCACAATAAACTGCCATGGGTTGCTACGCTTGGAAGAAGGCGACATCAAGGCCGCTTTCAGTAATGATACCACCTCATCTTGAGAAAGTTCTTCATTGGTGAACTTCCGCATGCTTCGTCTGTTCTTTATTAAGTCACTGAATTGTTTCATCTTCGTAAAATTCTTTTTCTTTCCACAAAGATAGAAATAGATAATGGATTCCTCAACAAAAAAAAGTAAATTTGCAAGAATGAAGCCCATTCGTTTGATGACATATCGCGCCGGAAGTACCTTGCCACCTTTACCGGGGCACAGCCTTTCCAACTCGTCCGAGCTGTTCCGCATTTATGGACAGACACCCGGATATGCTCCTATATTGGTTGTAGCTTCCATTGATGGTCGTCCGGTAGCTAAGCTTCAAGCCGTCATCCGGAAAAGCATGCGTCTGTTTCCGCCTTCCATCATCAAGCGATGTGAGCTGTTCGGTACGGGGGAGTATTTCGATAATAGTCTTCCACAAGATGAGTTGTTTGGCTTGATGCTGGAACACCTCACCGGCGAAATAAAGGACAGCTGTTTCCTCATCGAAGTGCGTAATCTTCCCACGGCTCTTTTCGGTTATAAGCATTTTCGTCGCAATGGGTATTTTCCCCTTCATTGGTTGCGGGTGTACAACTCATTGCATAGTCTTTCTCCCGAAGAGCGTCTAGATCCTTCGCGCCGTCGGCAAATCAATCGGGCTTTGAAAAATGGGGTTACCACTCAGGTAGCTCGTACCGAGGAAGAGATTCAGGCTTTCTTGCAAATGCTCCGTCGGAATTACTCCGCCAAGTTCCGGAAGCACTTCCCGGATCTCCAGCTGTTCCGACTGCTGATGAAAGAAAATCCTAAGACTGCCAGCGTATTTCTGGTCAAGTATCGGGAACGCATCATTGGCGGTTCCTTCTGCATGTATTCCGATGATTGTGCTTACCTCTGCTTCTCCTTCGGTTTACGTAGAAGATATGCCTGGTTCTATCCGGGCGTTATGGCTGTATGGGCCGCTCTCACTGATGCTCACCAGCAAGGCTACCGCCATTTCGAGTTCTTCGATGCCGGTCTTCCTTTCGAGCAGGTAGGTTATCGCCGATTCATTTTAGGTTTTGGTGGAAAACAGGTAAGTACACGCCGCTGGTTCCGTTTTCGTTGGGGATGGATTAATCGATTGGCGGGATGGTTGTATCGATAAATGAGGGGCTTTAATGTTGTCCATATTCTATCAAAGCTTCATTCAAGGCTGTGGGATAATTCTTTTCTTCGTGTTTCATATCTCTCCCGTCTAGCTTCATTCACTTCTGCTTGTATTTCATCCATTGTTATTTGTTCCGACTCGTCACAACTGAATAAATTTTGAAAGTATTTCAGTTTGTCTTTATTAAATTCTGATATGAGTTCGTTTTGGCTATAATCTAATTTTAAGTTTAATGATACTGGAGCCATAATTTCCCGTTTTAGTATTTCACACTTCAAAGAAACAAATAAAATCTGAAGATTCCTAACGGATGCAATTAAAAATCTTTTATACCTTTGCATAAGGTTTAAGCAATAGAGAGATAAGACTATGAAGGATTTAACCATTTTAGGACCATTAAACGAAGATGAGTATAACGAATTACTGCGACAGGCTGTCGCAGTAATAGAGACTTCTCGATTACAAATAGCAAAACAACTAAACATGGTTGCTATGTCTTCTTATTGGGAGATAGGTAAGTTGTTGGAAGAAAAGAAAATTGACAGCAAGCATGGTGATGGCATTGTCAAAAGATTGTCGGTTGATTTGAAGTCTAAATATCCCGATATGGGTTTGTCTCCAAGAAACCTATGGGACATGAAGAAGTTTTATCTCCGTTATAATGAAGGAGACACAAAACTGCGGCAAGCTGTCGCAGTTTTGCCGTGGAGTCATAACTTGCTTCTGATGAGCCACAATCTATCTCCTGAACACATTGTGTTTTATGCCAATGAAGTTGTTTCTAAGGGTTGGTCTCGTGATATGTTGCGTCATGCACTTAAATCAGAATACCATCTTTCTATACAAGCGGTAGAGAAGTCAAATAACTTTGATTCTACATTGCCTACTCAGCAAGCCAATTATGCCAATGAGGTATTTCGTAGCAGTTATAATCTCGGGTTCATTGATGTAGTTGAGCCATTGAAAGAGTTGGAGTTGGAACGCCGCCTTGTTCAGAAAATCACAACCTTTATAATGGAATTGGGTAGTGGTTTCAGTTTTATCGGCAATCAGCACACACTGAACTATAACGATAAAGAGTATCGTGTTGATTTACTCTTCTTCCATCGTCGACTCCGTTCAATGGTTGCCATTGAATTGAAGATTGGTGAGTTTAAACCCGAATATGTGGGTAAGATGAATTTCTATCTCTCCCTATTGGATAAGTTAGAAAAGGCTCCTGATGAAAATCCGTCTATCGGTATCATTCTATGTGCCGAGAAAGACCATTTGGAAGTAGAGTTGGCGTTGCAAGACGTTAACAAGCCAATTGGGGTTGCTGAGTATCAATATTTGCTACCCAAAAACAAGTTGCAGGAACTTGTTACAAATGAAATGAAAAAGTCAATGGAAGCAAAGGTGAATTATGATTAACTACGATTTGAAAAAGATAAAGGCCATTATCTTTGATGTGGATGGTGTGCTGAGCTGCGGGACGATTCTGCAGCATCCCAATGGGGAGCCGATGCGCTCTGTGAACATCAAGGATGGTTATGCGCTTCAGTATGCTGTGAAGTGCGGGCTGATAGTGGCTATTATTACCGGTGGAAAGACGGAGGCGGTGCGCAAGCGTTATGAAGGTTTGGGACTGACGGATGTGTATATGGGTGCTTCGGTAAAGATCAAGGAGTACGAAGCTTTGAAAGCGAAGTATGGACTGAAGGATGAGGAGATTCTCTACATGGGTGATGATATTCCTGACTATGAGGTGATGAGTCGCTGCGGTTGTCCGTGTTGTCCGGCTGATGCTGCTCCGGAAATTCAGGAGGTATCGATCTATATCTCGCATCGGGATGGCGGTTATGGCTGCGGACGTGATGTGGTGGAACAGGTGCTTCGGGCTCAAGGTAAATGGATGAAGGACGCTAAAGCTTTTGGTTGGTGATATGTTGGATAATCTGAATAAATACCAGGTGGTGCTGGCTTCCAATTCGCCACGCCGCAAAGAATTGTTGTCGGGTCTCGGCATCAAGTATCAAGTCAAGACGTTGCCTGATATTGACGAGTCTTTCCCTGAGGGGATGGATGGGGTGGAGATCCCTGCTTATATTGCCCGTGCCAAGGCGGATGCCTATCGTGCATCGATGCAGGCGGATGAATTGATAATCACCGCCGATACCATTGTGTGGCTCGACGGTGAGGTGATGGGCAAACCTCATGACGGGGATGATGCCCGGAGAATGCTCCGTGCCTTGTCTGGGCAGACGCATCAAGTCATCACTGGGGTATGCCTGACCACTATGCTGCATCAGAAAAGCTTTGCTACGGTAACGGATGTTACCTTCGCTCGTCTTTCTGAAGAGGAAATCGACTATTACGTGGAGCATTACCGACCGATGGACAAGGCCGGGTCGTATGGTATCCAGGAATGGATCGGTTTCGTGGGCGTGGAAAGCATTTCCGGCAGCTATTTCAATGTGATGGGGCTGCCCATCCAGCGACTTTATATGGAGTTGAAGAAGCTTTAGTACTCATAGGCATCGTAATCATTGGCGTGAAGATAATCGTAGATCTTTGCGTCGATGGAGTATTGTCCCGGACCGGCAATGTACAATATGATGAAGACCATCAGGTAGATGAATGCCAATTCGCCTTGGACGATACTGGCGCTATGAACGTGGAAGAAGGCTACCAACATGGCGATAATCATGGGAATCATGCTCAGTCGGTAGAGGGCACCGCAAATGAACCCCAGAGAGCATAGTATTTCGGCATAGATGACGAAGAGGAGTGAAACTTCTCTACCGATGTGCATGGGGTCGGGGAACACGAAGCATAGTTCGGTGTAGTTGTACACTTTTTCGAGGCCGTGCAGGAGCAGCATCAGGCCGAAGAACAAACGGAAACACAGCAGTAACAAAGAAAAGCCCCTGGAATCGGTAGGCTTTGGAAACAAGAAATCCTTCATAATTATTTTGTTTAATTTGTGCCATAAAAACAAACGGAGGTGTGAAATTTCCTTGGAAAAGGTGGGGGATTTCGGAAAAAATAAGTTACTTTTGTAACGTTTAATATTTATGCGAAACACTTAAATAGATTATAAATCACATGAAAACATTGTTATTTTTAGGAAATATCGGAACAGGAGAAATTATTCTTATTGCCTTGGTCGTGTTGCTCCTTTGGGGTGGAAAGAAAATTCCTGAATTGATGAAGGGATTGGGTAAAGGCGTGAAGAGCTTCAAGGAAGGTATGAACGAAATCGAAAAGGAAATCAATATTGATGATACTCCGAAGAGTGAAAAATAATTCCAATAACCTTATAAAAATCTAATCATATGGGAAAAGAAATGTCTAGAAGATCGTTCCTGAAGACAGGTACGGCTGCTGCTGTTGGTTTGTCAATGACTCCGGGTAGCTTGTTTGCTGGTGTAGATGCAAAGAAGAAAAAGAAAGGTGCCAAGGATGGTAAGTTGAAAATTTTGGCTGTAGGTATCGGTGGCCGTGGTGCTGCTGTGCTCCGTGGTTTGGAAACCGAAGATATCATCGGTTTGTGCGACGTGGACTGGAAGTATGCTGAACCTATTTTCAACCGTTATCCAAACGCTAAGAGATATAATGACTACAAGGTGATGTTTGCCGAATTGCTTGACCAATGTGATGCTGTGGTTTGTGCTACTGCTGACCATACTCATGCTATCATCTGTGCGGAAGCACTTGCTGCAGGCAAGCACGTATATTGCGAAAAACCGTTGACTCACTCTGTATATGAATCACGTTTGCTTACTAAGTTGGCTGCTAAGCATAAGGTCGCTACTCAGATGGGTAACCAAGGTGCTTCTGCTGAAGGTGTACGCAAGGTTTGTAACTGGATCTGGAATGGTGTCATTGGTGAAGTTACTAAGGTAGAAACTTTCACAGACCGTCCTATTTGGCCGCAAGGTTTGGAACGTCCGGCTGAAACTCCAGCGGTACCTTCTACATTGAACTGGGATGCTTTCATTGGTCCAGCTCCGATGCGTCCTTACAATCCAATCTATACTCCATGGAACTTCCGTGGCTGGTGGGATTTCGGTACAGGTGTGTTGGGTGATATGGCTTGCCACATTTTGCATCCGGTATTCAAGGGATTGAAGTTGGGTTATCCAACTAAGGTTCAGGGTTCTTCTACTTTGTTGTTGTCTGAATCTTGTCCGAACGCTGAATTCGTGAAGTATACTTTCCCTGCTCGTGACAATATGCCGAAGGTAGCGATGCCGGAAGTGGATGTATATTGGTATGACGGTGGTTTGTTGCCTGAACGTCCAGCAGCTTTGGCAGCTGGCAAGAACTTGAATGTAGCAGGTGGTGCAGCTATTTTCTACGGAACCAAGGATACTTTGATTTGCGGTTGCTATGGTGAATCGCCTTATTTGCTTTCTGGTCGCAATCCTGAAGTGCCTAACTTGTGCCGTGAAGTGACTTTGTCTCACCAACAAGACTGGGTACGTGCTTGTAAGGAAGATGCTGATGTACGTGTACCAAGTGCATCTGACTTCTCGGAAGCTGGTCCATTCAATGAAATGGTAGTAATGGGTGTGGTAGCTGTTCGTTTGCAAGGCTTGAACCAAATTTTGGAATGGGACGGTGAAAAGATGGAATTCACTAACATCCCAGCTGATGCAACTATCCGCAGCGTCATCAAGGATGGTTTCAGCATCAAGGATGGTCACCCGACATTCGAAAAGACTTGGACAGAACCGGTAAATGCACGTCAATTTGCTGCTGAACTGATCAAGCATAACTATCGTGATGGCTGGGCACTTCCTGCTATGCCGGAATGATGAATATGTATTATTAACTAAAAAAGAATTTGAAAATGAAAAAAATGACATATGTAGCTGCTTTTGCTTTGGCTATGGGCTTGGCAGCTTGTGGCGGTGGCCAAAAGAAACAAGCAGCTGAAACTGCAGAAGAAACTCCAGCGACTCCAGTTTATACTGTGGTAGATAATCCTCAGGTAGATCTTAGCAAGTTCAAGGTGGACAAGGATGGTTACATCGTATTGTTTGACGGTACTTCACTCGATGGTTGGAGAGGTTATGGTAAGGATCATGTTCCAGGCCGTTGGGTGGTGGAAGATGGTTGCTTGAAGTTCTGCGGTACAGGTGAAGGCGAAGGTCAGCGTGGTGACGGTGGTGACATCATCTTTACTCACAAGTTCAAGAACTTCGAATTGTTGTTCGACTGGAAGGTGTCTAAGGGCGGTAACTCGGGTTGCTTCTACTTGGCACAGGAAGTGACAACAGAAAAGGATGGTAATGTGAACTATGAACCGATTTATATCTCTGCTCCGGAATATCAGTTGCTTGACAATGCTAACCACCCGGATGCAAAATTGGGTAAGGACAACAACCGTCAATCGGCTTCGTTGTATGACATGATTCCTGCTGTTCCTCAGAACCAGAAGCCATTCGGCGAATGGAATGAAGGTAAGGTTATGGTTTACAAAGGAACTGTAGTTCACGGTCAGAACGGTGAAAACGTAGTGGAATACCACTTGTGGACACAACAATGGACTGACATGTTGCAGGCTAGCAAGTTCAGCCAAGCTAAGTGGCCTTTGGCTTACGAACTTTTGAATAACTGCGGTGGCGAAAAGCATGAAGGTTACATCGGTTTCCAAGACCATGGTGACGACATCTGGATTCGCAATGTACGTATTAAAGTAATGGACTAATCGAATGAAAAAGTTTATTTATACAATGGTAGCTAGCGCCACTTTGGCGCTAGCTGCTTGTTCTACTCAACCACAAGCAACAGAAATGGTGACACCAAAGAAGGACATCGGTTTGCAATTGTATTCTATCCGCCAGTTGATCGGTAATGCGGAAAAGTTTGCTGCCAATCAGGAGCAGGTTTTGACAGGTCTTGCCAAGATGGGATATACTGCTGTTGAAACAGCTAATTATGGCAATGGTAAGTTGTATGGATTGACACCGGAAGAATTCAAGGCATGCATGGAAAAGGCAGGATTGAATCCGCTTTCCACACATACTACCCGTGGCTTGTCGAAAGAAGAATTGAAGGCTGGTGCTGCCAGTGAGGAAACTATGAAGTGGTGGGATGAATGTATTGCTGCTCATAAGGCTGCCGGTATGGAGTATGTCGTGACTCCTTCCCAACCAACTCCGGAAACGTTGAAGGACCTTCAGGTATGGTGTGAGTATCACAATGCCATCGGTAAGAAGTGTGCTGAAGCTGGTTTGAAGTATGGTTATCACAACCACTCTTTCGAGTTCAATAAGGTGGAAGATCAGGTGATGATTGACTACATGATTGAGAATACCGATCCGCAATATGTGTTCTTTGAAATGGACGTGTATTGGACAGTGATGGGTAAGGCGAGTCCGGTTGCATACTTCAAGAAGTATCCAGGCCGTTTCAAGTTGCTCCACATCAAGGACCAGAAGGAAATTGGTCAGAGCGGTATGGTAGGTTTCGATGCTATCTTCAAGAATGCGGAAGTGGCAGGTGTGGAACATATCATCGTGGAAGCGGAAGCTTATGAATGTGCTGACATGATGGATGGTGTGCAGATGTGTGCAGACTATTTGTTGAATGCTGATTTTGTAAAGGCTGATTATACTAAGTAATCAATGGAGGAAAAGGTAGTGAAGGAGCAGGAGGCTCAGGAGTATGAAGGAGAATTGACCTTTTGGGATCACCTGGAGGTCTTGCGATGGGCATTGGTGCGTATCGCTATTGTGTTGGTTCTAATTACGGTTTTTACTTTTATGGCTATGCCGTATATTTTTGACCAATATATTCTGGCTCCTACGACGGGGGAATTCTTCGTTTATCAATGGTTGGAAAAAGTTAGTGGAGGGATTCTGAATTTCTCTGATGATTTTGCCATTCAGATTATCAATATTAATGTAGCTTCCCAGTTCTTTACCCATATCAGTACCTCTCTTTCGCTGGCTTTGGTATTGACGGTTCCTTATATCATTTACGAGCTCTGGAAGTTTATCCGTCCGGCTTTGTTTGATCACGAGGTGAAGCATGTACGGTTTGCTTTTCTGGGCGGTACCGTGATGTTTTATCTGGGATGCCTCATTGCTTATTTGCTGGTATTCCCCTTTACCTTCCGTTTCTTGACCGAGTATGAGTTGAGTGCTGCCATTCAGAACCAGATTGACTTGTCGTCGTACATCGGTAACTTTGTGATGCTGGTAATGGTCATGGGGATTGTCTTTGAAATGCCGCTTCTGGCTTGGGTCTTATCTTGCATGGGACTGATTACGAAATCGTTCTTGCGGCAGTATAAAAGTTATGCGGTGGTGGGATTGCTGGTACTTTCGGCTGTCATTACTCCTTCCGGAGATCCATTCTCGATGATGCTGGTAGCTGTACCGCTTTATCTGCTTTATGAAATGTCTATCTTGGTAGTGAAAGAATAAAAGAAAGGGGAATGAATTTTCATTCCCCTTTCTTTTATTCTTAATTGAGATATAGTGGTCCGTCGAAACCGAGTGGTAATCCGGCGAATACCCAGATGGTAATGATTACAATCCATGTGAGCAAGAAGAAGAGGGTGTAAGGTATCATCAAGGAAATAATGGTACCGATACCGTATTTCTCGTCGTACCGTTGGGCGTAGGTTACAATCAAAGCGAAGTAACTCATCATCGGTGTGATAACGTTGGTTACCGAGTCGCCTACACGGAAGGATGCTTGTGTCAATCCCGGGTGGAAATCGAGTAACATGAACATCGGGATGAATACCGGTGCCAAGATAGCCCACTTGGCTGATGCACTACCCATGAACAGGTTGAGGAAGGCCGACAAGAGGATGAAGCATATAATCAATGGTAAGCCAGTAAAGCCGACACTCTTCAGGAATTCTGCACCGTTGATGGCGAGAATCAAGCCTAGGTTACTGTAGTTGAACCAATAGATGAATTGAGCAGCGAAGAACACCAATACGATGTAGGAAGCCAATCCCTTCATGGAAACTGTCATGTGCTTGATTATATCCTTGTCGCTCTTGATGGTACCCACGATGATGCCATATACCAAACCTGGAATGAAGAAGAGAAGCATCAAACCTACAACTATACCTGAGAAGAAAGGAGAGCGGAGGATACCACCAGTTGCCGGATCGCGGAACAGACCGTCTTCTGGAATGATGGTCATGGCCATGGCTGCGATAAAGATCAATGTAGCATAGCCAGCCCATTTCAAGCCTTTCTTTTCGATGTCAGAAATACCTTCTACTTTCAATGCTTCAGCTGCACCGTTGTATTTACCCAAACGAGGTTCTACGACCTTTTCTGTTACCCAACCGCCGACGATGGTTACCATGATGGCTGAAACGACCATGAAGAAATAGTTAACCAATGGATTGATGTACATGTTCGGGTCGATGATCTGAGCTGCCGAAGTTGAAAGACCGGCCAAAATAGGGTCTACTGAACCGATGATGAAGTTGGAACCAAAGCCTGCACTAACCCCACAGAAGGCGGCGGCAAAACCGGCCATCGGGTGTCTTCCCAACGCATGGAAAATCATGGCTCCCAGTGGAATCAAGATAACATAACCCACTTCGGATGCCAAGTGAGAAAAGATACCGGCTACGATAACGGCGTAGGTAACCAAACTCTTTGGTGCACCTAGAACCAACTGTTTTACCAGGACGGTAAAGAGTCCGGAACCTTCTGCCACACCAATACCGATCATGATGACCAATACCAAACCAAGCGGAGGGAACTTGACGAAGTTATGTTCCATATTGGTGTAGATCCAACGGATACCATCGGGACTTAACAAACTGCGGGCTTCGATGGTTTCACCGGTAGCCGGATGTAGGGCAGACAAGTCCAATCCTGCACCGATGGCTGAGATGACCGCAACAATGACTGCCATAAGGAAAAAGAGAGTAGCGGGATGAGGCAGTCTGTTGCCCACTCTCTCTATCGAATCGAGAATTGAATTAAAAAGTTTATTCGCCATTGTTCATGGATTTTTTAGGTTATTATTGTTTCTTGCAAATTTAGGTAAAAAAAATGAAACGGCCGCCTTTTAGGAAGGCGACCGTTTTCTTTATTAAATGATTACATTTCCCAGCCAAAGGCCTCGGCTACTGCCGGGAATACAATCTTACCATTGACGATGTTCAGCCCTTTCTTCAGACCAGCATCTGCTTCGCAAGCCTTTTCCCAACCCATATCGGCCAAGCGGATGACATAAGGAAGAGTAGCGTTGGTCAAGGCGAGGGTAGAAGTACAAGGTACGGCTCCAGGTATGTTGGCTACGCAATAGTGTACAATGCCATCCACTTCGTAAATCGGTTCGGCATGAGTGGTCGGGTGAGAGGTTTCGAAGCAACCGCCCTGGTCGATGGCCACGTCTACCAACACAGATCCCTTTCGCATGAGCTTCAGCATATCCTTTGTAATCAAATGAGGAGTCTTGGCTCCCGGAATGAGTACAGCACCAATGACGAGGTCGGTAGTCGGTAATTCTTGTTCGATGTTATAAGTTGAAGAGAAGAGAGTCTTCACGTTTTTGGGCATCACTTCGTTGAGATGACGGAGACGAGGCAGACTTATATCGCAAATCGTCACATCGGCTCCAAGTCCGGCTGCCATCCATGCAGCATTGGTTCCTACGATACCTCCTCCTAAAACTAACACTTTGGCTGGCTTTACACCCGGTACGCCACCGAGCAAAACACCACGTCCGCCTTGTGGCTTTTCGAGGAAGCGAGCACCTTCCTGGCATCCCATTCTTCCGGCTACTTCACTCATCGGAACGAGTAGTGGCAGAGCACCGTTGCGGTCTACTACGGTTTCGTAGGCCAAGCAAATGGACTTGCTCTTCATCATAGCTTCGGTAAGTTCCTGATCGCAGGCAAAGTGGAAGTAAGTGAATAAAAGTTGGCCTTCGCGTACCAACGGATATTCGCATGCTATCGGTTCCTTGACCTTGACAATCATTTCGGCAATGGCATATACCTCTTCGATGGTTGGGAGGATTTGTGCCCCAGCTTTTTCGTATTCTTCATCCGTAAAGCCGCTGTTGATACCTGCGGTATGCTGAACGTATACCGTATGACCTCTTTGAACCAATTCGCGTACTCCGGCAGGAGTCATGGAAACGCGATTTTCGTTGTTCTTGATTTCTTTAGGAATTCCGATAATCATAATCGTATAGTTTAAGGGTTTAACCACTTCAAAGATAACAAAAGTGTGGGAAATGGCAAGTGATTTGTGGATTTTTTTGTAAGTTTGTCGTATGAATAAAAAGTGGAATTTTATATTTAATATACGAGGCCTAATCGCGGCTGCTTTGGTGAGTACATCGGTTGCTCTTCCTGCACAAGAAATACCAACCAATCCTTTTATTTCCCCGTTTGATTTTCCTTTGTTGCTGAGTGGAAATTTCGGCGAATTGCGTGCCAACCATTTTCATGGAGGGGTGGACTTCAAGACGCAAGGTGTAGTGGGAAAACCCATTCGTTGCATTGCTGACGGGTATATTAGTCGAGTAACGGTAACTCCTGGCGGATATGGGCAGGCGGTCTACATTACACACAACAATGGATATACATCGGTACATGGACATTTGTTGAAGTTTATGGACGAAGTGGGAAAGGTGGTGGAGGCCTATCAGTACGAACACGAAACCTTTGCGGTGGATCTGGAATTCGGTCCAGAGAAGTTTCCTTTGAAACAAGGTGAGATCTTTGCTTTGGCTGGGAATGAGGGGTATTCCTTTGGTCCGCATCTGCACATGGAAATCAGAAAGACAGATACGGGAGAATACATCGATCCTTTGCAGTTCTATACCCACCTGATTAAGGATACTACAGCACCGAGAGCGTCGCATGTTATGCTTTATCCGCAAGTGGGAAGTGGGGTAGTGAACGGTTCTTCGAAAAAGAAAACCCTTTCCTTGACCGGTCAATCCTCTCCAGTAACGGCTTGGGGAAGAATTGCTGTCGGTATCAAGGCTTACGATTTTATGGACGGTACTTCGAATAACTATGGGGTACGGTCGGTTACGTTGTTTGTGGATTCAGCAGAGGTGTTCCGTAGTACGGTGGATGGTTTCCTGCCGAACGAAAACCGTATGATCAATGCTTGGACAGATTATGAGGAATATGCTACTCGAAGCAGTTGGTTCATGCGTTCGCAGATTCTTCCAGGCAATACGTGGCGAATGCTGCAAACGGATGAAGAAAGAGGAGTGGTAACCATTAATGAAGAACGTCCGTATGAGTTCCGATATGTGTTGGAAGACTTGTATGGAAACCGCCGTTCCTATCGATTTACCGTGCAAGGAAAGAAGCAAGAAATTGTCCCGTTGCGTAAAAGCAAACATTATCTGCGTTGGAATCAAGGGAATGTTATTCAGCAACCGGGTATGGAGTTAGTGATTCCTAAAGGTATGCTGTACGATGATGTGGATTTGAATACTCGAGTCATGTTCGATTCGACAGGTGTTTCCTTTGATTATCAGTTGCATGATAAACCGGTTCCTCTTCATGCCGGATGTCAGTTGATGATTGGGATACGTAACTATCCGATTTCCGATATGTCCAAATATTATGTCGTGAGAAAGTACAAAGGAAGAAAATCATCGGCAGGCGGTCGTTTTGAGGGAGGATACATGCATGCTCAAATCCGTGAGTTGGGTACTTATTCGGTAGCTATCGATACTGTTGCTCCTAAGGTCGTTCCTATAGGTAAGCCGCAGTGGAAATCGGGGAATATTCAGTTCAAGATATGGGATGCCGAGACAGGTATCAAGGATTACAAGGTCTATATAGATGGAGAGTTTGCCTTGTTCAAGTTCAGTTCGAAGAATGCGAGTTTGACCAATCTGCATCCCAAACGGATGAAGAAGGGAAGAAAACATCAGATGGAAGTGGTCGTTACTGATTATTGCGGTAATGTGACGAAAGAAGAATATCAATTTTAATTACTATATCAAATGAAAAACAGAATTTTATTAGTTGCAGCCCTCTTGGTGAGTGGTATAGCTCAGACCTTAGCTTGTACCAATTTCATCGTGGGTAAGGGAGCCTCTAAGGATGGTTCCGTGATTGTATCTTATTCGGCCGACTCATACGGCTTGTTTGGCGAGTTATATCATTACCCAGCTGCCAAGCATGGCAAGGATGAGATGCGTAAGATCTATGATTGGGATTCGGGTAAGTTTTTGGGTGAAATTAAGGAAGCTCCGGAAACTTATAATGTGATTGGTAACATGAACGAATATCAAGTGACCATCGGTGAAACCACTTTCGGCGGTCGTCGTGAGTTGCGTGATTCTAAAGGTATCATGGATTATGGAAGTTTGATTTATGTTGCCCTCCAACGTTCGCGCACTGCCAAGGAAGCCATCAAGGTGATGACTGAACTGGTGAAGGAATATGGTTACTACAGTAGTGGTGAGTCGTTCTCTATCGCTGACCCGAATGAAGCCTGGATTATGGAAATGATCGGTAAGGGTGAAGGTGTGAAAGGTGCTGTTTGGGTAGCTGTCCGTATTCCGGATGACTGTATTGCGGCTCATGCCAATCAGTCCCGTATCCATCAGTTTCCATTGGATGACAAGGAAAACTGCCTCTATTCTCCAGATGTTATCTCTTTTGCCCGCGAAAAAGGTTATTTCAATGGTTTGAACAAGGAATTCAGTTTTGCGAATGCTTATTGTCCGTTGGATTTTGGCGGTTTACGTGCTTGTGAAGCCCGTGTATGGAGCTTCTTCAATATGTTCAACAAGGAAGCCGGTGAAAAGTATTTGCCTTACATTGAAGCAAAGACCACTGAGCCGATGCCTCTCTATATCAAGCCTGATAACAAGGTTTCTGTACGTGATATTCAGTGGGCGATGCGTGACCACTATGAAGGAACAGCACTTGACATTACCAATGATATGGGTGCAACTGCCTACAAGATGCCGTACCGTCTTTCTCCTTTGACATTCGAAGTGAACGGAGAAAAGTACTTCAATGAACGTCCGATCTCTACCCAACAATCGGCTTTCACTTTCGTGTCTCAGATGCGTGCAGACTTGCCGGATGCTATCGGTGGTGTGCTTTGGTTTGGTACAGACGATGCTAACATGATGGTGTTTACTCCGGTGTATTGCTGCACCAACCGTATCCCGAAATGCTATTCCAGCGAAGTGGCAGATTGTGTGACTTTCTCTTGGGATTCTGCTTTCTGGATGTACAACTGGGTGGCTGATATGATTCGTCCTCGTTACAGCCTGATGATTGATGACATGCGTGCCGTTCAGAATAAATTGGAAAATACTTATGCCGATGCACAAGCTGGTATTGAAAGTGCTGCTCTAGCTGTATTTGAAAAAGATCCAGCCAAGGCTGTTGAATTCTTGACTAACTATACTGAAATGACTGCCCAATGTGCTGTAGATGCTTGGAAGAAGTTGGGCGAATACATCATCGTGAAGTATACAGACGGAGTTGTGAAAAAGACCAACGAAGACGGTTCTTTCATGCGTCCGAAGTATGAACACGGACATGGTGCACCGTTGGTTCGTCCGGGTTATCCAAAAGAATTCCTGGAAGAATTGGTTAAGGCAACCGGTGACCGTTATAAAGTTTATTGTGAATAAAAAATAGTAAAAAAATAGGAATTGTAAAGTTAAACTCTTAAATTTGCGTATTATTGGTTTAACATTAAATATTTTAGACTCATGGAAAACGAAGAATTGATTAAATTAGTAACCGAAAAGGCTAACAACTGGCTTACTCCGGCTTACGATGCTGAAACTCAAGCTGAAATCAAGAAGATGTTGGAAAATGAAGATAAGACAGATCTTATCGAATGTTTCTATAAGGATCTCGAATTTGGTACTGGCGGTTTGCGCGGTATCATGGGCGTTGGTAGCAACCGTATGAACATCTACACAGTAGGTGCTGCTACTCAAGGTCTTTCTAACTATTTGAACAAGAACTTCAAGGATTTGGAACAAATTTCTGTATGTATCGGTCATGACTGCCGTAACAACAGCCGCTTGTTCGCTGAAATCTCTGCAGACATCTTCTCTGCAAACGGTATCAAGGTTTACTTGTTCGAAAGCAT
>JAFYPV010000143.1 GCA_017559935.1 Bacteroides sp. | reverse complement strand
GAACCTTACCGCTCATCACCTTGAAGTATTGAACGCCACCGATATGTGGTTCAACAGCAGTCTTGAAGAAGAACAATGAAGTAGGACCGTCAGCATCTGGCTTAACCACTTCACCACGAGTATTGTGTACGTTCGGCATTTCGTCTACGAACGGAACCACGTTGCCCAAGAATTCCATCAAGCGGCGAACACCCATGTCCTTACCTGCACAAACGCAGAATACAGGGAACATACCACGTGCAGCCAAGCCCTTGCGGATACCTTCACGCATTTCGTCTTCTGTCAACGATTCTGTTTCGAAGAACTTTTCCATCAAAGTTTCATCGTGTTCAGCAGCTGCTTCTACCAATGCCTTATGCATTTCCAAAGCCTTATCCATTTCCGATGCAGGAACTTCTTCGATAGTAGGAGCACCACCTTCAGGACCCCATGAATACTTCTTCATCAACAATACGTCAATGATTTCATGGAAATTAGGACCTGTTTCCAATGGATATTGTACAGGTACAACTTTTGAGCCATAAATACTCTGCAATTGTTCCAACACATTGTCGTAATCACACTTTTCATGGTCAAGTTGGTTTACCAAGAAGATAACTGGCTTACCCAACTTTTCTGTATAACGAAAATGGTTCTGAGTACCTACTTCAGGACCATATTGACCATTCAACAAGAGAACAGCTGTATCAGTTACATTCAATGCAGTCATAGCAGCACCAACAAAGTCATCACTACCCGGACAGTCAATGATATTCAACTTTTTGTTGTTCCATTCCACATGATATACTGTAGAGAATACTGAATATCCGTACTCTTGTTCTACTGGGAAATAGTCACTGACAGTATTTTTAGCTGTAATTCTACCACGACGTTTAATGATACCACTTTCAAAAAGCAAGGCTTCAGTGAGGGTGGTCTTACCTGATCCATCATTGCCAAGAAGCGCAATGTTCTTAATTTCATTAGTTTGATATACTTTCATGATATCTAAGGTTTAATTATTATACAAAAAGAGTGTTTTTCATTCCCTCTCAAAAACGGAGCGCAAATTAGAAAATATTGTTTAATAATCCAATTCATTCGTGCGTGTTTCTAAATTATGTTTTTCAACACAATACTTAAACAGTCTCCTATCATATTAAGGTAAAAGTACGTTTATAAAAGTATACTTATACAAAATAAAGGAATTTGTAGATTTAATTTGTCCTTCCAGATAAAATACATTAATATTGTAAAAACTTAAAAGAAAAAATATATGAAGAACAAATGGATGAAATACATTGCCCTCTCCTTAGTCTTAACGGGAGTGAGCACTTACTCCTTTGCCCAATTCCCGGAAAGACTATCGGCAGAAGAAAGAAAGCGCGAAATACCTTCACCAGAGAACAATGCCCGACGAATAATCCGCGAATTCAAGAAAGATTTCCAACTGTCGAATAAGGAATATGATAAGATATACGATCTCTATTTGAAATACGAAAAGAACCTTCTACCTGAAAATGCCAATGGATTCCGTGGCGCTATGCCACCGCGAGGAGGTATGGGCATGCCTTCTGGAGGAAGTACCGGTGGATTTGGCGGCCCTGGCATGGGCGGAGGAATGCCTCCTGGAGGTGGTTTCCAACCAAACGGGAATTTTCCTACCCCTAAAAACATGAAAGCCATGATGGAAGAAATGCGCAAAGAGCAAGAAAAGAAACAGGAAAAGGCTACCAAAACCCTCAAAAAGAAGATGAAGAAAATCTTGAAAGGCGATTCATACATTCAATGGGAAAACTGGGAAGCCAAACGAAAAGTCAGAAAACCGGAACCTAGAAGATAACGTTGTCTATCATCGTATATTTCACTCAACGAAAAAAGGGAAAAGTTACAAAGACGACTCTTTCCTTCTTTTTTTATATCTTCGCATCATAAAATTCAGGATTATGGCAGACAATTATTTGGAGAATCAATATGAAAACTACTTGGCACGAAAAGCGGCCATGGGCAAAAAGACAACAAAGAAAAAGAATATCATCAAGGTGAAACGCCTCCAACCGGAAGCTATAGAAGCCTTGAAAGATATCATTGCACAACCGTCTTTCCGAATGCCATTCGATATCTTCCGTGAACATCTATATTCAGTAGACTCATTATACAAAGGTTACCAGTTAGGTAAGCCTAGTTCTTTCAAGGATTGTTATGACCAACAAGTTTTTCTCCACTACCTGAACACAGGAAAGACAGCTACCGACATCAAGGAAACATTAGGTCGAACCTTGCACGACCATTCCGTGACCAATGCCATGAACGATTTCCTATCTCAATTCGACGAACGCCAAGTGGTGGGCTTCATGGGAGGACATGGACTGTTACGCACTGATAACACCTACCGACAAATTGTTTTCGTAAGTAAAATCCTGACTGAAAACAATTGTCTGATGGTAACGGGAGGAGGTCCGGGAGCTATGGAAGCAACTCATCTAGGCGCATGGATGGCCGGACGTTCTGAAGCCGAAACCGATGATGCATTAGCCATCTTAAAAGAAGTTCCTTCTTTCAGCGACAAACTCTGGCTAGAAACGGCCCTACAAGTCATAGAGAAATACCCACAAGAACAATATGTAAGTCTTGGTGTACCCACCTGGCTATATGGTCACGAACCAGCCACACCATTTGCCACACACATCGCCAAGTATTTCGACAACAGTATCCGCGAAGATAGCATTCTGACCATTGCTAAAGGGGGTATCATCTATGCACCAGGAAGTGCCGGCACCATGCAGGAAATCTTCCAAGAAGCCGTACAGAACCATTACCTCAGTTTCGGTTATGCTAGTCCAATGATATTTATGAACAAGCAATTCTGGACGGAAGAAATTCCTGTCTACCGACTGATGGAACACCTCATTGAGAAAGGAAAGTACAAGAATCTACTTACAAGCCTTACCGACTCTACCGAAGAGATTGTCAGCACCATTCTTAACTTTCGGAACCAAAACTAAAACACATGGCAGGCATCTACATACACACCCCATTTTGTAAGCGAAGATGCATTTATTGCGACTTCTTCTCCACCACACAAAGTGACAAAAAGCCGGCATACGTACATGCACTCTGTCAAGAACTGGATATGCGGAAAAATTACTTGAAAGGCGAAGACATCGAGACCATCTATCTGGGGGGCGGAACTCCTTCCCAACTTAGCCAAGAAGAGTTAGAGAAAATCTTTTCAACCTTATATAATATATATAAGGTCAATGACGATGCAGAAATTACCCTTGAAGCGAACCCTGATGACCTAACACCGGAATATGTCCACATGCTCCGCACATTGCCTATCAACCGTATCAGCATGGGGATTCAAACCTTTCAGGAAGAGACTTTAAAACTGCTCCACCGCCGGCATACCGCCCAACAAGCTATCGAAGCATTCCAACGATGCCATGAAGTGGGCTTCCAAAACATCAGCATTGATTTAATGTATGGTCTTCCCAGAGAAACATTGGAAACTTGGAAACAAGACTTGCAACAGGCCATCTCCTTACGTCCCGAACACATCTCGGCCTACCATCTCATTTACGAGGAGGGTACCGCTCTATGGAAATTGAAAGAGCAACACCAAGTAGAAGAAGCAAACGAAGATTTGAGCGTTACTCTATTCCGAACATTGATTGACGAGTTGACTCGTGCTGGATATGAACATTATGAGATTTCCAATTTCTGCTTGCCTGGATTACATTCCCGTCATAACTCCAGCTATTGGATCGGAAAGAAATATCTGGGATGCGGCCCATCCGCACACTCCTTTAACGGGACATCCCGTCAATGGAACGTGGCTTCTTTGGATAAATACATCCATGCTATTCAACAAGGAAAGCTGGATTATGAAATAGAAGAACTGGACATCAACACTCGATACAATGATTATGTGATTACAACCATCCGTACACATTGGGGAATGTCACTCTCCCATTTACGTTCTACCTATGGCGAAGACTTGTATCAATATTGCCTCCGGATGGCCAAACCTCATTTGGAACAAGGAGTATTGGTGATGAAAGAAGATACATTAAAGTTAACGCAAGAAGGGATTTTCATTTCGGACGGAATCATGAGTGATTTATTGTGGGTATAAAATAAAAGAGGTGTGCGTTTGCACACCTCTTTTTATTTTTACTTAGCCAAGCTATAAACTACATCCATAATCTTCTGACCGATTTCATCAGCCGCTTCCATCGTAGAAGCTTCTGAATATACACGGATAATCGGCTCGGTATTACTCTTACGGAGATGAACCCACTTATCTGGGAAGTCAATCTTCACACCATCAATATCATTCACTTCTTCATCTTTGTACATTTCCTTCACCTTAGCGAGGATAGCATCTACGTCTGTTTCCGGAGTCAAGTCAATACGATTCTTTGCAATGAAGTAAGGAGGATAAGTAGCACGGAGTTCACTTACAGTCTTGCCTTCGTGTGCCAAGTGACTCAAGAACAATGCGATACCTACGAGAGCATCACGACCACAATGACTTTCCGGATAGATTACACCACCATTACCTTCACCACCGATTACGGAATTAGTTGCACGTATTTTTGCTACCACGTTCACCTCACCTACAGCCGAAGCATTGTATTCGCAACCATACTTGCGGGTTACATCGCGGAGGGCACGAGTAGAACTCAAATTAGATACAGTGTTACCCGGAGTGTGCTTCAAGACATAGTCGGCTACAGTTACCAATGTATATTCTTCGCCATACATCTTGCCGTCTTCGCAAATCATTGCCAAACGGTCTACGTCTGGGTCAACCACAAATGCTACATCGTAACCACCCTTAGCCATCAATCCCATGATGTCACTGAGATTCTTTTCAAGCGGTTCTGGATTGTGTTGGAAATCACCTGTCGGTTCGCAATAGAGACCTTCCACTTTTTCAACGCCTAAGCGTTCAAGCAACTTCGGAAGAATTACGCCACCTACTGAATTCACACAGTCAATAGCGACCTTGAACTTCGCGTTGCGGATAGCTTCTACATCCACTAACTTCAGTGCCAATACAGCCTCTATGTGCTTATCGTCGTAAGTATTATCTTCAATGTATTTACCTAGATTGTCGATATCTGCATATTCGAATTCTTCTGCAGCTGCAATGCGGAGCACTTCCTGACCTTCTTCCGCATTGAGGAATTCACCGTTTTCATTCAACAGCTTCAAAGCGTTCCATTGACGAGGGTTATGGCTAGCAGTCAAAATGATACCTCCGCAAGCACCTTCCATAGTTACCGCAAGTTCTGTAGTTGGAGTAGAAGCCAAGCCGATGTTCACCACATCGAAGCCCATACCCATTAAGGTACCGCATACCACATTCTTTACCATTTCGCCTGAGATACGAGCATCACTACCTACTACAATTTTATTGCTTTTATTAGTAGTTGTCTTACGAATCAGCGTTGCATAGGCTGATGTAAACTTTACAATATCCAACGGATTTAGGCCTTCGCCTGCATGACCACCAATGGTTCCGCGGATGCCAGAAATAGATTTAATAAGTGTCATCTTGATAATTGATAGGTTATTTCATAATAACAAGGGAATACTTGTCCTGATGCTGTTGCCGTTCCCTGTCCATGAGGCAGGATTAACTTAATTTTAGCACGACCAGCAATTTCACGGCCAACTCTAAGATAATTTAACGGTAGCAACCAACCAGAAGGAACATAAGCACTGGAATGAGCTGCATACATAGCACCATTTGCTGTAAAAGAAGCAGATAGTGTTTTATCTTGCTTGGTCAAAATAAATTCATCCGGATGTGCATACAAATTAGCAACTGTATTCAACGAAAGTGTATCTGTTGTACCATCCGACACAATTTGTTCTTCTAAATATCGAACAAGAATTTCATGACGTCCATCTTCCAATGCATCACCATTTCCTCGTTCTACAACTTGCATATAGACACCTGTCTCTTCAAACAATACATATTCATTAGCATCCACATTGGTCAAAGAATCTTGCTCTGCAAACTGATCTTCATCAATAACTTTAATTTCATTTAATTCGATAAAACGTTTAATAGCCTCACGCTCTTCTTCTTTCAGTTCTGCATATGTTTTTCCATCATTACAAGATTGGAATAATATTCCCAATCCGAAAACCATCATCAATATTATACTTAACTTCTTCATTTTGCATCTATTAAATTCCCGGCAAAAATAATAAATCATTGGGAAACTTTACTAATGTTTTCGACGTATTAAACTAAAATAACTATTTTTTCCCCAACAACAAGTCTTCATATCTTACCAAGGACTGCTTAAATAAATCAATAGCCTCATCCATCGTTCCATAAAATTCTCCACCAGATGCATTCAAATGACCACCCCCATTGAAAAATTCAGCAGCCACCTTATTACAAGGGAAATTACCTACAGAACGAAGAGATATTTTTATCATATCCTTTTCTGTATCCTCACGGAGAAAAACAGAAAAACGGACATTCTTCATAGACAAAGGTAAATTAACAAAACCTTCCGTATCTCCTTTCACACACTGAAACTTATTTTGTTCTGCACGAGTTAATGAGATCATGGCTGCTTTAAACTGAGGATACACTTGCATCTTATCATAAAGTACATATCCCATCATGCGAAGGCGTTCTTCTGAATAAGTATTGAATACGCGTCGATAAATTTCATCTTTATCAATTCCCTTAGACAATAATTCGCCAATAATCGTATAAATCTCTCGATTATTTGAATTATAAGTAAAGCCACCAGTATCAGTCATCATTCCTGTATAGATACATTCAGCACCTTCCTTAGTTATGTCTCCAAAATTTCCAAGCTGACATATCAAACGAAAAACCAACTCTGAGGTAGAAGAAATTTCCGGATGAGAAATAACAATTCGCGCAAAATCTCCAGGATAAAGATGGTGATCCACAATCATTTTACGACCAGGAGATGTTCTTACCACTTCTTCCATCTCATCAATGCGAGATAGAACATTGAAATCTAAACAACAAATGACATCTGCTTCTTGAATGATTTTGTCTGCGAACTCCTTATAGCGATTGTATATAATCACCTCTTTTGCCCCAGGCATCCACTTCAAAAAATCAGGGAATACATTGGGAACAATCACATGCACATTTTTATCTTGAGAATTAAGGAAATGCCACAATCCTAAAGAAGAACCTAAAGCATCGCCATCGGGAGAAACATGACTAACAATTACAATCTTATCGGCTTTTTCAAACCATTTTTCTACATGGTCAATGCTTGATTGAGCTATAACTTTTGATAACATTATTTTTCGAAATCTTGATTGGTCAGCAAATTTACATAATTTTATTCATTTATAGAAATGATTTTTCAACTAACACTCGAATTCATTTGGTTGTTTCAAACAACAATAAACATAAATGCATTCCTAACAAACACACACATACAAATAAAGTTCCAATCAACCATTTACGTCTTTTGGTTTTCCAATATAAAACTCCTAAAATTATCATCAGGTAACACAAGACAATCTCCCCGGGATGCAATACCGAGACTGATAGTTTTGCATAAGGCAATCCACTAGTCCATTCAGCAACACCATTCAAACAGGCTACCATCTCATTAAGCGCACTTACCAACCACCACTGCACTGTAAGAAATGGAGCTAACAGCACCATAACGAAAGTACCATAAATAATCAAAGGGACTAAAAGAGCAGCCACTAAATTAGCCAACAAAAAATAAACTGAGAAATTAGAAAAATAATACATGACTAAAGGCGCTGTACCTAATTGGGCAGCCATAGAAACCGAAATGGCAGCCCAAACACTACGTCCGATCCGATACCGACAAGAAATCAAGCCATTAAACATAGGATAAAAAACAAGAATGGAAGCTACTGCAACAAACGACAACTGAAAACCTACATCAAACAAATAAAAAGGACGATAAAGCAGCATAAAAAATGCAGCAACAAACAACGTATTCATTGACAAAGGCCTAATCCCTGACAAGATCCCTAACTCCATTATCATACACATCAAAACAGCTCTTACAACTGAAGGCTCACATCCGACAATAAAAGCAAAAGCCCACAGAGTTATAGAAACTAGCAACCATTTCAACATTTTCAAACGCCTTATCATTAATGGCTGTAATAGGCCATCCAATAAAATCCAAATTATACCAATATGCATCCCAGATAAAGCAAGAACATGCGAAATTCCAGCAGCCGAATACCTCTCTCTCGTTTCTGTATCCAAATCTCCTTTATAACCCAAGGTTAACGCCGAGAGAACTGGCAATTGTTCTTTTCCAATCCCCCATTTCCTAAACTTCTCTATAATTCTTTCTCGAAAAGACAACGCCATTAACCGCCAACCACTTCTACTATCTCTTTCATATTTTCTCCAGGCATCAGCTGTAACATAAATTGTTCCACTTACCCCATGATGTAACAAGAACGTTGCATAATCAAAAGAATTATCCCCTTTATTGTGAGGAACATCCATCTTAGCATTAAAGAACAAACCATCACCAATTCTAATAGAAGCAGAAAGACTATCTTTGGGCAAATAGAGCAACACCTCTATATTTTGTATTTTAACACGACATTGATAAGTCTTCATCTTTTCAACGGGAGTTCCAATCACAACTCCTCGATATGCCCTAACTTCTTCCGGCCAATCGACCATAACTTTCCGCCATGCCTGCCCTGTCAACACGCAACCAACTAAAAACATAAAAAAAGAAACGCCCATGCCAAATACCCACCTACCGGCAAAAGAGTGATATTTTAATAAACCTCCCAATGCCAGAAGTAGGAATAGCAGAGCGCCTATTGACCAATACGTTATCTCTGTCCTGTATGTATTTGTAAAAAGAATTCCGGCTACTAAAGCGATAGTCAGCCGGAATATCGGATAAGTTTTCAATTCTTTATCAAAACATCTTATATATTCTTCAATCTATGAATCATATCTACCATATCAGGTGCTTTGAATACCGCATTACCAGCAACTAAAGCATCGGCACCTCCATCAACCAATAACTTTCCAACCTCCAAATTCACACCACCATCTACCTCAATTAGGGCATGAGAACCTGTTGAATCTATCATTTCACGCAGATCCTTCAATTTATTCAATGTTTGAGGAATAAATTTCTGTCCACCGAAACCTGGATTTACGCTCATCAAAAGTACCATATCCAATTCTGAAATAATATCCTTCAACACACATACCGGAGTAGCCGGATTCAATGTTACACCTGCCTGCATACCGGCATCCTTAATCTGCTGAATCACACGATGCAAGTGAGTGCATGTTTCGTAATGCACGTTCATCATCATTGTACCCAAGTCCTTCACTTCCTTGATGAACTTTTCAGGCTGAACGATCATCAAATGCACATCCAATGGCTTTGTACACGCTTCAGCTACATATTTCAATACCGGAAAACCAAAAGAAATGTTCGGAACAAAGACACCATCCATAATGTCTATATGCAACCAGTCGGCTTCACTCTTGTTAATAATCTCCAAGTCCTCTTGAAGTTTCAAGAAATTAGCGGACAACAAAGACGGTGATATGATAGGCTTACTCATAATGTTATATTTTTATATTACTATGCAAATATAGGCATATTTTGGATAAATACGATAAAAACTGCCCTTTGTTTTCCGAAATTCCACACAACGCTTCGAGGCTTTCACCAAAGCGCCGAAGTGTTTCGGATAAAAGGGCGAAGTGTTTTTTGTTATTCCAGCCTTTTATTTCTATCTTTGTGTACTATTACAAACGAAAAATCCAATCATTTTATGAAGAAACTGAAAAGCTTATTCATGCTTGCCATGCTCGCTTTTACAGCATGCATCACCCCTGAACCTTTCCAAACTCAGGAAAGAGTCTCCCTATATGAAATGTACGAAGACGGTTCCAAGTTCTATCGCATCCCTGCCCTCGTCAAGGCAAAAGATGGTGCACTCGTAGCCATTGCCGACAAACGTGGAGATGCCTTGGGAGACCTTCCAAACATCATCACCATCGTATCGAAGCGTAGTACCGATGGTGGCAAGACCTGGAGCGATATGTCTGTAGTAGCTCAAGGCGATACGGTAGCTAAATGTGGTTATGGCGATGCCGTAGTGATAGCTGATGAAGTAAAGGGTAACTTAGTAGCTGTATTCTCTGGAAACAATGGATTGTGGCAATCGAATGAAGCCAGCCTTAGTCGTACCTATACATCCATCAGTACCGATAATGGTAAGTCATGGAATCAGGTAGTCGATATCACCGACCAGGTATATAGTGGCGTTTATGGTACAGGTACCCGTTATGGTCTCTTCACCGGATCGGGAAGCGGTATCCAACTCAAGCAAGGCGAACATGCCGGTCGATTGATGTTGGTTGTAGCAGCCCGTAACGATGCCATTTGGGGAGGCACCATGAGCAACTACGCCATCTACTCCGACGATGGTGGTCAAACTTGGCAAGCATCGAAGAATGCTGCTTGTACCAATGGTGACGAAGCCAAGGTTGTTGAATTGCCGAATGGCAATATCTTGATGAGTATCCGAAACCGAGCCAAGCAACATCGCTTGTTCTCCCTCTCTACCGATGGTGGCGAGACTTGGAGCGAACCACAAGTGAACGCCACTCTTCAGGATCCAGCTTGCAATGGCGATATAATCGCTTATAATTATAAAAGAAAGAACTTGCTTCTCCATTCATTGCCAGCAAGTCCAACTACCCGTGAGAACGTAACCGTTTATGTCAGCGAAGACAATGGTGAAACTTGGACAGCCAAGCGTCGCATCTTCGATGGATATTCTGCCTATTCTTCATTGCAAGTATTGGACGATGGAACCATCGGCATCATCGTAGAAGAAGGCAAATGGGATGGCAACCTTCCGGGCGAAGATGGATTCAACTTAGGTTTCTACCGCTTCTCAATCGATTGGTTGTTAGAAGGAGACAAATAAAAAAAGTTGGGTGGAGAATTACTCCACCCAACTTTTTTCTGTATGACGATAACCTCTCAAGAAGTCTCCTACATTCATTCGTTTCTTGCCAGCCAACTGAATGGAAAGCAAGTTCACATAACCATCTTTCACCGCTATACGGAAGTAAGTCTTCATGTCTGTATCAATAGCACCTACTGGCAAATCGTGTTCCACAAATTGCTTTTCCGTTTCGTAGATCTTGACTACTTGACGAGCACCTTCCGGTGTACAAAGCTCTGTCCAAGCTGCCGGATATGGAGAAAGGCCACGCACATGGTCGTACACTCCCTTCACGCCCTTCTGCCAATCGATGCGACAAGTTTCCTTGAAAATCTTTGGAGCCGGACGAAGTTCCGCTTCCGAAGCAAACATCTCCTCTTGAGGGATGGACTTCACCGTACCAGCCAATATCGCATCTACGGTTTCAAGCACCAAGTCACCGCCCAGCATCATCAGCTTGTCGTAAACGATTTCTACATTGTCCGTATCGGCAATAGGTACTTTTACTTGCTGAATCACCTCGCCTGTATCAATTTCATGCTTCAAGAAGAACGTTGTGATACCGGTTTCGGTATCGCCATTCATCACCGCCCAATTGATAGGCGCCGCACCTCTATACTGAGGAAGCAACGAAGCATGGAGATTGAACGTACCCATCGGAGGCATGTTCCATACCACTTCCGGCAACATGCGGAAAGCCACTACAATTTGAAGGTCGGCATTCAAGGCACGAAGCTCTTCCACAAAAGCCTCATCCTTGAGCTTCTCCGGTTGCAATACCTTCAAGCCTTGCGATACGGCATATTGCTTCACCGGACTGGCCTGCAATACACTTCCGTGACGACCCATCGGCTTGTCCGGCATCGTAATTACTGCTACAACATTATATCCTCCCTCTACCAATCGCTTCAAACTTTCGACCGCAAACTCGGGAGTACCCATATATACGATTCTCAAATCTTTCTTTTCCATTATTCTATTTTTAATCTTCCGAAAAATCAACCAATGTCTGTCGATAAGTGTTCAGTACTCTCGACTTCGAAAGGAAACCTTTATACTTTCCATCTTCATCCACTACCGGCAAGTTCCACGCCTTCGTTTCATCAAACTTACGCATCACTTCTTCCATCGAGTCGTTCATATTGATACGGGCCGGAGGCACTACCATAAAGCGTCCTACGGTAAATCGATGATAGAGTTCCTGACGGAAAATGATGTTGCGGATGTCATCCAGCACAACAATACCGAGCAATATTCCTCGCGCATCCACCACCGGGAACATATTTCGTTTGGCCTTAGAAATGACTTTCACCATCTCACCTAAATCGTTTTCAGGATGCACTTGTTCAAAATCGGTTTCTACCACGCTCTCGATGTTCATGAGTGTCAATACCGACTTGTCCTTGTGGTGAGTCACCAATTCACCCTTCTGAGCAAGGCGCATGGAATAAATACTATGAGGCTCGAATATCATAATAGTAAGGTAAGAGCTTACCGAAACCATCATGAGCGGAAGGAACAAGTCGTATCCACCGGTCAACTCAGCAATGAGGAAGACACCTGTCAATGGAGCATGCATTACCCCCGACATCATGCCCGCCATCCCCATCAAGGCAAAATTCTTTTCAGGAATATTATCCGAAATAAGCGGTGCCAACGAATATCCATTGCAGAAATGCGAAAAGACGAATCCTACGACACATCCCAAGAACAAACTCGGGGCAAATGTACCCCCGCAACCTCCACCACCATTGGTTGCACTCGTTGCAAACACCTTGAACAAGACAACCAAAGCCAGATAAACCAGCAACAAATTGCCATATCCGTAGAAGATAGAGTTGTCCATTACCTTGTCCCAGTCGGCAGCAGAGGTACCATTGAGCAGCATGTGGATGGTATCGTAGCCTTCGCCATAAAGCGACGGGAACATGAAAATCAAGATACTCAACATGACACCACCTATCGCCAACTTGATGTAAGGGTTGCTGTATCGACGGAACACTCCTTCTATGCGGTTCATGGCACGGGTAAAGTAAAGGGACACCAAGCCACAAAGAATACCCAGCAACAATACAGCCGGAATACGTTCCATCAAGAACGGTTCATCCATGCGGAATTCAAACATCGCCTCCGTGCCATGCAAGATATAGGCCACCGTAGCAGCCGTCACACTCGACACGAGCAACGGGAGCAATGACCCCATGGTCAAGTCAATCATCAATACTTCGAGGGTGAATACCAACCCGGCAATCGGAGCCTTGAAGATGCCCGCAACCGCACCGGCTGCACCACATCCCACCAGCACCATGAGCGTGCGGTGCTCCATCTTGAACACGCTACCCAAGTTGGAACCAATGGCAGAACCTGTCAATACAATCGGCGCTTCGGCCCCTACCGATCCACCAAAACCGATGGTGATGGCACTGGCAAAGAGCGACGACCAGGTATTATGCCGCTTGATTCGGCTCTGCCTGCGCGAGATGGCATACAGAATCTTCGTCACCCCGTGGCTGATATCGTCTCTCACCACGTTGCGGATGAAAAGACCCGTCAGCAAGATACCGACAACCGGGTACACCAAGTACAACCAGTTCACGCCGGTAGTATCGAAGTTCTCGGTCAAGAAATGCTTGATATACTCGATGAGGAACTTCAACAAGCTGGCCGCCAAAGCCGTCAGGATACCCACCACGAAGCTGAGTATCAATATAAAATGTTTGTCTTTAATCTTCTTCGTACGCCATGCCAGAAAGCGTTGGAAAAGACTTTTCTTTTCGGTCATAGCCGCATTCATACGCTTATTCTCTTATGATTTTTATCTGACCTCCCTTGCCCAGCTTGATGATGCTGGATGGCTTGGGAGCTACCTTTTCTTCCTGACGGCTCTGAACGATATAGTCCACCGCCTGCTTGATTTCTTCGCTGATATCGGCAAAAGTCGCTGGCGAAGGTTCACCGCTCACATTGGCCGATGTAGAGACAATGGCCTTGCGGAAACGGAAACACAGCTGCTTGGAGAATTCTTCGGTAGTGACACGGATACCCACACTTCCGTCTTCGGCCAAGAGGTTCGATGCCAAGTTACGGGCATCGTCGTAAATGATAGTCATGGGCTTGGTAGCACATTCTATCAGATCGAAAGCCACTTCGGGCGGTTCGTTCACATAGAAATCCACCTTCACGGCATTGTCCACCAATACCAGCATAGCCTTGCTATCGGCACGCTTCTTTATTTCATACACACGCTTCACGGCTTCCGCATTGGTAGCATCGCATCCTATTCCCCAAATGGTATCTGTGGGATAGAGAATTACGCCACCTTTCTGCAGCACCTCGCATGCTTTCCGTATATCTTCTTTCATCAGTTCTGTCATAAACTTCCCCTAATTTATCCTATAAATTGCAAATTTAACACTTTCCTTTTTAATAAAAAAAAATAGGCACGGTATTCCCATGCCTATTTTCATTATTCAATAAATTCTTAAATTTCTTCAACCAATTGTCCCTTGCTCCAAGCCTTACGGATACGGAGTTTCTTGTCGAGAATCAAGATATCGGCATCCTTACCCTTTTCCAAAGAGCCCTTCTTATCATATACGCCCATAATCTTGGCTGGAGTTTCTGTAGCCATGCGGAGTGCATCTTCCAAAGGCACCTCTGCCTTTACCATGTTCTGAACCAATACGTCCATAGTAGCCACACTACCTACTAACTGCTTCTGGTCACGGCTCTTGCATACACCGTCTTCGATGATGATCTTCGGATCATTCACCTCTTTGGCATCCATACCAGCATAAGCCAACGAAGCAGGTACCAAGCAAGTCTTTTCCACGCCCTTCACCTTGTAAGCCAATCGCAAGATGGTATCCGGCAAGTGTCTTCCATCGGCAATAAGTTCGATGGTCATATCGTCTATCAAGTATACACTTTCCACCGTACCTTCGTACTTGTATTCGCGGTTCTTATGGAAACCAGGCATACCATTATAGAAATGCGACACGTGAGTATAGCCGGCTTCAAAAGCATCCTTCACTTCCTGATACTCGGCTTCGGTGTGCGAGATGGTTGCAACGATTCCTTTCGACTTGAGATAACGGGCAAATTCCAATGCACCCGGCAATTCAGGCGATGCATCCCAACGCTTGATGCAACCAGTCGATTCTATCAACGATGTATAGGCTTCGACATCTGGCAAAGCTAACTTGTCGCCGAACTGGTCGCTCGCGCGCTTCGGATTGAGATACGGACCTTCCAAGTGCAAGCCCATAATCGGGCTATCATTTTCGGCCATCAACTTCTCGCAAACGGCAATACCTTGCTTGATGTTTTCGTATGTAGAAGAAGAAATGGTTGGAAAAATGGTCATGGCCCCATGCTTCTGATGAGCAGCTACAGCCGTACGGAAAGCTTCTTCTGTGCATTCCGAGAAATCGCGGCCACCGCCACCATGAGCATGCATACATACATAACCCGGCACAATGTATCGACCTCTGGCATCCACCTGCTTGGCACCCGTCAAAGGCAAGTCGCAATTAGTCACTTCCAATATATGGCCGTCTCTGATTATGACCGAACCATCTTCGATCCACCCTGGAGGTGTTAATATTTTACCGTTGATAATTTGAGTTAACATGTCTTTCAAGTATTATAAGGAGTTTAATACTACAAAGTAAATGAATTTATCTGAAAACCCATTGCTTTTATAAAGCAAAAAGAGGAAAGAAAATAAAGATTCCGTCTATAATACGTTCAAGCATCTAAAGACGCTTAAAAACAATTTGTAATAAAGCTCTATGACACTTCAACACAAATACCTAATCATCTAAAAATAGGAATGTAAAAAAAATAAGTATAAAAAAAGTTCGCTGGAAGCCGGATTAAAGCCAACTTTCAGCGAACTATATTAAACTTACAAATACAATTAAAATTCTGAAGTAAAATGGAATTTAATATGCTTGAAATCCATCTGAGCCATTTGGAGCACATAGCCACTATCTGCCAAGAACACATCCCGACCTTCGCGGTCCTTCGCCATGTATTGGTACTTGCGCTTCTTGAATGCTTCGAGTTCTTCGGCATCATCGCTCTCAATCCAGCATGCCTTGTAAAGGCTAATTGGTTCCCAACGACACTTGGCATTGTATTCGTTTTCCAAGCGGTACTGGATAACTTCGAACTGGAGCTGACCTACTGTACCAATGATCTTGCGGCCATTGAACTGGTTCACGAACAACTGGGCTACCCCTTCGTCCATCAACTGGTCGATACCCTTGGCCAACTGCTTCTGCTTCATCGGGTCGGCATTTTCACTGTACTTGAACATTTCCGGCGAGTAGCTTGGCAATCCCTTGAAGTGAAGCTTTTCGCCTTCGGTCAAGGTGTCACCAATCTTGAAGGTACCGTTGTCAGGCAAACCGATGATATCGCCTG
>JAFYPV010000142.1 GCA_017559935.1 Bacteroides sp. | reverse complement strand
CTTGAACAAGCAGTTGAAGAAGGCTAAGATCGACGCTAACGTTGACGCTAAGTACACTGCTCAGGACTGGGAAGGTTTCCAAGAATTGGTTTCTAAGTCTAACTTGCAAGACAAGGATTTGATTCTCCGTGTTCTTTCTATGTACCAAGACCCAGAACAAAGAGAAAACGAAATCAAGAACATCTCTTCTGTATACAAGACTTTGGCTGACGAAATCCTTCCTCAGTTGCGTCGTGCTCGTTTGACTGCTAACTACGACATCATCGGCCGTAGCGACGAAGAAATCAACGAAGCATTCGATACAGATGCTAAGGTATTGAGCGTAGAAGAAGTGCTTTACGCTGCTACTTTGACTAACGACAAGGCTCGTCAACAAGCTATCTTCACTAAGACAACTCAGTTGTTCCCTAACGATTTCCGTGCATACAACAACTTGGGTGAAATGGCATTCGAAGCTGGTGACTTGGCTAAGGCTGAATCATTCTTCAAGCAAGCTGCAGCTAAGAACGCTAACGCTCCTGAAGTTAACTCTAACCTCGGTTTGGTAGAATTGGTTAAGAACAACGTAGCTGCTGCTGAAACTTACTTGGGTAAGGCTACAGGCGCTAACGCTGCTAACGAAGCTTTGGGTAACTTGTACATCAAGCAAGGTCAATACCAAAGAGCAGTTAACGCATTCGGTGACGCTAAGACTAACAGCGCCGCTCAGGCTCAAATCTTGGCTAAGGACTACAACAAGGCTAAGGCCACATTACAAGCTATCCAGAACAAGGACGCTATGACAGACTATTTGATGGCTATCGTAGGTGCTCGCACCAACAACGAATCATTGGTTAAGAGCAGCATCAAGAGCGCTATCGCTAAGGACGCTTCATTGGCTGCTAAGGCTGCTAACGACCGCGAATTCGCTAAGTTTGCAAGTGCAATCAAGTAATTAGGTAAAGCTAACATACAAACAGGATACTCTTATAGGGTATCCTGTTTTTTTATACAAAAAAGTGCATCCAAATGCAGATTCATCCATACAAAATATGTATTTTAGCGCAAAAATAGCAACAATGAGAAAAACAATATACTTCTTGCTCACATTGGCATGGCTGATAACAAGCTGTAGTAACGAGAAAAATAAATTTATTCTGAAAGGAGAAATCAGTGGGCTGACTTCTGATACGCTATTATTATACTATCAAGTTCCCGATTATAAATTAGATACCATCATTTGCAATAATGGAGTTTTTGAGTACTCAATCGTTCCAGACACATTCACTGTATTTTCAATTATATTTAACACAGAAGAGACATTACCTATCTTTGCAGAAAAAGGACAAAGTGTTCATATCAAAGGTTCCACGACAGAACTAAAGATCCAAGGTAAAGGAGAGAACAAACTAATGAATGATATCCTAACCTTATTAAGGGAAACAGATAAAAAAAGAACAGAACATATTGTCGACTCACTGATTCAAGCCAATAAGCACTCTTTTACAAACCTTTATTTAATAGACAAATATTTTGTAAATAGCCAATCACCCGATTACAAACATTTAAAAGAATTAATAGAAAATCAGAGCGGTACAATCAAAGATACCCCATATATGATGCTCCTTCTGCCTAAAATCGAAAATTTCAATAATAAAATTAAATCACATAATATTCATTCATTATCAGGAAAAGATAGAGAAGGAAATAACTTTAAATGGAGCGATGTCCGTGACAAATATGTATTAATAGACTTTTGGGCTAGTTGGCATCCTCAAAGTATTATAGAACAAGATTCTCTCCAATCAGTAATCAAAGCCTTAAAGAAAGAAAAATTCTTGATTTGCAGTCTATCATTAGACTTAGAAAAAGAGGCTTGGCTCAAGGCATCGAATAGAGATACAACACAGTGGAAACAAATATGCGATTTCAAGGGATGGAACAATGCTATTATCAAAGGGCAAAATATACATTCACTACCTAGCAACTTACTATTAGATAAGAACAAACGTATCATAGCACGAAATATACGAGGAAAAGATTTAATTAATAAAGTAAAAGAACTTATCAAAAAAGATAAAGAAAGAACTACAAAAAAGCAAAAAAGATAATTATTAATAATACAACTAAACGTTATTATATGCTAGTTAAAGTTTTTGGTGCAGCAGTACAAGGTATTGATGCTACCATAGTAACCATAGAAGTAAATAGCTCAAGAGGTATTAAATTCTTTTTAGTTGGATTACCCGATTCTGCAGTAAAAGAAAGTCATGAACGAATTATTTCTGCACTCCAAGTAAATGGATATAAGTTCCCTTCTCGCCAAATTGTAGTCAATATGGCACCTGCAGATATTCGCAAAGAAGGCTCTTCCTACGACCTTCCTTTAGCCATCGGCATATTGGCCTCTGCTGGAGAAGTCCATTCAGAAAAGTTAGCAAATTATTTAATTATCGGAGAACTTAGTCTAGACGGAAGTTTACAACCAATCAAAGGTGCCTTACCCATTGCCATTAGCGCACGAACACAAGGTTTTGAAGGATTCATCCTTCCTAAACAAAATGCAAAAGAGGCAGCAGTAGTAAATAATCTGGATGTCTATGGAGTAGAAAACATCAAGGAAGTCATTGAATTCTTTAATGGAGAACGAAAATTGAAACCTATCATTGTCCATACCCGTGAAGAGTTCTTCCAACAACAAGACCATTTCACCTATGACTTTGCAGATGTAAAAGGGCAAGAGAATGTTAAAAGAGCGTTGGAAGTAGCAGCTGCGGGCGGTCACAATCTGATTATGATAGGTCCTCCAGGAAGCGGTAAATCCATGATGGCCAAACGGCTACCAGGAATCCTTCCTCCTCTTACGTTAGCAGAAAGTTTGGAAACAACAAAGATACATTCTGTTGCAGGAAAATTAAGCAAAAACGACTCACTTATTGCCACCCGTCCTTTTCGAAGCCCACATCATACTATATCCCAAGTTGCTATGGTCGGAGGCGGTAGTAATCCCCAACCTGGTGAAATTAGTCTTGCCCACAATGGTTTATTATTTCTGGATGAATTACCTGAATTCTCTAAAAATGTATTAGAGGTACTCCGTCAACCACTAGAGAACAGACACATATCTATCTCTCGCGCTAGATACAGTTTAGATTATCCCGCTAGTTTCATGCTGGTAGCCTCCATGAACCCATGCCCATGTGGATATTTTACGCACCCTACCAAACCTTGTACATGTAACCCAGGACAGGTTCATCGATACCTCAATCGGATATCTGGTCCTTTATTAGATCGAATAGATATTCACACCGAAATCGTTCCAGTTCCTTTTGAAAAAATGGCAGAACAAAGAGCTAGCGAAAGTAGTTCCATCATCCGCGAGAGAGTGATAAAAGCTCGAAAAATACAAGAAGAACGGTTTGTCAATCATCCAGGCATCTATTGTAATGCCCAAATGGAAAGCAAATTATTACAAGAATATGCTACTCTAGACACAAAAAGCCTTCATCTATTACGAAATGCCATGATACGTCTTAACCTATCGGCACGCGCATACGACCGTATACTTAAAGTATCCCGTACCATTGCTGATTTGGAAGGAAGTAATGCCATAAAGCCTCATCACTTGGCAGAGGCTATCGGATACCGTAATCTAGATAGGGAGAGTTGGGGAAAATAAATCGTTCTTCCCCAAAGAGTAGATTCCTTTTCTGTAAAATAAGTCACAATTATAGTTAATTTTTCAGCGATAGGATGTATCTTTGCATACACATCATAATGATTCAAAAATAAAAAACATACATATATGGAAAAGAATTTCAAAAGAACAACCGTAACATCGGCACTTCCGTATGCCAACGGACCGGTACACATCGGTCACTTGGCAGGTGTTTATGTACCTGCCGATATCTACGTACGCTACCTCCGCTTGAAGAAGGAAGACGTGCTTTTCATCGGTGGCTCCGACGAACATGGAGTACCTATTACTATCCGTGCAAAGAAGGAAGGCATCACTCCACAAGATGTTGTCGATCGCTATCATACATTGATTAAGGATTCATTTAAGGAATTCGGTATCTCATTCGATATCTATTCACGTACTACTTCTGCCACTCATCGCGAAGTAGCTTCGGATTTCTTCCGCAAGCTCTACGATAAGGGTGAATTCGTGGAAAAGACTTCCATGCAATATTACGACGAAGAAGCTAAGCAATTCTTAGCTGACCGTTATATCACTGGCGAATGTCCGCATTGCCACGCAGAAGGCGCATATGGCGACCAATGCGAAAAGTGCGGTACATCACTTTCTCCAACCGACTTGATCAATCCAAAGAGTGCCATCAGCGGTAGCCAACCAGTAATGAAGGAAACCAAGCACTGGTATCTCCCACTCGACAAGCACGAAGGCTGGTTGCGTCAATGGATTTTGGAAGACCACAAGGAATGGCGTCCGAATGTATACGGCCAATGCAAGAGCTGGCTCGATATGGGCCTGCAACCTCGTGCCGTGAGCCGTGACCTCGATTGGGGTATCCCTGTACCGGTAGAAGGTGCTGAAGGTAAGGTACTTTACGTTTGGTTCGACGCTCCTATCGGATACATTTCAAATACTAAGGAATTGCTTCCTGACACTTGGGAAACATGGTGGAAAGACCCTGAAACACGCCTCGTTCACTTCATCGGTAAGGATAACATCGTGTTCCACTGCATCGTCTTCCCAGCTATGTTGAAGGCAGAAGGTAGCTATATCCTTCCGGATAACGTACCGAGCAACGAATTCTTGAACCTCGAAGACGACAAGATTTCAACTTCACGCAACTGGGCCGTTTGGTTGCACGAATACTTGGTGGACTTCCCGGGTAAGCAAGATGTACTTCGCTATGTATTGACTGCTAATGCTCCTGAAACTAAGGACAATAACTTCACTTGGAAGGACTTCCAAGCTCGCAATAACAACGAACTCGTAGCCGTATATGGTAACTTCGTGAACCGTGCATTGCAACTCACCAAGAAGTATTACGATGGTGTAGTTCCTGCTTGTGGCGAATTGACCGACTACGACCAAGAAACGTTGAAGGAATTTGCTGATGTAAAGCAAGAAGTAGAAAAGTTGCTCGATGTATTCAAGTTCCGCGATGCACAGAAGGAAGCTATGAACTTGGCCCGCATCGGTAACAAGTATTTGGCAGATTGCGAACCTTGGAAGGTTATCAAGACTGACCCAGAACGTGTTAAGACTATTCTTCATATTTCTTTGCAATTGGTTGCTAACTTGGCGATTGCATTCGAACCATTCTTGCCATTCAGCAGTGAAAAGCTCCGCAAGATGTTGAACATGGAAACTTTCGAATGGACTCAATTGGGTAACACCGACTTGTTGAAGGCTGGCCACCAGTTGGGCGAAGCAGCCTTGTTGTTCGACAAGATTGAAGATAGTGCTATCGATGCACAGATGCAACGTTTGGAAGACATCAAGAAATTGAATGAAGCAGCAGCTTACAAGGCTAATCCTATCAAGCCAACTATTGCTTTCGAAGACTTCGAAAAGTTGGACATCCGTGTAGGTAAGGTATTGGAATGCGAAAACGTACCAAAGATGAAGAAGCTCTTGAAGTTCAAGATTGCCGACGGATTGGAAAACCGCACCATCATCAGTGGCATCGCTCAGCACTACAAGCCGGAAG
>JAFYPV010000016.1 GCA_017559935.1 Bacteroides sp. | reverse complement strand
GCCACACTATGGGTGGTGGTTACACTGCTGGTTACTATAGCTACATGTGGGCAGAAGTATTGGATGCTGATGCATACGATGCATTCGTTGAAACTGGCGACATCTTCAATCAAGAAGTGGCTGAAAAGTTCCGCAAGTACGTCCTCACTCCGGGTGGTATCGACAACGGTATGGTTATGTACACTAACTTCCGTGGCCGCGAACCACAAATCGACGCTCTCTTGAAGAACCGTGGTTTGAAGTAATCAAAACCATATAAAAAAGAAAGGTTGCCCAATCGGCAACCTTTTCTTTTTTTATATGAATCAATTATTGTCTTTTCAAGAAATCAATGATTTCGCTGATGTAACCGAATGCCATGCAAACGTGAGTATCGGCAGCACCGTAGTAAATCGATACCTTGTCACCATCACGAAGAGCAGCACAAGGGAACACTACATTAGGCACATCACCCACCAATTCGTAAGGAGCAGCCGGTGCAAGCAAGTATTCCATGCTACGATAAAGCACCTTGCTAGGATCTTCCTTGTCAAGCAATACAGCACCCATTGTGTAGCGGAAACCGTTGCAAGTAGTAATTACACCGTGGTAGAACATCAACCAACCTTCTTCTGTCAAGATAGGCACACTACCTGCACCAATCTTTGTACACTGCCATGCACTTTCTTCGAACGGAGTCTTTTTCATTACACAGCGGTGTTCACCCCAATACTTCATATCCGGGCTATAGCTCAAATAGATATCACCAAACGGAGTATGGCCATTATCGCTAGGACGAGAAAGCATTGCATACTTGCCGTTAATCTTTTCTGGGAAAAGCACACCGTTACGGTTGAATGGAAGGAATGCATTTTCGCATTGGTAGAATTCCTTGAAGTCGAAAGTATAACCGATACCGATAGTAGGTCCGTGATAACCGTTACACCAAGTAATCCAGTAGCGGTCTTCAATCCAAGTCACACGTGGGTCATACTTATAGTCACTTTCAATCATATCTGTGTTACCACACTTGAATTCGATTGGTTCGTGGTTGATTTCCCAGTTGATACCATCCTTTGAGAAACCTGCAAAGATATTCATCTGTACACGCTTGTTATCGCAACGGAATACACCTGCAAAGCCATCACCATAAGGCACCACGGCACTGTTGAAAATACTATTTGATGAAGGGATACTATAACGGTCGATTACCGGATTTTCACTATAACGCCACACGATGTCCTTGCATCCTTCCGGGCGATCCTGCCAAGGAATATTATTTGCCATAATAATAAATTTATTTGTTTAATAATATGTTATTTTCTAAACTCTTTCAATTGTTCACCAATTTCCTTCATACGCTTGGTTGTAAGCGGATAAATGATGATAAAGATAGCCGATAGAACGGCAATACCTGCCGGAATCCAGCTCATCAACAACTGGATACCATGAATAGCTTCTTCAGTCTGTACGGCACCCTCTTCTGTATTAAAGCCGAAAGCAGCCAAGAGCCACATCACGGCAGCACCACCAAATGCACCACCAAACTTCTGAGCCATAGACGATGAAGAGAAAATCAAGCCAGTAGAAGCGGTCTTGAACTTCAATTCAGCATAGTCGGAAATGTCAGCATACATACTCCATACAAGCGGAGAAATCACACCGGTAAGGATACTGATGAGAATTTGGAGCATCAACAAAGTCCAATATGCACCTGTACCAGTTGTCGGTACGAAATAGAAGGCAATACAGAGGGCGATAAGCGCCACAAGCGAGTAAAGGAAAGTAGTCTTCTTACCCAACTTGAAGGTAATCGGAGTAGCCATTGCCACACCTGCCATGTTTGCCACTTCACCTACTGCAAGGAAGATACCTGCATAGAACAAGAACTCTACCGAGAAGATGCTGAGGTGAGCATCAGCAGCAATAAGTGTTGTAAAGAAGAATGGGATAGCTGCATAACGGATAGCGTTGAAGAAGTTGAAGAACAACACGCCACCAAGCAGAATCCACCAAGGACCATTATGCAACAACGAACCAAGGTCGTCCTTCACACTGGTAGTCTTTTCTACGGTCTTCACATGTTCGCGAGTCATTAAGAAAGTGAGGACAAAGAGCGCAAAGCAAACCACACCAATCACAATCATAGCATATTGCCAAGCCTGTGGGTCGCGTGTCAATGTTTCGCCAGCTTTCAGCGTGCCCAACGAAGTAGCAAAGAAATTACAGAGAGGTTCCCACATAGCCAATACAATGAACGAACCAGCATAAGCAAAGAACATGCGGAAAGAAGAGAACACGGTCTTTTCATCCGAATCTTCTGTCATCACACCCAACATTGAGCCGTAAGGCACGTTGATAGCAGTGTAGACAGTCATCATGAGAATATAAGTAACGAATGCCCATACAGTATTACCAGTTTCGCCGAATTCCGGTTTGGTAAACAACAGCACGCCCGCAATGGCAAACGGAATGGAAATCCATAACAAATAAGGACGATATTTTCCCCAACGGGTAGAAGTACGGTCAGAAATAATACCCATCATTGGGTCCGATACCGCATCCCAAATACGGGTTACCAACATCAACACCCCTGTTACTTCCAAACTCAAATGAAATACTGTTGCGTAGAAAATAGGTAGATATGCACTAAAGATTTTCCAAAACATCGACGACGACATATCGCCGAATCCATAACCGATTTTTTCTTTCAATGTGGCCATTGTGTTTTTCTTAATTTATTTTGAAGAATTAATATATCCAAGGTTAGCAATATGCAAAAATAGTATAAGCCCCGCAAAAAAACAAAGGCATCGGGCGGTTTTTTACGCCCGATGAACCTATATTTACCAATCCCTATATTCGTCCCACATCAGCAAGTCTTCCATTTCCTCGCTTGTGTCTGCAGGTTGCGTCCTTGCATACGAACGCTTGCCGGGAAAAGCCAGTTCATACCCCTTACAGATGGATTCGGTATCCACATCCTTGTAGGCAATTCCGCATTCCACCACCGTCATGGCTGCCACAAGCCTCACCAGCCTTCCAGTGTCTACCCCACGCGACGGTTGCGGAAGATTCTCTTTGCCACCCAATCCGGAAAGGAGAAGTACCGAGCGGATGTAGGCTTGCGTGTCGTTCTCCTTGGACGGTGCCCAACGACGGATAATGGTAGTTACCGTATAAGGTTGCCCCGTCCGATGGAAGTGTTTCCAATAACTTTCCAATATCTTCCACGCGGCACGATACCCCATCGCCATGGATTCAAACTGCATAAAACTTGGATCTGTCTGTTCTATCCGCGCCCCCTGCCAACGGTCGGCAGAGTGACGGATGTTAAGTGGATTGTTATTTCTGATTCCTCTACTCATGTTATTGTAATTTGAATATTGATAAATTTAACTGACCAACCGACCAACTGACCAATCTTGCTGCGGATGCTCCTTCAAGTACGTTTCCGATTTGATGTACCGCTGACGGGCAATGTCCTTCTGCGCCACTTCCTCGCCATATAGTTCGATGTATCCCCGCTTCTTCCAATTGCTCAGCATGAACGAGAGGGAGCCCGAACGGATACCCTGACGCTGACGCAACAAACCAGCCTCTTCGCGAGTAAATACCTCAGGCAACAAGTCGAGCAAGTTACGAGGTCCCGGTCGGGAAATGTTCCTTCCGCTGTTCTCCTCATCCTCAATGGCCTGACCGAAGAAATGCATCTTGCACCAAAGGTCATACCTCAAGGACCACCGCACGAAATCCTCCATTGTCTTGTCCCACACCTCGCCATGCGCCACATACAGCACCATCGCTTTGATAAAGGCGATCACGTTCGCACGGAAAGAGAAGTTCTCGTACACACGGCTCTGCGAGAGACGAGCAAAATCAGCATTCTCCTGCATCAACTTTTTCGCCAGCTTGTTTGCCAAGGGACACTCGATCAATCCCCGGGCAGCCGAAAGCCGGTCGATGTAAGGTTTCAGTTCCTCGGCAAACTCATCACCGTACGTTCCATACACCGGCATCTCCGCCCCAATCTCCCTTTCGGGAATGGTACACATGCCAATGCGCGAAAGCGGACCATCCGTAAGTACCCGACTGAAGAAAGCCTGCCCCTTGCGCACGGTGGTACTCACATTGTAATTGAAGCGCACGCACACCCTTTCGCTCACGCTCGAAGTACCCACACGCGTCTGTCCATACACATTGCCATAGTCAAATGCCAGGCAAAGGAGGTCGAACACATTGCGCGAGTTCCCCCGGCTGGAAAGATTCGTAAGCTGCTCTATCTCGTTCATCCTTGCGTAAAGGAAACGCCCTTTGGCATCCGCCATACGCTGCACAAAAGCCGCACTCGTACTATCGGGATCAATCTCCTGAATGATGATTCCCTCCGGCCTCACCCGCTTGTCCTTATTAGACCCTTTGCTACTCACCTCTTGCTTCCACTTGCGCTCCTTCTCCATACTCAATCGGTCACGCTCGCGGATATCAGCCATGATGTAATCGATGGGGACGTTCACACAACTCTTCCCGCTTCCAGTAGGTGCCAGCAACAAGTTGGCCAATGTAGCCTCGTGCAGACAATTGTCTATGTAGCGAAAAGTTGTCTGCCACAGATGCGCCCCCAATGCCGGAAAGACAGCACACGCCACCGCCGGCTGATACACCTTCGGCGTACGACTCAACAAAAGCTTGATGAGAGGCGGTAACCGCTTGGGCAAGGCAGGTGGATTACTGGCTTCCGATTTCAGATGGATGCTTTCCGATGTTTCCTCCTGTCGCTGCTTGCAGATAGTCAACGTGCGCTTCATGATGCGCGGCATCGTCTTCGTCTGTATGCGTTGGCAAGCACTCCGTACGGTATTGAGAAACTTCGTCCGCTCCTCACCATAAGTGGGCAACACTTGAGCAATCCAGTTAGGATCATCGTTGCAGATGTATCGCATGTGGCACGCCATGGAAAAGATAAAGTTGTTACGACTTCCCACATCGGGCTTCCCTCCCATCTGCTCTTCAAGTACCTCCATAATAATTTCATAAGGAATCTCCTCGTAGGTCTCGGGATAGGAAGACTGAACTTCGGTGATTTGAGGTTTCTCACACACCTCATCCTCACTTTCCCATTCTTCACTCTCGCATACAAACATCGCCTCATTCACATACAGCGTACACGCCTCCGGCACCATATAAATACACCTTGCCACATCCTTCAAGGCAGGATCCGCCTGAAAGCCCACATCTTCCGAGAATCGGGCTTGCACCTCTTGCGGAATCATCCCCTTGGGCAGCGTTATCAGCACATGCGTACCTTTTCGTACACTCTCCTCCACAAGCAGAATTTCCCACTTGCCCGCTTCCTGCAACTTCAGCGAGCGTTCCAATATCTCTGCCGAATGACCTTTCTCGTCAAAGTCCAGCATCAACCGGCGAAGCGGTTTCACGGCATCGGCTATCGCCCGGTGGTTGTTCTTGAACTCGGCACACGAAGGCGTCCAGATGGGCAACTTCCCTTTCAGCTCCTCCTCGCCCTCGGCTATGCGCCGGCACATCTCGGCCAGCCAAGGCTCGCGCCTCATCTTCTCCCAATCTTCGCGGGTAGAAGGGATGGCAGGGGCACCATGCCCCCGACCCATACATGTAAATTTTGTCATCATTCAGCCAATCAACGAATCAGTTTCACAATTTCACTCACCACGATGTCCTGATACATCTGTCCGTTGTACTCACGGGTGGAAAATCTCAGCGAAGCTGCAACCAATTCATCCTTGGCAAATCTCATTTTGGCCTGCTCTCCCAAGATTGTAGCCACATAGCTGTTTTCAAACTTACCGCCCAACTCCTGAAGAACGATGTTACACTTCATCAACTGACCCCCTTCGGCCTTCTGACTTTGCACGGCGAACGGTTCGCCCTGTGCAGTTACTTTAAAGAATGTTTTCATCTAATTTATAATTTAAGAATTGTGTTTTTCGATTAATGCTTACTTACCCTACCATACGATTGCCACTCAACAAACGATGGATAAAGTGGCGTCCTCGCTCCGTCCATACTAGATAGGTACGCGTGCATAGCGTTCCGTCGTTTGCCTTATGCGAGAAAGTTCTGTTCTTGGCAAAACCTTGTCGGGCATAGTCAGCATAAAGCAGATATTGTCCCGATTGCACATACTGAATCTTGTGCGAGCAAAGCAACATGTTCAAGTCGTGCCCCGTCATGCCCAACTCCTTGCCTATCTGTGTTACGGTAAAACAGCTGATGGAATCCAGTACATGGTCGGCATAATCAGCTCTCGGTTTGAGTTTGGCAATCAATTCATCTCTTCTTTGCAGCGTGGATTGCATGATCTGTAAGGCTCGTGCCAGAATCACTTCATCGCTTTCGTGAGGACTTGCCACCATATAGCCTCCTTGCTTGCGGATGCATGGGAGAACTTCGGAAGTAACCCAATGCTTGAATCGTTTGGCGCTATCAAGTTTAGAAGAAAGGATCAAGGCATAAAGGCCGGACTCATTGATAAAGATGGTAAATTGACTACCTCGTTGAAGGGTGTCCATTTCGGACATACATCGGTCTTCTTTGTCTACATGCGTTCTAGTTGCCTTCGTAGGATTCTTGTAGCCCAACGCCAATGCCACATCCTTGCCACAAAAAAGAACTTCGCCTTGTTCATTACTCTTGGTGCGGATAGTACCGAATTCCTTGTTCTCAAAAATTTGAATTTGATTTGTCATAATAGATTAAGTATTAAAAGATTAATAACTGATTCCGAGAGCAAAGTTAGACACAAAAAAAGCCGATGAAGAATGATTCTCCATCGGCGTAAAGTTGTGGGGAGTTGCGCGTAAAGTAGCGCCTTGTTATGGGAGTTGAACGGCTTTTTTCGGTAGTTTCATGGGAGTTGTGGGGAGTTATCACCTCAATAATTTCTCCTTAGTCTGTCTCGCTATTCGTCGATAAGCTTCGAATCGGTAACCGCTGACCGGTGCATCTTCGCTTCTCCAATCGTCCACCTGCTTTCGGAAACTATCCACCGCCATTCGGCGCAATTCGGACGGAACCGGTAGACGGTCATGCATCGGTAGCAAAGAAGAAACCTTATAAGCAAAGGAGTCGTAATCATCCTCAGTCAGTACCCCGACATCCACCATTGGACGAAACACCGCATACCATTGGCGGGCCTGCTTCACCACATCACCCATCTCACGGATTACCTGTTCAACCCGTTCTGTCGTTATCTCCTTCCTACGGGATTCCATTTTTTCCCTTGCTGCATTCACCCGCTTCAGCAACTCGGCATACGACATTCTCGGTACATCCTTGAAGACACGAGTTACAGTACCCACAATGTTCAAATTCATCTCCTCTGTCAGCAAGATGGGCTTATAAGCATCGTTGTGCGGAACCAACCACTTGTTACCCTGTTCATCCTCGCAATAAGACTTCAGCGTACACTCGTTATCTATCGAAGCGATGATGATGTCACCATCCCTCACAGGCAGTCCTGTTTGCAGTTGCACACGGTCTCCCGGCAAGATATTCGCATCCTTCATCGAGTCTCCCTCCACATCCACCACAAACGTCAGGTTTCCCTTTATTAGTTCTTCGGGTAACATCAATGTTTTTCCTCGCGTAAACTCACCTCTGTTAGTAGGGATACCCGCTTGCACAGCAGTATCTATGTATAACACCGGTGTATTACAAACTTGAGGTTCCATACCCGCTTCCTCCAGCATCTTGAGAATTTCCTTAAATTCCTCTTGGGTCATTTTTGCCATAATCTACTATTTTAAAGATTGATGTCGCAAAGGAAATTGCAACCTGTAACATTTTTCGCTTCACCTTTCAAAAAAATATCGTATATTTAGAAAAAATTCATCATCCCCAATTAATCTCTCAAAATAGCGACATGAAAGCACCTCTCATATTTAGACAATATCTGTGGATGGTCGAGACTATTTATCTATCCAACGGAATTACGTTACAAGAATTTAACGAGCGTTGGGTCAAGACAGAAATAAGTGGCGGAATCCCCATGATTCGACAAACCTTCAACCGCCATCGAAAGGCCATACAAGACATGCTTGGTATCAACATCGAATGTCAGACCAAAGGAGGATATTACTATTATATAGAAGACAAGGAATTGTTGAAGAACAACAGCTTCAAAAGTTGGATGCTCGACTCACTTTCCATTAGCAACATTCTAATGGATAGTGGAGCTTTGAAAGAAAGACTTCTGATGGAGCATATCCCTGCCGGAAAGGAATTTTTTCAGACCATTGCCAGAGCCATGAAGGTCAATCACAAGATACGGATTACCTACCACAAGTTCAGTCAGGCAACACCTTATAATATTGTGGTTGAACCTTATGCCATCAAAGTGTTCAAGCAGCGCTGGTACTTGTTGGCCAAGAACTACAAGCGTAATACACCCACCGTCTATGCTTTAGACCGTATGGAAACGGTCGAGGAGCTATCCGAGCAGTTCAACTTCCCAACCGACTTCTCTGCCAAAACGTTCTTTCATGACTGTTACGGCGTGTTACACGATTCCTCAAACAAAGCCCAGCAAATCGTGATCCGCGCCTATTACCCTTACGCCAACTATCTGCGCACCCTTCCATTGCACCATTCTCAAAAAGAATTAACGGATACCCCCGAATATGCCGACTTCGAATTCTACTTGAATCCCACTTTTGATTTTAAGCAAGAGCTACTAGCTCAGGGAAAGGATGTGGAGGTACTAAAACCTCTTACCCTCCGGAAAGATATGAAGAAAATGGTGATGGAGATAATGGGAAGGTATAAGGATTAAGGGCTCTGACAATTTCCATACAAAACTTTAATTGTCCATATACCTAATTATCTTTATGATAAAATCGCATATATATAGTAAAAAATGCATCTTTTATGAGGGTTCATTCGGCATTCATACATTATTATATTACTTTTGCATATATGAGTTGATACATGATTATTGATACTTTCGGAAGAATTAAAGAAAACTGAAACAATCCGTCATGTAGGAGCATCCTCAAAAGAACATAGGAAAACAAAATGTTTTAATAAGCCAAAAACCAAAGAAACCTCAAATGGGAATAATTAAACTATATAAATATTTGGATGCACAAGGTGGATTGGCGATGTTGTCCAAAGGCAATATCCAATTTACCAATGCAACAAAATTGAATGATCCGTTTGATTGTCACCCAAGTTTGATTGACTTCTCACAAGTACCCATAGAAAGAGCAAGAACTTGGGGCAAGGAAGCTATCATGGATTTAGAATCTAATCGTTTCGAAAACAATAGAGATAAAACATGGTTGTGTAGCCTATCCAAAGTCAATGATTCATTATTGATGTGGAGCTATTATAATTGCCACAAAGGTATCTGTATTGGAATAGATATGGAGAAGGCAGATAAATACCTTTCTCGTATTATTGGGAACATCATATTAGGATATTTGAAATTTGAAGTCCGATACAAGGATATTATTGAAAAGCCAGACTTCTTTAAAAGGAATGAAGACTTGTGGACTTATCAATTATCTACCAAGGGAAAAGCATGGGAACATGAGCAGGAAGTACGTTTGGTGATTGTAGATCCTTCAAGAATGACTCCCTATTATGTACCTTCAGAATTAGAGAAAAATGAATTTATTGATTACAAGGAAATTAGGTTTGTCCCTAAAATGGGCGGTGAATGTTATGATTCGGTTTATTTAGGAGTGAATATAGATGATGAGAAACGAACAGAAATCATAGAAGCAGCCAAAAAACTAAATCCTGAAATCAAGATATATCAAATGAAAGTAGATGCAGATGCATTCAAGTTACAAACAGAACTATTAAATTGACAAGAATGATTACCAATATAAAGAAACTCGAAGCCGAATTATGGGAATCGGCCGATTTGCTCCGTCAAGGAAGCAAGCTCACCAGCAGCCAATACTGTATGCCGGTGCTTGCCTTGCTGTTCTTGCGTTATGCCTTTAGCCGATTCAAGATGGTGGAAGCCGAAATCTTGCAAAGCCGTCCCTCCCGTGGTGGCAGAGTGATGCCAGTAGAAGCAAGCGATTTTGCAGCCAAGAGTGCCTTGTTCCTTCCTCGTGAAGCACAATATGACTATCTGGTCAATCTTCCGGCAAATATTGCGGATGCAGGCTTGAAAACCAAGGACGGACAGGACATCAATTCATTGGGCGAAGCCGTGAATTATGCCATGCAGTTGGTAGAAGAACAGAGCGAGCAGCTTACAGGCGTTCTTCCCAAGAGCTACACCATGTTTGCCGATGATTTGTTGGGCGACTTGCTTCGTATCTTTAATAACCAGACCATTGATGAAGTGGGTGGTGATGTGATTGGTCGAATCTATGAATATTTCTTGTCCAAGTTTGCCAAGGCAGTAGCCAGTGATGATGGCGTGTTCTTTACGCCCAAATCGTTGGTAAAGATGTTGGTCAATGTATTGGAACCTACATCGGGCATCATGCTCGATCCCGCTTGCGGTTCGGGTGGCATGTTTGTACAGACAGGCGATTTTGTGAATCATGCCGGCATGAATGCCAATACACAAATGACATTCTATGGTCAGGAAAAAGTGGAATACAACGCCCAGCTTTGCTTGATGAACATGGCCGTACATGGTTTGAACGGTAAGATTGTTTCGGGAGACGAAGCCAATTCATTCTACCACGATGCCTACAATTTGGCAGGTAAGTGCGACTATGTGATGGCTAATCCTCCGTTCAATGTAGACAAAGTAAAATCCGAATCGGCATGGGCAGCCGGTCGTCTGCCTTTTGGCCTACCGGGTGTAAATGCCAAGAGTAAGGAGATTGGTAATGCCAATTACTTGTGGATTAGCTATTTCCATGCTTACTTGAATGACCATGGCCGTGCCGGTTTTGTCATGGCAAGTTCGGCCACCGATAGTGCCAACAAAGACCGTGACATTCGTGAAAAGTTGGTACGCACTGGCGATGTGGATGTCATGGTAAGTGTAGGCAACAACTTCTTCTACACGCTTTCACTTCCTTGTTCGTTGTGGTTCTTCGATAAGGCCAAGCATGCCGAAAATCGGGATAAGGTGCTCTTCATCGATGCACGTAATTATTATACGGTGGTAGACCGTACCCTTAACGAATGGACGGAATGGCAGTTGCGCAACCTGCAAGCCATTGTTCACCTCTATCGTGGGGAAACAGATAAATACCAGGCATTATTGGCAGACTATAGAACAGAACTTGGCGACATTACGGTAGAGTCTGCCCAAGCTGCTCTCTACAAGCAGAAAGCCGAAGCCAAGGAAGCCATAAACAATGCTGCTCGCAAAGACAAGAAACGCATCGAGGCAGAAATGAAAGCCCTTCAAGATGCGTTGGAAGACAAGCTGGAAACAGCTCGCCAATACGAATGGCTCACCGAAAAGTTTGGCGAAGGAGAATACAAGGACGTACTTGGCCTTTGTAAGATTGCTACTATCCAAGAGATAGAGGAAAAGAACTATTCGCTTACTCCGGGTGCTTATGTAGGTGTGGCCGAAGCGGAAGACGATGGTGTGGACTTCCACGAACGCATGACGGAAATTCATGCCGAACTGAAGCGTTTGAATGATGAAGCCAATGTCTTGATGGACGAAATCTTGAAAAGTTGGGAGGATTTGAAATGAGTATGAACCCTTCATATACCAAACTATTGGCCTTACTCGATGAGTACCATCGGTTAGGCATTGCAGAGCAGATAGACTACCAAAAGTTCTATCTCTACTCGCTCATTACGCACTCTACAGCCATTGAAGGAAGTACCGTAACAGAAATAGAGAACCAACTTCTTTTCGATGAAGGTATTTCGGCCAAGGGACGTAGTATTCAGGAGCAGATGATGAACCTCGACTTGAAAAACGCCTACGTACGCTCCATGCAAATGGCTGGTTTGCATACCGATTTTTCAGTAGAAATGCTGAAAGGTCTGTCGGCATTGGTGATGAAGAATACAGGTAGCGAATATTATACCATGCAAGGTACATTCGATTCTTCTAAAGGCGACCTCCGCTTGTTGGGCGTAACAGCAGGTGTGGGTGGCAGTTCGTATATGAATTTCCAGAAAGTGCCTGCTAAATTGGAAGAATTTTGCAAGCAACTGAACGAACAAAGAAAGGCTTTGTTGCAAACCGATGATGTGATTGCCAAATATCTGTTGAGCTTCGATGCTCACTTTCAGTTAGTCACTATTCATCCATGGGTGGATGGTAATGGTCGTATGTCTCGATTGGTGATGAATCATTTGCAATACGAATTTGGCTTGATACCATCTAAAATCGTAAAGGAAGATAAAGCCGAATACATTCAGTCGTTGATAGATGCACGTGAGCAAGAAACTTTAGCTCCTTATCGGGAATTTATGGTAAAAGAACACATCCGTAACTTGACCCGAGAAATCGAATCATTCAAGAAATCGCAAGTTTCTGACCCGATAAATACGGCTTCTGACCCGATAAATAAGTTCTCTGACCCGATAACTGAACAGCTTTATCAGGCCATTTTGAATGATAATACACTGAACTATGCGGCTTATGGCGAGCAAATAGGTGTATCAGAAGCTACAGTAAAGCGTCGTTTAGGAGAGTTGAAAAAGTCTGGCCTTGTTATTCGTGTAGGAAGTAACAAGAATGGACATTGGGAGATTGTTGGAAAGGAGGATGAGGTATGAGCGAATGGAAGAAAGTTACTTTAGATCAAATGGGGATTATTTCTCGTGGTAAATCTAAACACCGTCCTCGTAATGATGCAAGGTTATTTGGTGGAAGATATCCTTTTATACAAACAGGCGATATTGGTACAGCTGGGTTATATGTTACAGAATACAGTCAAACATATAATGAAGAAGGACTTGCTCAAAGTAAACTTTGGGAAAAAGATACTTTGTGCATAACTATAGCTGCTAATATCGCAGATACTGCATTGTTAGCTTTCCCTGCCTGTTTCCCCGATAGTATTATGGGATTTATTCCATATGATAATATAGCTAATGTAAAATTTGTAAAGTATTGCTTTGATATATTACAAAGAGATTGTCAACAGATTTCTCAAGGAACGGCGCAAGACAATTTATCTTGGAAAAAATTATCAACTATTTTATTCCTTTGTCCACCAATTGAAGTACAAAATAAAATAGCAGACATTCTTTCCCGTTACGACTCCTTGATAGAAAACTATCAGAAGCAAATAAAGCTATTGGAAGAATCTGCTCAACGCCTCTATAAGGAATGGTTTATCGACCTCCGCTTCCCTGGTCACGAAAATACCAAGATTGTGGATGGTGTGCCTGAAGGATGGGAGAAAAAGAAAGTAGGAGATCTGATATCAAAGGTTGTAAGAACTAAGCAGGTTTCTGCAAATAATTATCTTAACTCAGGATGTATTCCTGTTATTGACCAAAGTCGCAATTATATTGCTGGCTATACTAATGATATCGAATGCTTGGTTGAAGTTACTACCCCATACATTGTTTTTGGAGATCATACAAGAGTCTTAAAGTATGTGCCGTTTTCCTTTGCTAAGGGTGCAGATGGAACCCAAATAATAATGTCTAATGATTTGGAAAGAATGCCACAAAGCTTATTCTATAATAGCTTAATAGAAATAGATTTGTCTAACTATAGTTATGCAAGACATTTTAAATATCTAAAGGAAGAATTAGTTTTGTTACCATCGAAATACATTGCAGAAAGATTTGATAAAGTCGTATCTCAATATTTTCAAAGCATTCAGAAAAATAGAGAACAAATCCGCCTCCTCACCGAAGCCCGTGACCGTTTGCTTCCCAAGCTAATGAGTGGAGAAATTGAAGTATAACCCAATAGCGGTAATGAATATGAACGAAGAACAATTATACCTTAATTTCGACGAATATATAAAAGCCAGCGAGCCACACAAACGTGAGCGTGCTAAAGCTTGGCGTGTAGCCATTGGTTTACAAGCGGTAGATGGTTTGCAAGTATCGGAGTATCTGAAACAGACAGCTCGTCAGCACATCGAAGGTGAAATAACCATAGACGAGGCTCGAGAACAGATTAAGCAATACTATATATCAAAGACTCAACATGATGCCGATGATGAAGAAAAGTCTGAAGCAGATAGAGTTTCCGGTAATATTGCCAAACTCATAGGTTCGCCTTCGTTTACATTCAGTGGTGCTGGTGTAATGTCCATTCATCATGCTATCTTTGAAGGGGTATTTAAACATGCTGGCCAACTGCGTACGTACGACATCACGAAGAAAGAATGGGTACTGCGGGGAGATACCGTCATGTATGGAAGATGGCAAGACTTGCGTATGGCTTTGGATTATGACATTGATCAAGAAAAACAGTTCGATTACAGAGGGCTTTCAATGAGCGAAGTGGTAGAACACATAGCTAAATTCATATCAGGTATTTGGCAAAGTCATCCGTTCAGAGAAGGCAACACACGAACTACCGCTCTTTTTGCCATCAAATACTTGAAGTCTATAGGCTTTGAGTGTAACACCGATATGTTTGAACAACATTCATGGTATTTCCGTAACGCACTGGTTAGGGCAAATTACAAAAATGTTGCAAAGGGTATCAATCAGGATTATAGTTTCTTGAACAATTTCTTCCGCAATCTATTGATGGGCGAAAACCATGAACTGAAGAACAGATATATGTTGGTAAATCCGCCTGAAGAATGGATTGACAGGACAAGTACCCCACAAGTACAGGATAAGTACGGGATAAGTGCAGGACAAGTACAGGACAAGTTGAATACGGACAATCCGAACATCATAGGTCTAATACAAGTGGTTGGCGAGCAAGAATTGTCTGTAAAGGAAATGATGTGTGGTGTCAACCTTAAAGGACGCGACAATTTCTTGAATCTTTATTTAACTCCTGCCATGGCAGAAGGATATATCCGTCAATTATATCCTCAATCTCCTCGTCATCCACGACAGAAGTATTTGTTAACGATAAAGGGACTGGCATTATTCAACGAACTTAAAACGAAGTAATTATGTCAAAAGACTACAGCGAAGACCAACTGATACAGAAGAGTGCAGCCGATTTGTTGGAAAATGAATTGGGTTGGAACAGTGTGATGGCATGGGATGCTGAGGTGCTTGGCGAAGCCGGTACTTTAGGCAGAAAAAGCTATCACGAAGTGTTGCTCACACGCCATTTCTGCAAGGCATTGAAGGCGCTGAATCCATGGATGACGGACAAGCAGTTGGGCGAAGCTGTAGAGCGAATGACAGAGCGCATGAGCAGCCAGTCGCTGATGCAAATCAATGAGCAGAAGTATCAGTACATCAAGGACGGCATACCGGTAACTCGCACCAAACCCAATGGTGAAACGGAAGAAGTTAAAGCTAAGGTAATCGACTTTGCTTCGCCAGAAAAGAACGAGTTTCTGTGCGTGCGTGAGCTATGGGTATATGGTTCGCTGTATCGCAGAAGAGCCGATATAGTAGGCTTTGTCAATGGTATTCCATTGCTGTTCATGGAACTGAAAAACCACGATGTGGAAGTGGTGGATGCCTTCAACAAGAACTATCGGGATTACTTGGATACCATTCCACAGCTGTTCTACCACAATGCGTTCATCATGTTCAGTAATGGATTGGAAGCACGTGTAGGAACCATTGATTCTAAGTGGGAGTTCTTCCACGAATGGAAACGACTGAATGAGGCAGAAGCAGGAAGCATCGAACTGCCTACCATGCTGCGAGGTATCTGCAAGAAAGAAAACTTCCTCGACCTATTGGAAAACTTTATCCTTTACGACCATTCGGACGGACGGACGGTAAAAATTCTGTCACGAAATCATCAATATTTGGGAGTAAATCAGGCGGTAGAAAAGTACAGGAACCGAGAACTGGAGAATGGAAAGCTTGGTGTATTTTGGCATACACAAGGTAGCGGAAAGAGTTACTCCATGCTTTTCTTGGCTCAGAAAATACGCCGTAAGTTTGCCGGTTCGCCTACCATTGTGGTATTGACCGACCGTGAGGAACTGAACAAACAAATCAGCGACACGTTTGAGAACTGCGGTATGTTGGGGAATGTAAAGGCTTCTAAGTTCATTGCCCAAAGTGGTGAAGACTTGATAACCAAGCTGAAGGGAAATCCTTCGTTCATCTTCTCGCTGATACAGAAATTCAATAAGCCGGATGCAGAACCCATTTATCCCGACCATGATATTGTGGTAATCAGCGACGAGGCACACCGCACTCAGAACGGTATCTTTGCCGATAACCTGATGCACTTGTTGCCTACGGCCAATCGTATTGGTTTTACCGGTACTCCGTTGCTTTCCAATGACAATATTACCGCCCGTACTTTTGGGGGTTATGTCAGTATCTACGACTTCAAACGTGCCGTGGAAGATAAGGCGACGGTGCCTTTGTATTACGAAAACCGAGGCGAACGCTTGCAAGACTTGCAGAATCCGGGAATCAATGAAGAGATAGCTGCCGCCTTGGAGCAAGCGGGAGATATGGATGCTTCGCAGTTCGCAAAACTGGAAAGGGAGTTTGCCAAGGAAGTACATTTGCTGACAGCCAAAAAGCGTTTGCGCATTGTGGCGAAGGACTTTGTGCGTCATTATAGCGACCTTTGGACATCGGGCAAGGCTATGATGGTGAGCTACAACAAAGTGACTTGCGTGCGGATGTACGAGTATGTGCAGGAATATTGGCAGAAGGAAATCGCCTCTCTGGAAAAACAAATTGCTACATCGACTTCCCAACAGGAGGTGCAGGAATTGAACCGCAAGCTCAAGTGGATGCAGGAAACGGAAATGGCGGTGGTGGTTTCCCAAGAACAGAATGAAGTGCAGACTTTCCAGAAATGGGGATTGGATATACTTCCGCATCGCACCAAGATGGAAAAGAGGGAACTTGACAAGGAGTTCAAGGACAAAGATAATAAATTGAGGGTGGTATTTGTATGCGCCATGTGGCTCACTGGCTTCGATGTGAAGACACTATCGTGCCTCTACATCGACAAGCCGATGAAAGCGCATACATTGATGCAGACCATTGCCCGCGCCAATCGTGTGGCCGAAGGCAAAACCAATGGATTGATCATCGACTATATCGGTATCGTCAAGGCGCTTCGTCAAGCGTTGGCCGACTATACTGCCAATCCTGGAGGAGAAGGTGGAAATGACCCTACGATAGACAAGAAAGAACTTATCCAGCATGTACTTGAAACGATAGCTGCAGCTACAGCCTTTCTGTATGAGCATGAATTTGATTTGAAGAATCTGATAGAAGCGGATAATTTCTTCAAGCTATTCTTGCTGAAAGAGGCTGCTAATGCCATGTGCGAAACAGCCGAAATCAGAAAGACTTATTGCACGTATGCAACGACATTGCTGAAGCTATGGAAGTATCTGGACCGTGAAGACATCACGCCTGAAATGAAACAGCAGAAAGATGCCATAGAAGCCATTTACAAGGAATTGCAGAAGAAACGGAAACATGCCGACATTACGGATTTGAGTGTAGCTATCAACGACATCGTAAACGAACATCTGCAGATAGATGCCACGATGGTGGCTGAGCCGGATGCATCCCGTCGATTCGACATCAGCGGTATCAATTTCGACCTACTCAGACGCGAGTTTGCCAAGAGCAAAGAAAAGAACTTGATTTTGAAAGACATTCAGGAGTTGTTGCAAGAACGTATCGCACAGATGTTGGCTCAGAACCCTGCCCGAATCAATTTCTACGAGAAGTATCAAGAGATTATCCGTGAATATAACCAAGAGCAAAATCGGGTGAACATTGAACAGACTTTCCAAGAGTTGATGCAGCTCTCTGGCCAATTGACTGAAGAAGAGAAACGCTATGTGCGTGAAGGGTTCGAGAACGATGAGCAGCTTTCGATGTATGATGTATTGATGAAGGAGAATCTGACCAAGGAGGAAATCAAGAAATTGAAGAAGGTTGCAGTAGATTTGCTGGCCAAAATCAAGGATATGATTAACCAAATGAGCAATCCTTTTGATAACCCTACAGCAAAGGCAACCATTATCATCACTATCCGTGATACGCTTTGGAGTGATTTACCGGAAAGTTATTCGGATGAAAGTATCAATCATTACAAGGATGCCGTTTATAATTATGTCAGTCAGCGATATGGTGCAATGGCTTAATTATTGGGAGAGTTCTAGTTTATAGATTCAGTATTGAACAAAAAAGCATGATATTTGTTTTATAGATAAATATAAATTAGAATATCATGTATAATAAATTACAAAATTTCAAAGAGCAAGGGTACATCCTAGTTATCAGATTGAATCGCGAGGATGCTATTGAGACATTGAAGAGTGTTTTGGATTACTTTCCTAAATTTGATTCAAGCACTGGCGATGAATCCTGTTATAGAAAACAGTTTGAATGTTTTTTCCATAAATTAGAAAAAGCGTATCCCAACATTTTCCTGATGGAAATGTATGGAATACAAACTTTATGGAATTATATTCAATGCTATAGGAATGAATCTCTTAATAGTAATATGGGTATTCTTAGATCGGCTCAATATATTCATGAAATCATTTTCTATTTATATCAATGCCTACCCAATTTTGTGGGTCTTGATGAAATGCCAACATATAGTATTGAAAAGAAACTTATAAAAACATCAGCTGGAGCACTGGTAAAAGCAAGAACTAAAAATGAGATAGCTAGAAAAATTGAAAGTGGATTTCTATTGGGTAGTGATATCTACGATGGTTGGGATGCTCACACAATAAAGAAATATTATGAAGATTATAAAGCTGAATTGGAACGAGAATTTGCTCTGAAAAACAATACTCGATGCTATTTTGAAGAAGCATTATTAAAAAAGTGTGAAGAGGAAATTTCCAAGTGTAATGAAGGTATGGCAATGTCTGCTTCTTCTGGTATTGAAAATATAAAAGAAATATTTAATATTGATTCAAGCCAAGATAGAAAGACATTCAATTGACCAATCGACCAAGCTATTACGAAATCATCCCCTCGCTTTATGACAAAGACCAAATTCTCATTGGTTCATTCTTTTTTCTATTATTATTTGATTATATTTGCATAAAGGTATACGACTTCCTTATCGCACATAAGGAATGAAAAGATAGAAGAAAAGATGAAAACAGAATTAGAAAAGATGCGCAATGAAGAACTCTACAGCTTTGCCGACCCACAAGTGATCGCCAGCATTACCCGTTCACAAAAGCTATGCGCCCAATTTCGAATGATGTCTATCCACGATGACAATTATCGGGAAATATTGGAAGAGTTAATTCCTGGCATCCCCAAAAGTTCGATGATTTGCCCACCCTTCCATTGCGATCATGGCACAGGCATCGTACTAGGCGAAAATGTGTTCATCAACTACAATGCCGTCATGCTGGATAGCGCCTACATCCGCATCGGCAAGAATACCAAAATCGGACCTAATTGCCAATTCTATACCCCCAACCATCCAATGGACTATATGGAACGTCGCAAACCACAAGAAACAGGCCACCCTATCACTATTGGCGAAGACTGCTGGCTGGGTGGAGGCGTCATCGTTTGTCCAGGAGTAACGATAGGTAACCGTTGCATTATAGCTGCAGGCAGTGTCGTAACAAAGGATATCCCCGACGATTCGTTGGCAGCAGGTGTACCGGCTGTGGTAAAGCGTAACTTAAAGGAATAACTATAAAGAAACAAAGGCAAGAGGTAACAAATCGGTAACACTCTCCGCTACATATACTTCGTTGGCTCCACCCATGAGTATTCGTATCGGTTTACCAAAACGTTTTTCGGTTTCCAGCATCACTTGCCGGCAAGCTCCACATGGAGAAATGACAGTTTCCATATCGGAAGTAACAATAGCAATAGCCTCAACCTCTACATCCGGATATTGCGAGTTGGCATAAAAAAGAGCCGTCCGTTCGGCACAAAGTCCCGAAGGATAAGCCACATTCTCCTGATTGTTTCCTGTCACAATTACCCCGTTAGCAAGTAGTACGGCTGCTCCTACTCGGAAATGCGAATAAACAGCATAACTCCGGTTAGTCGCTTCTTTTGCAAGCGATAACAATTGACGGCTCTGCTCGTCCAACTCATTGGGAGCATATACCATAATTTCTGTCGAAATACGGATTGTTTGCATACTGCTTAATGTTTTATTTTACTGACTAACTACCCCAATCACCAACAAAAACTATCTTTCTTTGCTTTTTTGCTGGTTCATTCTTTATTAATGTTTTATCTTGCTCCTTCTTTTCTTCCGATTCTAATTCTTTTATGACATCGTATACCAAATACTCCATAGAATCTTTATAGATTATTTCTTTCACTCTTTTTGTTATTGACACCATTTCCTCAATATAAGATTTAAACAATACTTTGTTATTCTCCTCTAAAGACGTCTTTAAATAATCTACTGTTATGTTATAATTTCTCATTCTTATAGTCAGCGGAAAAACAATAGCGGTGTATTTCTTACTCATGTTTTTCATAATTTCTGCATCCGTAAGAGTCATATGGTCATCTATTTTCAACTTATCTATGTGCATCATAGAAGGTTTTTCTTCTGATTGCTGCATAACCTCAAGCACCTCTAAATTCTTATCTAAATGACGATACATTTCTTTAAGTTCACAAATTAGCCTATCACGTATATTCCAAGTCAACACACGTTTTTGAGCCTTATAAACAATCAAGCCAACCATCACAGCCAGAATACTACCTATGGGTTTTAACATTTCCACATAGCAAACACCAGTAAATACATCTACAACATAACAGATTAATAATAAGAGAAATAGAATCAGTATATGCATATAAAATTCACCAAATACCATCTTTATATACATACACATTTTCCTTAAATGGAACAAACAAATCCTTAAGAATTTCATAAATTACCTCTATTGTTACAATTTATAAATATTTTGCCACATATGGCATAATTAAAACTCATGCAGTATTATATACAAAGAAACCACTCCATATCCGCTTCCGACGAATTCGATTTGAAACAGAAAGCACCAAGCCCCGGTATGATTTCTCCTCACCCGAAAGCAAGCGATAACAATTGACGGCTCAACTCATTGGGAGCATATACCTTAATTTCAGTCGAAATACGGATTGTTTGCATACTGCTTAAATTTAGTCTTTACAAAAATAACATTTCTTGAAATAAAACAGCTAACCTTTTAATTATCTTAACGTAAAAAGCTAAGCATCTAGCAAAACTCCAAGCAGAAATCGAAGGATAAAAGGAGATAGTAATGGAGATGATGAGAAGTATAAGGATTAATGGTGCTCTAGGAACTTTAAAAAATAAGCAACGTAAAACTGCTGATACGCCCCATTATGAGAACGTACCGTTTGAGGT
>JAFYPV010000015.1 GCA_017559935.1 Bacteroides sp. | reverse complement strand
TCATATCCCCCCAATGGAGGTTAATGAGACGGCTCTTCTTCATGTCGCGTACCCATTCGTCTAGGTACAGATGTTCGATACGGGCGGTATTGAATGATGACGAACGGCGCATGATGCCGTGTACTTCATATCCTTTTTCTATCAAGAATTCGGCCAAGAATGACCCGTCTTGACCGGTAATACCGGTGATTAATGCTACTTTTCTCATGTTTTTGTAAAATTTATTGTCATTCTGAAACGAAGTGAAGAATCTCGGAGACATTAACATGTATGTTTTCGAGATTCTTCGTTACATTCAGAATGACAAATCTGTCAATCAAATTGTTTATTCTTTCTTTTCAGTCGGTTCTTTGATTCCTTCTTTCAAGCTTTGCCAGAGATCTTTTCCGAAAAGAATCCAAGCGGATGTAATTGCTACTGCTAAGAACGCCAATCCTAAAATAATTATTTTTTTATTGGTTCCAGTTGGATACAATGGTACAGAAGCAGGTTCCAAAATAGCAAATGCAGGTTTTTCTTCTTGTAACTTTGCTTTGGACATTTGTAATTGTGTCGCTACTTGGCTGAATATTTGGAATGCCAAAGCTTGTTCATTTTGTAAACGTTCTTGTTCAATGCGAATACTTTGTAATACGATGTTTTTATTGGCATCCGAATATTTAGCATATTTTTCTTGTGCGGCATAATATTCTTTTTGGCGTTGGTTATATAGTTGTTCCCAATATTTACAATCTTCTTCTGCTTTTGATGTCTTGTATTTGGTAATGAACTTTTGGAGTTTAACCAATACGGTATCTGCCATGGTGGCAGCGACCAATGGATCTTGTACCGTAACACTTAGTTTGGTCATCCCACCCTTTTCTGTTTCCACATTGATGATACCTTTTACGGCATTTATTTGTCCTCTTTGTCGGGGAGTTAAATGGAAGGGATTAATAGGTTTCTCTTCTTGTTGTTCATTATTCGATGAGAATAAGGACATGATTCCTCCGATTGCTTTGCTTGGTAAAGACATCACAGTATTCCACCAGGGCACACTTTGTGTTCCTAGATAAGCCACTAATGTCGTATCCATCTTTCCATCTAATGTTTGTATTGGAGTATTGATGAGTTCGAGGATAAATGGAGTGGAAGCTATAATGTCTGATGCCATTGAGAAGTTTAATGCATTGGCATCGCTACCGGCTCCCATATTGCCTAATCCTAACATCGAGGCCATACTTGATAGACGGCTGTTTGCATTTTTTGTTGATTCTGGTGAGAGTACAACCTCTGCTGTATATCTTTTAGGAAAACTGAATCCGATAATAATCCCTATAATAGCCGCCACAGCTGCTACTTTCAATAGTAGCATACGCGCATTCCACAACTTGCGGACATATTCCATCAAGTCAATTTCCAATTCATCCTCTTCTAGAGGTGCATTTGTATAATTTTTGTCTTCCACCATAATATCTTATTTTAAGATGTTCGCCACAGATGCTGCAGTTAATCCCAATGAGCCGATGGATGATGCGATGCCCAAAATGGTCTGAATGTTCCATTTGTCAGCTTTACTCTTATCCTTGACAGGCACAACGATTTCGCAGCCCGGTTCTATCTGCTTTTTGCTCCATTTGTTTACTTCAGCTACTTGTCCGTTCATGTAAATGATGAATGCTTTATTCTTACGTGCTCCATTAGCATACCCCCCTGCTTGGTTGATGTAATAATTCACTGTTTCGCTTTTCTTGAACGATACGGTATTCGGCATCATCACAGCACCATTGATTTTCACGGTGTTGGTCATTTCTGGGACTATTAATTTGTCTCCTTCGCGCAATACTATATCTGCATCACTACCTGGTTGTGCCAATGCTTTCTCCAAATCAATACCAACGGAATAAATACTATCTAACTCCAATTTCAAAGAGTCGGTTTGTGTACCCATTTCACGTTGCATAATTTTCATCACGTCTGCCATGCGCTTCATTTCTTCTCCATTGGCTTTTCTCATTAGTTTACTTCCTCTGATGTATGCGTATGGAGTAGCACCGCCGGCTTTTTTTACCAAATCACTTAAACGTTCACTCTTGGTGGTTAGTGCATAAGTACCATTGTAGAGGATTTCCCCTTCCACTTGTACGTTCATTTGAGGTTGGTAACCTGGGCTACGTCGTACATAGATTTGATCGTATGGTTCCAACACAAAACCTATTTCGCCATCCAAAACGAAACCGTCTTTCAAAGCAAATGAGTACATTTCTCCGATGTTTGAAGCCACCTCTGTACTCTTAGTATCTTTGACACGGCGTGATACATCTACTCTTACTGTCGATGCCGATTCCAATAATCCACCTGCTTGGATAATCAAGTCTTCCAAAGTCATATTATCTGCATAGATATACTTCCCTGGGCGTGCTACTTCACCGAATATTTCGATATTACCTAAATCCTTCAAGTCGTGGATACTCGGAATGTAGAGTACATCGTTACGTTGAAGAACGATATCTGGTTTACTGCCTCCTAAAATAGCTTTTAAATCGACCTGTACGATTTCCTTGGTCAAATCTTCGCGTTGGCGATGCAATACGGCACGTCCCAAAAATGCGTCTGCCATCACACCATCCGCTTTTTCGATGAGTTGCTTCACGGTGTTCAAGTCACCACCAAACTGGTAGATACCTGGTCGATAGACTGCCCCCTTCACCTCCAATTTGTTTTCATAACGGTTTAGGATTGCTTCTGCGGTCAATACGTCACCATCTCTTAATTGGAATACAGAATAATCCATGTCATCTATGGTAAATATTTGGTATTCTTTACCATTTTGACGTATTAACTTCATAGAGCTTGTATAAGCATCGCTTGCAAAATTACCCGCATATTTTAATAAGGTAGCAACCGTTTCATTATTTTTCATTTCGTATTTCATCGGTCGCTTCACGTTACCTTCTATTTTTACTAATGCTTCGTAAGGTGATACGATAATAACGTCACCTTCTTGTAAACTGATGTCATCTTTAGTCTTACCTAGCATGATAAAATCGTAGACGTCTACATTGGCAATGTTTTTACCATTTCTCACCACTTGGATATTACGCAAGCTACCGATGTCACTCACTCCCCCTGCACTGTACAATGCATGGAATACAGTTGAGAATGCCGAGAGTGCGTAAGTTCCTGGTTGATAGACTTCACCCATCACGTTTACTTGGATGGTACGGCTATTACCTAAGGAAACCTTGATTTGTGAGGTTGGGGTTTCATCTGCCAACCCTGCATAAATCTTGTTTAGCTCTTTACGGAGATAGCTGGTCGCTTGATTTATAGTCATTCCGTTCAAGAAAATTAATCCTAGGTTGTCGATGTTAATAGCACCATCTGGAGTAATGGTCTGTTGGATAGACACTTGGTTGTTTCCCCAAATGTCGATGATGATTTCATCTCCAGGCCCCAAATGATAGTTCATTGGGGTAGGGAGATTGTTACTTGGCTCGAAAGTCAAGTTGTTGGTGTTGAAAATGTTTCGTCCAAATACTTGGTCTTCAGAATTCTCTTCCTTAAAAATGGTGATAGTGTCTGATACTAAATTACCATTTTTATCCATATGAAGTGTTAAAGTCTGTCCTTTACTAATTTCTTGGGTGGTAATGAAGCGGTTTATTTTCTTGGAAGTATTTTTTCCGCCTTCAAAATTGAAATCACTATCTATATATCTCTTATCCGAAGCCAAATTCTTGTTTACATCGGTACGTACCTTGCTAGCATTTTCTTTTCCGCTCTTGGGAGTTTGTTCATAGAGCTTTCTCACGCGTTCGGCTTGTTCACGGGTTACACCACGTCTAGCCAATTCGGTAGCGATTTGCTGCTGGCTCTTGCCTTGTTGCATACCTATCTCTACATATTCCATAACTTGTTGGTCGCTCATGCTTCCTCCTTGTGCCCAAGGTGTAGCAGAGAAACACAGCATCATCAAGCAAAAAATCAGTGATTTCTTAAACATATAGATTCTATAAAGTGTTATACAAAAATGTCTATTTCAAAATTCGATGCAAAGTTAAGCAAAAACTTTGAGATAGAATCTATCGTTTTACTTAAATTTTCTTTTTCTTTCGTCCGAAAACCTTTATCTTTGTACTCAAAATCAAATACATCTTATAATTAACCGGATATTTAAACTAATTTAATTCGAATTAAGATGAAGATTGCTGTAGCAGGAACAGGCTATGTAGGCTTGAGTATGGCCACTTTGTTGGCTCAGCACCACGAAGTAGTGGCTGTGGATGTTATTGCCGAAAAGGTGGAGAAGATAAACAAACGTATATCACCTATTCAGGACGAATACATCGAAAAATATTTTGCGGAAAAGGAGTTGAACCTTGTGGCTACTCTTGATGCTGAAACTGCATATCGCGATGCCGATATTGTGGTCGTAGCGGCTCCGACTAATTATGATAGCAAGAAGAATTTCTTTGATACCTCGGCAGTAGAAACCGTAATTGAATTGGTAATGAAGTATAATCCAAATGCTATTATTGTTATCAAGAGTACCATTCCAGTAGGTTTTACCGAATCCATCCGTCAAAAGACGGGAAGCCAGAATATCCTTTTTTCACCGGAATTCTTGCGCGAGAGCAAAGCATTGTACGATAATCTGTATCCTAGCCGTATCATTGTCGGTCGTCCTGAGGGTGATGCTCGTTTGGAAGAAGCGGCCCGTATTTTTGCTGCTATACTTCAGGAAGGTGCGATTAAAGAAGGTATTGACGTATTGTTCATGGGCTTGACCGAAGCTGAAGCCGTAAAACTTTTTGCTAATACATATTAAGCAATCCGTGTGAGTTATTTCCACGAATAAGATACTTATGACTAAATGAAGGGTATGTATTCCTCTGCCATTATCCAAGGTA
>JAFYPV010000141.1 GCA_017559935.1 Bacteroides sp. | reverse complement strand
CACATTTTTTTATTTATTCCCTTTTTTATCCCTATTTTTGTGTTCCCTAAAATGGAATGACCTATGATTTTAAAGCGGATTTCGATACTGAATTACAAGAACCTGGAGCATGTGGAATTGGACTTTTCACCCAAAATGAACTGTTTTATCGGACAGAATGGGATGGGAAAGACCAATCTACTGGATGCAGTCTATTACCTTTCTTTTTGCAAGAGCGCTACGAATCCCATCGATTCGCAGAACATGATGCATCATCAGGATTTCTTTGTCATTCAGGGCTTTTATGAAACAGAGGCTGGCGATGTGGAGGAAATCTATTGCGGTATGAAACGCCGTCAGAAGAAGCAGTTTAAGCGCAACAAGAAGGATTACACCCGCTTGTCGGATCATATCGGTTTTATTCCGTTGGTCATGGTCTCACCGTCGGATGCCGAATTGATTGCTGGAGGCAGTGAGGAGCGTAGACGCTTCATGGATGTGGTCATTTCACAATACGACAAGGAGTATCTGGAGGCGTTGATTCGTTACAACAAAGCTTTGCTCCAACGGAATACGTTGCTGAAAGGGGAGGTGGAACCGGATACCGAACTCTTGGAAGTTTGGGAGGAAATGATGGCGGCTGCCGGCGAAACTGTGTATCGCAAGCGTTGTGCGTTCATCGATGAGTTCATACCTATTTTCCAGACCTTCTATTCGTGCATTTCTCAGGATCGCGAGAAGGTGACACTCATCTATGAATCTCATGCACAGCGGGGTGAGTTGTTGCAGCAGCTCAAGGACAACCGTCCGAAAGACCGTATCATGGGCTATTCATTGAAAGGGGTTCACAAGGATGATTTGCTGATGCAGATTGGAGATTATCCCATCAAGCGGGAAGGGTCGCAAGGACAGAACAAGACCTTTCTCATTGCTTTGAAGTTGGCTCAGTTCGATTTCCTGCGCCGTACGGGTAGCCATACCACTCCTTTGCTCTTGTTGGATGATATCTTCGACAAGTTGGATGCTTCCCGGGTGGAACAGATTGTGAAACTGGTGGCAGGCGATAAGTTCGGACAGATTTTCATTACGGACACCAACCGCGATCACCTGGACAAGATCATGAAGAAGATCGAAGGTGAATACAAATTGTTTGGGGTAGAAAATGGGGTGATTCAAGAACGGAAGGAAGAAGTATGAGAAGGAACGAGGCAGAACAGATCGGGGACATGATCCGCAAGTTCTTCCGACAGAACGGATTGGAGTCTCCTTTGAATGAATATCGGTTGGTGCAGGCCTGGAAGGAAGTGGTCGGCCCGGTCATTACCCGATACACCAGTAACTTGTACATCAAGAACCAGATTCTTTATGTCCATCTCACTTCCTCTGTGCTTCGTCAGGAGCTGATGATGGGACGCGACTTGTTGGTCCGTAACCTGAATGAACAGGTTGGGGCACAAGTGATTGTGAACATTATTTTCCGATAAATCAATACCAACGTCCTTCTTCCGTCCACACTTCGTCCATCGGACGGTCGAACGGTTCGGCTGGAATCTCCTCCATGGCTTGGAATCGGTAACAAATACCTATATGGTAGCTTTGCAAGAAGGGGAGGAGCTTGTCGTAGTATCCTTTCCCTCTACCCAGACGGTTGCCTTGCTTGTCAAACGATAATCCGGGGATAATACCAAACTCTATTTCATGGAATTGGGTGAAATCCTCACCTGTGGGCTCTTCAATTCCATAAGCACCCACTTTCAAACAATCCTTTCCGGTGTAGTGGCGAAGTTCCAAGATGTCTCCCACCACTACTGGCAATAGGATTTTTTTGCGGGTATGCCATTTTTCGACAAAGGCATGCGTCTGCACTTCATCGCCCAACGAGTAGTAGCAAAGAATCGTCTGGGCGGCGATGAAGCGCGGATGCGTTTCCACCAGCTCAAGCAATGCCGTGGAAGTTGCCATCAGCTCGGGAGCCGAATGACGTTTTTTCTCTTCCCGGATCAGCTTGCGCAATTGTTTCTTCTGTTCTTTCATGAGCCGTTTCCATTTTCTGTTCCGGTGCTGCAGGGAAGGATTCTCCCTTTTCCAGTACTTCCAATGCCTTGAGCACGTTCTTGTCAGACTGGTTCAGGTATTTCACATATTCTTCCATGTTCAGCATGTTATAGATAATGTTTCCGTACAGATTCCGTTCAAGTAGGTCTTTCGACTTGTACATCAGGATGTTGCGTCTCTTCAAACCCTTACTTTCGGCAAAACGGGCGAATTTTTCCAAAATGTTTTGTTTCTTCAGGTACTTTAGCAAATCATCGGCATTGTCATACTTCTGGAGCTTCGCACGGTTCTGGTCGGTGTACTGGAAGGCAAACTGGACGGTCAGTCCCCGGTTCACGGCCATGCTGAAATACGAAGTGATTCCGGTGGTATCTTGTGGCACGAAAATATCCGGCATAATACCGCCGCCTCCATAAACCGGTCGGCCTATTGAAGTATAATAGATATGGCTTTCATCCTGCTTGATGCTGTCTTTCGAGAAGAATTCCCCGTGTTCGTAGCGAGTCAGAATATCCATTTCGTATTGTTCGTCCTTGCCTTTCTTGTATGGTTTCTGGATGCTTCGGCCGGATGGAGTGTAGTAACGGGCGATGGTCAGTCGGATGGCCGACCCGTCATTGAACTCAATCGGTTGCTGTACCAAACCCTTGCCAAATGAACGGCGTCCGATGATGGTACCTCGGTCATTATCCTGAATGGCACCGGCGAAGATTTCGCTGGATGAAGCCGAACCTTCGTCCAACAACACAATCATCGGCATCTGTTGACTGCTTCCTGTACCGTTGGAAGTATAGTTTTCGCGAGGCGACTTGCGGCCTTCGGTGTACACAATCAATTTTCCTTTAGGCAGAAATTCGTTGACCATCTGGATGGCAGCTCCCATGTAGCCACCGGTGTTCGAACGGAGGTCGATGACAATCCCTTGACAATCCTGTTGGTGCAACTGAGCCAATGCAATCAGCATTTCCGGGTAAGTGGTTTCACCGAATTTGTTAATCTTTATGTATCCGAACTTTTCGTTCAGCATATAGGCTGCATCGATACTTTTTACCGGAATGTCGCCACGGACTACCACAAAATGTAGGATTTCCTTTTCTCCTTGTCGGAATATGCCGAGTTTCACCTCACTGCCTTTCGGGCCTTTCAAGCGCTTCATGGATTCGTCGTTGGTCACGATTTTTCCCACAAAAGCAGAATCGTTAATCTCTACAATGCGGTCGCCGGCCATGATACCTACCTTTTCGGAAGGTCCTCCCGGAATCACATTGCTGATGTGGATGGTATCCTGTTGGATGGTGAATTGTACGCCGACTCCGCTGAAACTGCCTCGCAGATCATCGTTCACAGCCTGCAAGTCTTTGGCTGGGATGTAAGAAGAGTGCGGATCCAGTTCCCCCAAAATCTGTGGCATAGCATCTTCAATCAGGTTGGCCATGTTGACTGTATCCACATATTGATCTTCGATGATGCGTAGCAAACCGCTCAGCTTGTTGGTAGAAGGAACGATATAACCGAATTCGTTCCGTTGGCTAGAGAAGCGGTTGGCATAAAAGGTACCGATGACGATACCGGCAATGATGCTTACCGCGATGAGGATGGGTATATAGCGTGGTTGTTTCTTTGTTTCCATAATTTTGTTGGACAATTATTCGTTGGGGTTAATATACTCCACTTCGATGTTGGCTTTCTTGAGTAATTCCAGACCGTCTTCCAAACGGTATTTTTCCGAGTAAACCACTCGTTTGATACCAGCCTGAATAATTAGCTTGGCACATTCAATGCAAGGCGAGGCCGTAACATACAACGTAGCTCCATCGCTGCTGTTGTTGGAACGGGCAATCTTGGTGATGGCATTGGCTTCGGCATGGAGAACGTATGGTTTGGTCACATTGTTTTCGTCCTCACAGATATTTTCGAAACCGGATGGAGTTCCGTTATATCCATCGGAGATGATGCGTTGGTTCTTGACAATCAGAGCGCCCACTTTGCGTCGGTTACAGTAAGAGTTTTCGGCCCAGATGCTTGCCATGCGGATGTAGCGCTTGTCAAGGGTCAGTTGTTTATCGTTGATCGTATCCATGTTATTTATCAGAGTAATGTCCTAATTGTATATACGATTTCTTGTTTTCGGGAGCCAGCTTCAAAACCTTGCTGTCTCCTTTGTAATAAGCAGCATTCTTCAATGCCTCAATCATTTCCTTGCTTTTTCCGGTTGGGGTGGCGCTGGTCTTGATTTGGGTGATGGAGATGGTCCGGTCCTTGCCGTTGGCTGCCCAGCGGGCAGTATAGGTACCGTTGCTGATTCTGCCTTGAATCGTTCCGTCTTCCAGGAAGTTTACGGTCAGGTAATTCATCGCTTTCAAATCCTCTTCCTTGGTGTAAACGGGACGGGCACCGTCGTTCACCTTGTTCCAGTCTCCTCCGTTGTAGAAGTTGCCACCGTTCCAAGTACCGCTGATGAAGATTTCATTCACGTTATCTTCGTTATTACAACTGCACAAGAAAGGAAGTGTCAGCAACAAATATAGCAAAAATTTTACTTTCATAATCGTTCTGGTTAATGAATAATTCCGTTTCTTTTCAATAAGGCATCGATGCTCGGCTCTTGTCCGCGGAAACGCTTGTAGAGTGTCATCGGATGCTCGGTGCCTCCTTTGGATAACACATGCTGACGGAAAGAAAGGGCAGTTCCCGAGTTAAAGATTCCTTTTTCCTGGAAAAGGGAGAATGCATCGGCATCCAGCACTTCAGCCCATTTGTAGCTATAGTATCCAGCCGAGTAACCGCCGGCCATGATGTGCGAAAATTGGACGGTCATACAGGTTTCTTCCACGTTAGGGAGTACTTGTGCTTGTTTCCATGCCTCTTTTTCGTAGGCACGCACATCCCCTTCGAAAGGTTCGGTGCGGGTGTACCATGCCATGTCTAGCAAGCCGAAGCTCAACTGGCGCAGACACGCATATGCCACGTTGAAATTCGAGGCATCTACCAAGCGCTGAATCAGTTCTTCCGGAATGTTCTCTCCGGTTTCGTAATGTTTGGCAAAGGTATTCAGGAACTCTTTCTCAATGGCAAAGTTCTCCATGATTTGCGAAGGGAGTTCCACGAAATCCCAATAGACATTGGTTCCGCTCATACTTTGGTAGGTTGTGTCGGCAAACATACCATGCAAGGCATGACCAAATTCATGCAGGAAAGTATTGACCTCTGAGAAAGTGAGCAAGGCTGGTTTGCCTTCCGATGGCTTGGTGAAATTCATGGTCACCGAAACATGCGGACGGCTATTTCCCTTTTCGTCCTTCCATTGTTCCTTGTAGCTGGTCATCCAGGCTCCCGAACGTTTGCTGCTGCGTGGATGGAAATCAGTGTAAAGAACCGCCAGGAAACTGCCGTCCTTGTCGATTACATCATACGCTTTCACATCCGGATGATAAACCGGAATCTCTGGATTTTCGCGGAATGTAATGCCATAGAGACGGGTAGCGAGACCGAATACCCCGTCAATAACGCGGTTCAATTCAAAATAAGGGCGGAGAACTTCTTCGTTCAGGTTGAACTTTTTCTCTCTCAGCTTTTCCGAATAGTAAGCCCAGTCCCAAGGCATGAGTTGGAAATCTTCTCCTTCCAGCTCTTGTGCCAATGCCTGCACTTCTTCCACTTCCTTTCGGGCAGTAGGAGCGTAGGCTTCCAGCAATTGGTTCAGCAACTGATAGACACGCTCGCTCTTTTCGGCCATTCTACGGGTTAATACATAATCGGCTGCCGTTTGGAATCCTAATAATTGGGCACGTTCCAGACGGAGGTTGACCAATTTTTTCACGATGTCCAGGTTGTTGAACTCATTGTCGTGCATGCACTGGGTGTTATAAGCCATGTACAGCTGTTGGCGGAGTTCCCGGTGACTGCTGTATTTTAGAAAAGGAACGAAACTTGGCGCATGCAAGGTCACGATATGTCCTTCCTTACCCTTTTCCTTAGCGGTTTGTGCATAAGCATCCAGGGCACTTTGTGGCAATCCGTCCAGTTGCTCCGGTGTCAAGGCAAGTTCATATTGGTTGGTTTCCTTCAGGTTGTTCTGTGAAAAACGCAAAGTGAGCACACTCATTTCCGACGAAATCTGGCGGAAACGCTCTTTTTGTTCCGGAGTGAGGTTGGCCCCGCTACGGATAAAGCCATCGTACGTCTTTTGGAGCAACATACGGTCCTCAGTGTCCAGTGTTTCGTGGTCAGTTTGATCATAAACAGCCTTGATTCGCGCAAAAAGCGCTTCATTCAGACTGATGTTGTTACTATGCTCAGAAAGCTGTGGCATCACGCGTTCGGCCATGTCCTGCATTTCGTCACTGGTCTCGGCACTCAGCAAGTTGCCGAAAACAGTAGTTACCCGGTCGAGTAGGGCACCCGATCGTTCGAGGGCAACAATAGTATTCTCAAAAGTTGGTTCTTCCGCTTGGTGGATGATAGCCTCAATTTCTTGGTTGTGCACCTCCATCGCATGCTGGATAGCCGGTTCGAAATGCTCCGTCCGGATGAGATGGAACGGAGTGGTTTCGTGAGGGGTATGGAATTCCGTCAGGAACGGGTTCAAATTTTTTGTCATAAGGAATGCGTTAAATCGGTTGGACCAAATATTCGGTCAATTTCTCAAAATCAGGAATGACAATCTCTTTTCGCTTGAGCTGAATCAGTTCCTTGCTTTGCAGTTCATTCAAAAGTCTGGAAACATTGATACGTGTTTCATTGATCAGTCTTGACAACTCTTCCATGGTGATACTCAGCATTTTCTTGCCCTCCTGCTTTTGGCAGCGGAGGAAAAAGAAACGGTGGAACTTTTCATTCAGCGTACCGATGTGGCTTTGCCACAACTTCTGGTAGGCTACCTGACTGCGGTTGCTCAGGATATTCAGGTAGTTGAGGCGGAAAATCTCGTGATTGTTCAGTTCGCTGAAAATGAAGGATTTGTCTATTTTAAGAATCTTGACTTGACTGTGAGCTTGATAAGTGGCCGTATAGACCGGGAACATGCCGAACAGCGATTGAGGTTCGATGATGTAAGGGCCTTCAAGCACTTCGGACAACGTAAATCCGTGCTCCGCATCGCTTGTCTTGACCACCATTTCACCACTCAGAAGGAAACACAAATGTTGGCAGGTGTTACCTTGCAGTAGGATGTTTTCACCCTCCTGATAGGTCAGAAAATTGAATTTCACCTTTTCGATGATGCTTGTAAGATCGTTCTTGCTCAGTCCCTGAAAAAGAGGCAGGAGCAAAAGGTTATCATACATGGTTATCTCCATTGCTGTTTACAGTTCGTTAAGTGATTGTTTTAAATGTACAAAAGTAAGTAAAACAAATGGATAATGCGCGTAGGTAAAGCTGGATTTATTATTTTTTATCGTTTCTTTATTGTATCTTTGCGTTCAAAGAATAAAAAGACTATGTTGGAAACATTTAATTTTCAGGAATTGACTAGTGCGTTCATCGTGCTGTTTGCGGTGATAGACATCATTGGTTCTATCCCTATTATTTTGAATTTGAAGCAGAACGGTCGGGATGTAAATGCCATTCAGGCTACGCTTATCTCGTTCGGTTTGTTGATTGGTTTTTTCTATGCCGGCGATATGGTGCTGAAGCTGTTTCAGGTGGACATCGCTTCGTTTGCCGTGGCAGGTTCCATTGTCCTTTTCTTGTTGGCTTTGGAAATGATTCTCGACATCGAAATATTCAAGAATCAGGGGCCGATTAAGGAAGCTACTTTGGTACCGTTGGTATTTCCATTGCTGGCAGGGGCCGGTTCATTCACAACCTTGCTTTCCCTCCGTGCCGAATACGCAGCCATTAACATTGTACTGGCCTTGATTCTCAACATGATTTGGGTATACATCGTATTGAAGACCACCCAAAAGGTTGAGCATTTCTTGGGTAAGGGTGGTATCTATTTGATCCGTAAGTTCTTCGGTATTATCTTGTTGGCTATCGCAGCCCGTTTGTTTACTGCCAATGTCACTTTGTTGATCGACCAGTTCCAAGGGGTTTGTTGATCATTTTAATAATTGAATTTTACGTGTAAATGAGGATGTTTTTTTTGTTTACATGTAATTTATAAATTACCTTTGCGGAATGAAATACAGAGAAGTTATAACATACAAACACTATTTCGAGGATTTTTTCAAGAAACAATCGCCGAAAGTACGAGATAAGATAATTAAAGTTCTTGATATCATAGAACAAATTGACCGGATTCCCATTACTTATTTGAAGTATATAGAAGGAACAAATGGACTCTTTGAAATTAGAGTCCAACTTGGGAGTAATATATTCCGTATCTTTTGTTTCTTTGATGGTAACAAACTGGTTGTATTACTAAGCGGTTTTCAGAAGAAAACGCAAAAAACGCCACCTGATGAAATCAGAAAGGCAGAACGGTTGATGTCGGATTATTATGAAGAAAAAAGAAAGGAGCAATAATATGGAAATAAAGACTTTAGATCAGATTAAGAATCAATATTATGGTGAAGTTGGTACTCCTGAACGTGATAGATTGGAACGTGATTTAGATGCACTCCGAATTGGTTTGAAAATCCGTCATGCACGTGAAAGTAAATCTATGACTCAAGCTGAACTTGCGGAGCGCATTGATAAAAAACGTACTTTTATTTCCAAAGTGGAAAATGATGGCGGAAACATTACCCTTAAAACTCTTTTTGATATTGTAGAAAAGGGGTTGGGAGGTAGGTTGATTGTTGATGTGCAATTTTAAAGCATAAAAAAAGGATGGGCATATGCTCATCCTTTTTTGTATAGTTGATTATTTCTTCACAATAAACCTCTCCATCCCTGGCGTGTAGAATATCTCATAACTGTCGCCTTCGCCATCACAGATGAAGTAGGCGTTCAGTTCCGGATGTTCCTCGCAGAAGGTTTTAGCCTTTTCCAGTCCCATCACCATGAAGGCAGTGGCATATGCATCGGCAGTGGTACAATCCTTGGCAATGACAGTTGCCGAAAGGATGTTGTGCTGGATGGGTGTACCTAACCGCGGATCGATGGTGTGTGCATAGCGCTTGCCGTCCTTGTAATAGAACTTGCGGTAGTTGCCGGAAGTAGCCATACCTACGTTGCTGACTTCCAGGATGGTCTGTAGCTCCTGGTTGATGGACAAGGAATCCTCAATCGGTTTGTTGATGCCGATGCGCCAGGTTTTCATGCGCGGATTCTTGCCTTTTACCACCACCTCTCCACCAATATCTACCATGAAATGTTCCACCCCTTTCTTGTTCAGCAATTGGGCCACTTTGTCCACACCATACCCTTTGGCAATGGAACTACAGTCCAGCATGACACGCGGATCTTGCTTGGTAATCTTTCCATCTTCCAGTGCAATCTTTTGATAGCCAACGAACTGCAAAAGACTATCGATGGTAGTCGGGTGAATATCGATGGAGTGCTTGAAACCGAATCCCCAGGCATTGACCAACGGAGCCACAGTGATATCAAAAGCACCTTCCGTTTCTCGGGAAATCTGTTGAGAGAGCTCAAAGACATGCGTAAAATCTTTGTTCAGCAAGGTATCCTGATTGTGATTGATACGGGTAATGATGGAGTTCGGGTTGTAAGGCGATAGCGCATTGTCTACCTCCATCATTGCACGTTTGATTTCGTTCTGTAAATCGTCGTTATGCTGATAAGTAATTTTGTAGATGGTACCGAATACCATCCCTTCACTGGTACGGAAAGGAGGCTGTTTCTTTAGAATAACTACGGTTCCGATAATCAGCAATAGCAGGAAAGGCAACTGCCAAATGAGTTTTTTCTTGTTCATGTTTGTGAGTTATGAGTGGTGAGTTATCCGAGGTGTTCAATCAGGATTTTGGCGCCGATACCAATTAGGATGATACCCGCCCAAAGTTCAGCACGTAAGTTGATTCGTTTACCGAAATATACGCCCAGCAGACAGCCGACGATGGAGAAAGCAAACGATACCAATCCGATGATAAGTATCGGGAATTCGATATCCTTCCAGGTCGTCATGTCCATACAAGCGAAGGAAATGCCTACTGCCAATGCATCAATACTCGTTGCTACTGCCAACGTGAGAATTACGAGCAAGCGGGTTGGGTTGAAATGGTGTTCTTCTTCATCACCAAAGCTATCTTTAATCATCTTGACGCCCAAGAAGAATAACAAACCAAACGCAATCCAATGGTCGAATTTCTCAATCAAGTGATGAAAATGGTTGGTGGCAATCCAACCGATCAAAGGCATGGATGCCTGAAAGAGACCAAAGAAAAAGGCAATAGTCAGGAATGTTTTCCACATAACCCGACGGAGAATGATACCACTGGTAATGGAAACAGAAAAACAATCCATAGCCAAGCTGATGGCCAAAAGCCAAATTTCAAGTGTAGTCATCATAATTTATCAGAAAGGAAGTTTGTAAACCAAGTTATAAGTAATGCCGTAATTCGTTGATTTTCCTTGACCATATCCCGGAATATAGGATGGCTCGGAATTTTCATTCTTAGTCATACTGAGACGTGTACGATAACGTGCGGTAAATCCTATATAGAAGTTCTTGTAGACATTAGCCTTCAGTCCCACGACCAGTTCGGCCCAACTTACATTCGACTTGACCCCTTCATAATGAACAGGTACAGCCATGTTTCCCCAGTTCGGGTCTACTAAATCCGGTGCTTGTACATCGTATTTGAAAGAAGAAAAACCGTAGCGAACACCCACTGTGAAATATCCCGGCAAATGAGGTTTCTTATATAAAACGTTGTAGTCCATACCCAAACGAACGAAAGGAGCCGATGTCTTGAAATAAATGTCTGTTTCATCATCGGTCGTTTCTATACCACCGTATCCTAGTTCCATAATCGGGAAGAAGCGGTTCTTCAGGTTTACTTCCACACTGGCTTCGCTGCTATGGGCATCGCTTCCCAATGCCTGATTCAGGAGTCCGAGCACATCAACGCCTACTTTCACACCTTGGAACAACTTATCCTGAGCGTGAAGATGAGTGGGAAGAAACAGCCAACTACTCAGTGTCAGCAGTGCGATAATAGATGTTGAAATTGATGGTCTCTTCATTGGTTATTTTCGGATTGATAAGTTTGACAGAATCCAGTGCGTGGGTTGTATAACTCATAGTTTCCACTTCGTAGAACATCAGAGCAGGACATTCCACGTTGCCCACAAACGGAATATTCTTGTGTTTCAATACAATCGTGTCGCGCATGATTTCAGTATAATGAATCACATAGGTCGTTTGGTCCGTATAGCTCAAAGGAACACTCATGTAACTCTCGGCTCTATTGAATACTGTATCTGTTGTTTCGCTGCCGTTTTCTAGAGCGATGCCGGTCACCATGGCCCCTTGAGTGAAGGAGATGGATCGGTGTGTCTTGCTGTCCAGGAACTGGAATCGGGCAAGCGAAACACTGCTTAGCGAACAGTCGGCTTCACCTTCGCATCCAGATAGCAGCCCCACCAGCAAAATCAGAAAAAAGAATATATATTTCCTCATAACTTATAACTTATAACTCTTTCTCGATTTGATATTTGTTCCGTTCAGGTGAATTTCGGGCAATCAATTCGCCCAAGAAACCAGCCAGAAACAGTTGGGTACCCAAAATCATGGTAGTAAGCGCCAAGTAGAAATACGGCGAATCGGTCACCAAGATATAAGGTTGTCCGGAATACATGGCATACAACTTATGCGCCCCTACTGCCACTACGGCAAAGAAACCGAAAATAAACATCAGTGAGCCCAGGAATCCGAAGATATGCATCGGCTTGACCCCAAACTTTGACAAGAACCACAACGAAATCAAGTCCAGATAACCATTCACGAAGCGGTTCAGACCGAATTTGGTGGTGCCATACTTACGCGCCTGGTGGTGAACCACCTTTTCACCAATCCGGTTAAAGCCCGCATTTTTGGCCAAATAAGGGATGTATCGGTGCATTTCGCCATAAACCTCGATGTTCTTGACCACCTCCTTGCGGTAAGCTTTCAAGCCACAGTTAAAATCGTGCAGGTTCTTGATACCCGACACAGCCCGTGCGGTTGCATTAAACAGCTTGGTAGGCAACGTTTTCGACAGCGGGTCATAGCGTTTCTTCTTGTAGCCCGACACCAAATCGTATTTCTCTTCCGTAATCATGCGGTAGAGTTCCGGAATTTCATCGGGACTGTCTTGTAAGTCGGCATCCATGGTAATCACGACCTCACCCTGTGCCTTTTCGAATCCGCAGAACAAAGCCGGCGACTTGCCGTAATTACGGCGGAACTTGATTCCCTTCGCGTTTTCTGATTTTGCAGCCAGCTCTTCAATCACCTGCCAGGAGCGGTCGGTACTTCCGTCGTTCACAAAAATCACTTCATAAGAGAACCCATTTTCGTTCATCACCCGTTGAATCCAAGCAAAGAGTTCGGGCAAGGATTCCTCTTCATTATATAGAGGTATAATAACAGATATATCCATAGCTTATATTTGTTTCTGTTTCCGCATCACCAGCCCGGCTGTAGGCAACGCAATCAGGGTGCAATAAAAAATGTTCTGGGTAATGAGCTGAACCGAGATCTCCAAAGGCGACAAAGTGGAAATGATATCCAAAGCCTGCTGGAATTGGTCGAGCGACGTCTGAAGATCGGCTGTAGCAACGGTACCCATTTGAGTCAGCATATCCTGATAGGTATTTACAATCAGTCCGTTGTCCATATAGCGGAAATAAATGTAATGAGCGATGGTAGCGAAGAGAGCGGCAAACATGTACATGAACGAGGTAAACAAGAAAGCCCGGGAGAATCCGATAAATCCTCCACACTCGCGGTCACGATATTGGCGCACCAGGAAAAAGCCCACAACCGGAACAATCAGTGTAAGCAAAAAGAAGGCCACCAGCAACAATGGCATTTGCATCCCCAATGGAAAGAGGACAAATTTCAATGTCCAGAATATTCCCATAAGGGTACCATAACGCATAGCGTCTTCTTGAAAGGTTCTTTTCTTTTCAGTCATTTTCTATATAAATAAAGCACAAAAATACTTCTTTTATGGGATTTGCACCTATAATGGAGGTGAAAAAATCACTTTTTTATGCTAAAATCAAAAAAAAGTTCATCAAAGTATTGCAGATTCAAAAAATATATCTACCTTTGCAATCGCAAAAACGAAATGGGAAGTCCTATACGGCCAGCTCCTTGTAAATCCTCCAGGGCTTGACCGCAGCAAAGGTAGCAGGTCGTAGCGGCGCGATATAGTAAGCTTCCCTCCCGCCTCTTTAGCTCAGT
>JAFYPV010000140.1 GCA_017559935.1 Bacteroides sp. | reverse complement strand
TACCAATAACATCTGCAAAAAACTTCATTTGGAGGAATTGCCGGGTGTAAGTGTACAGGAAGCCCGTAATATCCTTTCAGGAATCAAGTCACACAAAGAATCCGAAAAGCATTATCACGTGCATGAAAATCTGCATGGCAATCATTATGATGTGGATATCGTTATGGACGAAACGATTGCTCACCGATACACTTTTACCATCCAATTGCACATGCAGAAGGATCAAGGAACCGATGTAACCTATTATAAGAGTTATGACGCAAGTTGTAATGCCCATGAATTTACATGGTACATTAGCGGTTTCTCATTTGCTACAGATAATTCAACAGGTAATAACAAGTTTGAAGCCCCAAGTTCTCTCTACTTCAAAATCTTGGGTGAAGACGTTGAGTATATTCAGGTACCGGCAACCATCAAGGGTACTTATTGTCCGATTAACAATAAGGCTGATTTCACCTATATATTATAAAAAAAACGACATTCATCTGTCTCGATAACGAAAAATTCCCTAACTTTGTATGAATTAAAGTTAAAGAGGCAATGAAAAAAAGAAATTTCATACGTTTTGTCTATACATGCCTTGTTCTACTAATTGGTACCACAGACATCTACGGACAGCTTGATGTTCAGCAACTGACAGACAAGCAAGGGTTGGGTAACAACACCATCAACGAAATCCACCAAGACCGTACTGGTTTTCTCTGGATAGGAACTGATATAGGTATCACTCGCTACGACGGGAACTTCTTCCATACATTCAATTTGTCGCATTCTGGTGGAGGTGAACCAATTTCAGTCTTTGACATTCAGGAAACCCAAGACAGGTTTTTATGGGTTGTTTCAAAAGAAAACGATGTGGCTTGTTTCGACAAGCGTCAAGAAAGATACTTGCCTATACAATGGAATAATGAAATCAAGCAAGAAGACATTCTTAAACTTTACTCTACTGGCAATACTCTATATGCAATCTTGCCCATCGGACTTTACGAATTGGATGTAAAGTCCGATGGCAAGATGATTTCTTTAACAAAGAAGAAGTTACTTTCCAACACTAAACTCAATGCAGTCATCACCGGATATCAACAGACACTCTTCTTGACAGATAAAGACAATCAACTCATTGCTTACGATACTCAAAGTGGAAAAAGCAGTGTGATGAGTTGCCAGGATTGGGGTATTCATACCAACCAAATTCTAAACCTTTATACACAAAACGAATATTTGTTTATTTATGGTGGATTCGAAGGTATTGTTTGTTATAGTTTGAAAGCTAAAGCATTCCGTCTTATCCGCGTTACAAACAATCAAGCAGATTACAAGCAGCCGAACATTCGTGAAATTTGTTACATGAAGGACCATCGCTTCAGTATCTCCAACAAACGTTTCATTTACGAAATGAAGTTTGAGAATGAAGATTATTTGCATGCCGATTATGAAATCATCCGCCGAGGACAATATGAAAGACAATTTGAAAAGCTGATTCGAAACCGAATCACCAAGCTTCATTACGATTCCGACAATCATGTACTTTGGATAGGTACATACGGTAACGGCTTGGTGAGACAAAACGTCAGCCACTCGTTTGCTTTCCGGATTAATTTGCCGGATAATATTTATCACATCAACGACATTGTGCAGGATGCCGAAGGGCACATTTGGTTAGGTACGCGAAAACATGGTGTGATGAGAAGTGTTGATACGGAAGTCTCCGAACAGACACGCTTCGTCAATTGGGAGCATGCTGATCCTGATGGAAGCTATCATTTGCAAAAAGACGGGAATGGATTCATTTGGATTGGGAGTGAACATGGTACTATCCATAAACTTAATCCAATAACAAAAGAACTTACAGCCATTACACCACCGGATAGCATCAAGAACGTAACCAAGGAATTGAGCGTGAAAAATCTGTTCATGAACTCACGCAACCGCTTGTGGGTGGCTACCGAAAATAACATTGGCATTTACGACGAGAACACCAATCAGTGGTTAGTTTTCAAAAGCTATCGCCAGCCTTATGGAAAGGTGACTTGCGTTACGGAAGATGCAGAAGGAGTGATGTGGCTAGGGACAGAACATGGCTTGTACGAAGCTCATGTACCTCTTGATGTACCCAATAAGATCAACATGACAGGTGGCTTTGAAGCGGAAGCTGGATTGAAAGCTAGCAAGGTATTGTCTATGCACGTGACAAATACGAATCAAATTCTGGTTTCGTATCCCGACAAGATTGTCCGCATGGAAAAAAATAAGATCATCAATCACGCCTTTATGCAAAAGGACATTCCATACGGTCATATTACTTGCATGATAGACGACCGCAACGGAAACACGTGGGCTGGTAGCAACGAGAGCATTATATCCATCCACAATAAGACTGCCATGTATTTCTCTTATCCGTTCTCGGGTAACGAACCGACCGTTTGTCGTTTGAACGACAGTAAACTTTTGTGGGGAAACATGCCGGACCTGCTTTTCTTCGATCCGGTCAAGCTGAAAGATTTGCCCAGAAAAAAAGTTCATATCACCGATATTGAAGTCAATGCGCGGAAGATAGAATTACCAGGCCAAGCTATCCATGATGCCAAGGAAATTGAGTTGACAGCAGGTGATCATGTACGTTTCTTGTTCAGTAAGCTGAATTACAATGCGGCACAAAACAAGACCATCTATCGTGTTCTTCCTATAGATACGTTGTGGAAGGAAAAACGTCATAATGAGATTATTCTTGACCAATTGAAAGCAGGAGAGTATACGCTTGAAATCAAACCGGTATATCCAGTACCAGGCGGCGAAGAGGTTACTTCCTTGAAGCTGAATGTTTCATACCATTGGGTGTTCAGTCCTTTGGCATTGATGGCTTATTCGTTGTTGATTATTACGGGTGCTGTTTTGGTTTATCGTTATCTTCACTATCGCAAGAAACGCCGGGAACTTTATTTGAGTCAACGCAAGGAAATGGAGGATAAATTGCAGGAAGTGAACGAACAGAAAGAGCTGGAAAAGAAGGTACATCAGTACCGAAGCAACATTCAAGCTTCCATAGCAAAGGGGCTTCGCACCCCTCTTTCTATCATTTCCAATTCCTTAAAGGAAGTGATGGAAGACAAGGATGTGCCTTTGGATATACAACAGAAGTTCAAGTTGGCTCATCGTAATTCCTTATATATACAAGATGCGTGTGAACAGTTGGTTAATATCCACAAGCAGGACCTTTGCAAGCAGAAACTGAAAGTTTCGTCATGTCCGGTATTCCGGATTACGGATTCTGTCATCCGCTCTGCTCGTGAAATCATTTCATCTTGCCCTATCAACATCAATTATGGGGAAACAAAAGACCAAACTTTGATTTGGGTGGATTATACCAAAATTGAGTTTGTGGTTCAAAACATGCTGACCAATGCTTTCCGCTGTGTCCGATATGCAGGAAATATCCAGTGCTCTATCGATAGAGAAACCCTGAATGGACAGGAGTATTGTATCTTTAGAATCGTGGATGATGGTAAAGATGTGGAAGACCTTCTTCAGCAAGGGTACGTTTTGGGACAAGCATTGATGGAAGATATTGCCCGCCTGCATCATGGTAAGTTCAGCGCCATTCGGAAAGATGGAAAGGGAACGGAAAGCGCCTTGTATATCCCTATGGGAAGAAACCATTTCGAGAATGACAAGGACGTTACATTCGTCGAAAATATAGTAGAGCCAGTGACAGAAACAGAACCATTGGTTATTCCTATCCATTCCAACATAGAGGCGGAAGAAGATGCTGAAGCGACCGCAGTTCCAGAGACCAAGTATCAAGTGTTGGTTGTAGAAGACCACAAGGATACACGAACTTTCCTGAAATTGCAGTTGGGTAACGATTATACCGTTCATTTGGCTAAAAATGGTCAGGAAGGTTTAGAGAAGGCCAAAAAAGTACTGCCAGATTTGATCGTATCAGAAGTTGAGTTGCCGGTTGTGAACGGATATGAATTGACACGTTCCATCAAGGAAGATGCGGATATGTGCCATATTCCGGTTATTTTGATGACGACACTGACTGACAACGAAGACATTATCAAGGGTATGGAATTGGGAGCTGACGATTACATTCGTAAGCCATACGATGTGGAAGTGCTGAAAAGCAAGATTAAGCGCCTTATCAAGAACAGAATTGAACTGAAGAGGGCATATACCAAGCTGTTGATTCCTGTTTCGGAAACAGACACTGACGCTTCCGAGAACCAATCCATGGAAAAGGACAATATGGAAGATCCGTTGATCACAAAGATGATAAAGCTTGTCAATGACAATATCCAGAATGAGGACTTCAGTGTGAAGAAATTAGCGGAAATGTTGAACATGAGTCAGCCGACTCTGTATCGAAAAGTCAAGCTGTTGACCAATTTTACATTGGTGGAAATTGTCCGTGGAGTGCGTTTGAAGAAAGCAGCTGAGCTCTTGAAGTCCAAGAAGTACAATGTACAGGAAGCTGCCGAAGCGGTTGGTTATAACGACATACCTACTTTCCGCAAACATTTCGTGGATTTATATGGAATCACTCCATCCGCATTCAGCAAAGAAGAAAGTAATGAGAAAAAATAGATAATAGCCAAAGGGAATATCGTTGAAAAATCGTACCTTTGCACAGATAATATATAGGTATAGTATGCAGGACATCAGAAACATTGCCATCATTGCCCACGTTGACCATGGTAAGACTACCCTTGTGGACAAGATGATGTTAGCGGGACACTTGTTCCGCAATGACCAGACCAATGGCGAATTGGTTTTGGATAACAACGATTTGGAACGTGAAAGAGGGATAACTATCCTTTCAAAGAACGTTTCCATCAACTACAATGGAACAAAAATCAACATTATCGATACTCCGGGGCACGCCGACTTCGGAGGTGAAGTAGAACGTGTACTCAACATGGCAGACGGTTGTATCCTCTTGGTGGATGCCTTCGAAGGACCCATGCCACAGACACGATTCGTTCTTCAAAAGGCATTGCAAATTGGTTTGAAACCAATTGTGGTGGTAAACAAGGTAGATAAACCAAACTGCCGTCCGGAAGAAGTCTATGAAATGGTGTTCGATCTTATGTTTAGCCTCAACGCTACCGAGGACCAATTGGACTTCCCAGTCATTTACGGTTCAGCCAAGAACAACTGGATGGGTGAAGATTGGCAAACACCAACAAACAGCCTTACACCATTGCTCGACTGCATCGTGAAGCACATTCCGGCTCCACAACAATTGGAAGGTACTCCGCAAATGCTTATCACTTCCCTCGACTTTTCAGCCTACACCGGTCGTATTGCAGTAGGTCGCGTGCATCGTGGAACTTTGAAGGAAGGCATGAACATTACCCTCGCCAAGCGTGATGGTACATTTGTCAAATCAAAAATCAAGGAACTCAACACCTTCGAAGGTCTTGGCCGTAAAAAGGTAGAAAGTGTATCATCGGGTGACATCTGCGCCATCATCGGTGTAGAAGGCTTCGAAATTGGTGATACTATCTGCGACTTCGAAAATCCGGAAGCATTGCCACCAATTGCTATCGATGAGCCGACTATGAGTATGCTCTTCACCATCAATGACTCTCCGTTCTTCGGTAAAGAAGGTAAGTTTGTGACTTCACGCCACATACACGACCGCTTACAGAAGGAATTGGACAAAAACTTGGCGCTCCGTGTCCGCAAGACTGAAAACGAAGATGGTAAATGGATTGTATCTGGCCGTGGTGTATTGCACCTTTCGGTATTGATTGAAACCATGCGTCGCGAAGGCTATGAATTGCAGGTAGGCCAGCCACAAGTTATCTTCAAGGAAATCGACGGTGTTAAGTGCGAACCGATTGAAGAACTCACCATCAGCGTACCAGAAGAATTCAGCAGCAAGATGATTGATATGGTAACCCGCCGTCGTGGTGAAATGACTTCCATGGAAACTCAAGGTGACCGTGTAAACATTGAGTTCGACATGCCTTCACGTGGTATCATTGGCTTGCGCACCAACGTCTTGACAGCCTCACAAGGTGAAGCCATTATGGCACATCGCTTCAAGGAATACCAACCATACAAGGGCGATATCGAACGTCGTAGCAATGGTTCTATGATTGCTATGGAAAGCGGTACTGCGTTTGCTTATGCCATCGACAAGTTGCAGGATCGCGGTAAGTTCTTCATCTATCCTCAAGACGAAGTATATGCCGGTCAGGTAGTAGGTGAACACGTTCACGAAAAGGATTTGGTCATTAACGTAACCAAGTCTAAGAAACTTACCAACATGCGTGCCTCTGGCTCTGATGACAAGGCTCGTATTATTCCTCCAATCGTATTTTCATTGGAAGAAGCATTGGAATACATCAAGGCTGATGAATATGTAGAAGTAACACCAAAAAGCATGCGTATGCGAAAAGTCATCCTCGATGAATTGGAGCGCAAGCGTGCCAACAAAGAATAAACCCAATAAAAAAGGTTGCCGAATGGCAACCTTTTTTATTAATTGATTAATCAACGAATTTCACCTTACCCTTATCGCGTGGCTTAGCAGCAGGAGTTTCAGCCGGATAACCAAAACCAATACAAACCAACGTCTTGTAGTTTTCAGAGAAACCCAACTTTTCCAAATACGGAGCAGCCTCAGGCGTATCATTGATGAAATGTGCTGAACTTCCTAAGCAAACACTACCAATACCCATTGACCAAGCAGACAACATCATGTTCTCAGCCATCAAACCACAATCCACTTGCGAGAACGGGAAAGTAGTGTCATTGGCAATGAATACCACTGTAGGAGCATTGCGGAACATGTTCTTGAAATCAGGAGCTTCAGCCATCTTAGGGTTTACCTTCTTGAATATTTCTGTAATTCCATTGATAAACTCCGGATTATCCACTACGCGCACTTCCCATGCTTGCTTATTGATTGCATTCGGAGCATTGATTCCACACTCCAAGATGATTTGCATCGTATCACGATTCACAGCTTGCGGTTGATATTTACGCACACTGCGGCGAGTCATGATTGTTTCAATGACCGCATTCTTATCTTCATCGGCCTTTGATTCCTGTTGTGCTGGTGCTGTACAACTACACAATGTAGCACCACATACCAAGCTTAAAAGAACTTTTCGAAATACCTTCATATGTTTTTATTTATCTTTCTTACCACCAAACAAATCCTTCACACCATCGATGACTTTATCAATACCCTTCTTTGCTTGAAGACCCGCATACTTAGCTTGAACCTTCGCCAACTCCAATTTTTCTTCAGCTGTCAAATCCTGATACTTTTCTGCTTTCTTAACCAACAATTCGAACTCCTCAGCTACTTCCTTCCATTGTTCTTCGGTGTAATCAGCACATTCTTCTGAAACTTCTTCCACAAAGTCCTCGAACTCCTTGATATAGTCTTCCTTTGTCTGTTGGCATGAAGTCATCATAACTATCATAACCATCAAGGCTACATAAAAAATCTTTTTCATGTCAGTAAATTTTATTAGTGATTAGACAAAAGAGGGGCGCCATAAGGACGCCCCTTGAAATTTATAAGTCTCTTGATTAGAGCTTCGGACCAGCAGCAACCAAAGCCTTACCAGCTTCGTTACCTGTAAACTTAGCGAAGTTCTTGATGAAGCGACCAGCCAAATCCTTAGCCTTTTCTTCCCATTGACAAGCACATTCGTAAGTGTC
>JAFYPV010000139.1 GCA_017559935.1 Bacteroides sp. | reverse complement strand
TGGAGAAACTACTTCACAAACGACCTTAGCACCTTCTACAGTAGGAGCACCTACAGTTACAGTACCATTGTTGTCTACCAACAATACCTTTTCAAATTCAACAGTAGCGCCGTTTTCAGCATTTTGAATGTGGTGTACAAACAACTTCTTGCCTTCTTCAGCCTTGAACTGTTGACCGTTAATTTCTACAATTACGTACATTTTATTTTAAATATTAAACGGTTTTTACCGCAAGGTGAATCTCACTCGAGATTACTTTTCTACCTCCACGGTCTCAATCGGGCGCAAAGGTACTGATTATATTTGGATTAGCAAAACCTTTTTATGTCTTTTTTTTGTAGATGTCGTGGCGTTTTTTTTAAACGTCACCGCGTTTTACTTGAAACGCCTCGGCGTTTTAAAAAAACGTCGAAGCGTTTTCGTTAAGGTCTTCCTCCGCTTAACCAATGTTTCTTCCAATATTCTTCATCAAGTCTGCTGATGATGACTCCTTGACTGGTGCTGGCATGAATGAATTTCCGGTTTTTCAGGTAGATACCCACATGAGTAGCTTTCTTCTTTTTTCTTCCATTGTGAAAGAAAACCAAGTCACCTTCACGGAGTTTTCCTTTCTTTACTTTTCGGCAATCTTTTTTCCGTTGGTCATCGGAGTTTCGTTCGAGGTTTTTATGATACACTTTCTTGTAGATGGTCGAAGTCAATCCAGAACAGTCTACTCCTCGTTTCGTGGTACCTCCGCTTCGATAAGGTACACCTAACCATTGTGCTGATTCTACATAAAGTGCATGATTGTCTTTTCTGTCAATGTCGATTCCGAGGCGAACGGATGCACGTGCTAACTCCTGATAATCAAATTGGGGAGCAATGGTTCGACAACTTCCTAAGAAGAGTGATAACACACATAGAATCAGCCAATGAAATCTTTTCATACATTCACATTAAAGTAATCTTCCAATTCTTTTTCTGCTAATCCATCGCGGTTGTCGATATCGCGGATGATGTGTCCCTGCTCCATCAAGGCGATGCGAGGGCATACATCCACTGTATGGTTCAAGTTATGGCTTGATACGAGGATGGTGGCACCCGTATGTTGGTTATATTCCTTCAGCATGTGCTTGATGATGGATTGCGAACTAGGGTCGAGGAAGTTGAAAGGCTCGTCCAGAATCAACACCTTCGGTTGGTGGAGGAGGGCAGAGATGATACCGATCTTCTGCTTGTTTCCAGCCGAATAGTCACGGATAAGCTTCTTGTGTCCTATTACTTCTCCATTCATGAAGCGTTCGAATTGGCTGACACGTTCATCCACCTCTTCCTTTTTCATGCCGTACATCTTGCCGACAAAGTAGAAATATTCTTCCGGTGTGAGGTAATCGATCAAGAAGCCATCGTCTATGAAGGCACCGGTATGTGCTTTCCAATCTTCGTTTTGGCTCACATTGTTTTCGCCGATGTGCACACTTCCTTGGTCGGCTTGAAGCAAGTCGAGCATCAGGCGGAAGAGGGTGGTCTTTCCGGCCCCGTTGTTTCCTACCAAGCCAAGCATGTCACCGCTATGGATGGTGTAATTGTCTATGTCGGTGGCAACCTTTGGGCCGAAGCTCTTTTTGAGTTGTTCTATCTTTATTTCCATAATTCCAAATTTATCTCGTAGCACGGAATGCTTCCATATTCTTATATCTGCGCTTCATGAAACGCTTGTAGATGTTCTTGATCCATAGGTTATGGGTGAGGATGAAGCCGCCACCTATAACAATAAAGATGATGTTCGCTACTTCTTGTGAGAAGATTGCTAGCAAGATGGAATCAAACATAAGTGGTATGAAGAAACAGAGGCTCATTACCACACTTTGAATCCAGTTGCCTCCCTTATTCCCTTTCATCAAGTTGGCATTGAGCGGTAGGGTACGAGTGTTGTATACCGCTAGTTGCAACAATATGAAGAATACGAATCCCATCGTGAAGACAAGATAGGCAATTGCCATCAAGAGAGTAATCTTTCCTTTCGCTATCGGGAACATCATAATGAAGAATGGTACCAATATGATGAGGTTAGTCAGGTAATACTTGGCTCGAAGCAGATTGAAGATAGATTCCTTTCGGCTCATCAATCCGTCGATGTAGTTTCCTTCGAAACTCATCACTTGTCCCAAAGTCATGATAGGCAGAACGGCATAATTGTACAAGCAGATAAATCTGGACATACTACCATCATACACATCTGTGAAAGCAAGCAAGAAGGAGAATGCAAACATTACGATCAAACCCATTCGGAACTGTGTCTTTACCGTTTTGTTTCGGGTAATCAGTTTGATTTCCAAACGGAGATATTCACCTACTTCGCCATACTTGTCCAGGAACTTGTATTCAGACACTCGCTTGATTTTGGTGTCTTCTTTCTTCGAGATTTCGTTGTAAATCATCCGTTGCTGAAGCTTCAGATTGATGAAGAACATCACACCGATACAAGCAAGGATAAATAAGAAACTCAATGGATTTCCTTCGATGAATCCTTCGCCCAAATCCATGGTGAAGCGACTGATAGGCAAACCATCTATTAAGAATTCGGCAGCACCTAATGCACCGAATACGCAGACAGGGAGGAGCAACCAAATGGTCTTTTCGCCCAAGAGGAGCTTGCAGATGAGGTACCAATAATTGTTAAATACAAAAATCAGCCACATCCCTAATAAATAAAGGAACATTCCCCCGAATCCATAGAAACGGATGATGGTAAGGAAAGCAAAGGGTACATACACAAAGAACCAAAAGAAGTTGAATTTGTCCAATCCCGATTTAAGCAAAAGCGTAGCGATGAGTCTCTTTCGCTTAACGGGCATCAGCAGGTAAGGCTTTATTTCCTGCGATACGGATGGCTGGGCCATGAATCGTATCAGAAAATCGGCAGCCAATACATAGAGGATACCTTGGTTCATGATGTGATAAGGTTCCATGTTGGGAACAATATCTTCAAACATAAAGGGTAGCGTTACCCCAAAGAAAAGGAATAACGCAACCCAATACACAATCAAGAAATACATCAGGAACTTGGCGAAGCGGTTCGTTTCAAATGCCGGATTCCGCTTCTCCGCCAGTTTCTGATTTTGTTTGATTATCTTGTAGAGATTCATTTCGCTTCTTTAGCAGTCATGGTTACTTCAATGATATTGCCTTGGTCGAGCAATGCCTTGGTAAAGTTCTTCACATCTTCTACTGAGAGTTCATTTACCAACTTTTCGTAATTGGTGTTCATGTCCACATTATACCAATAGAAATTGTTCAATTGGCTCAACCAATAACCATTTTCTTTCACTTGTTCGGTGTGTTGTTTCAACAAGAATTCTTTTACTTTCGCCAAATGTTCCGGATTAGGACCTTCTTGAGCTGCCTTTTGGAGTTCAGTCATCACAATCTGTTCCATCTTTGCACGCTTGGCTGGATCCGTATCGAAATAAATTTGGAATATCGCTTCATCCTTGGTATCACGACTCAACTGGCCAAAAGCACTTACACCATACGATGCACCTTCCTTTTCACGAACGGTTTCCAAATAAACCATACTCATGGTTTGCGAAAGCATGCTCATGAGCAAGTTATTCTTTAAATTGTATTCGCAATCACCCGAGATGATATTGATAACGGTAGCCTTTGGTGTTCCCATTTCTTTTTCAAAGACATTCTTATGAGCACCCTTACGAATATACAATTGGATGTCTTTGAAGTTTTCCTTGCGGTTGATAGTTGGCAAACCACCGAGGTATGTTTCAATCAATGGCTTCGCTTCTTCCAAGTTGATGTTACCTACAAAGAGGAATGTAAAGTCACCTGCTTCTTTGAAGCGGTCTTTATACATTTCCATGATGCGGTTATAATCAAGCTGGTCAATCATATCAGATTTGATACGTACTGCCATAGGGTGATTACCGTACATAGTCTGAGATAAAGTGTCGCTCAAAGCAGTACTTGGATCAGCTTCCTGGTTGGCCAAGGATGCTTTGGTACGTTGCTTGAATGATGCGAAAGCTGCATCGTCCATACGTGGAGCGGTAAAGCTCAAATATACCAATTGCATCAAGGTTTCCAAGTCTTTTGGAGAGCAGCTACCATTCAAACCTTCGCTCAAGCCACTAATGGATGCACCAACACTGGCTTTTTTCCCTGCCAAAACCTTTTCCAAATCTACGTTGCTGAAGTTACCCAAACCGCCGAGACCAGCTACGGAATTTAACATCTTCAGTTGAAGAGCTTCCTTTGTACCGAATACCGATGTACCACCAGGACTGAATGCACGCATACGGATTTCGTCTGCCTTGAAGTCAGTGTTCTTTATAACTACACGTACACCGTTCGAAAGGGTGAGGGCAGTAGAACCAAATGGACCTTCTTCTATCTTCACAATCTTACCAGCCTTCGGAGTTTCCTTCATCAATGGTTCATCAGATACTTTATCAACGTATGCAGTGATTTCTTCTGCCTTGGTCTTTTTCAAGAGATCAAGGATTTCGGCTTCAGTTGGGTAAACCATACCTTCTTTATCCGGGCCGAAGATGTTGATGACGATATTTTCGTCGGTAATCAATTGAGGAAGGATGCTGTTGATTAATTCTACCGAAATGTTTGGAGCCAATTGGTTCATCAATGCATATTCCGTTTCGATACCTGGTATTGGTTCGTTGTCAATGAAGTGACGCACATATTCTTGTACGTATTGGTTGTTCTTCATCTTGTCGCGTTCATTGTAAGCCGATTCCAATTGACGTAGGTAATCAGCTTTGGCGCGAGCATATTCCGATGCGGTGAAACCAAACTTGCGGGCACGTTCAATTTCGCGAACCAATGCAGCAATAGCTGTTGGAATTCCGTCTTCCTTACTGATGGCAATACCTGCGAATGCTTCTACGGTTTTGGCAAGTAAGAAGTCATTGTTACCCGATCCAGCATGAATGAATGGAGGTTCGGCACTTTGTCTCAATTCTTCCAAGCGGGCATTCAGCATGTTTTCAATCATGGTGAACAGATAGTTCTGTACCAAATAACTCATGTTGCCCTTAGCTTCGTTCGGAGTAGCCGGATGTTTGTGCCAAATATAAATCATGGTCATTGGCTGTTCCTTGTCCTTGGCAATCGTAATGATTGGTTCCTTGTTATCAGGTACCGGTTCATATTTTCGTTCTGGAGCATTGGCCGGCATCTGGATAGGAGAGAAGAGTTCTTTAATCTTGGCTTCTACTTTGTCCACGTCAATGTCGCCTACTACTACGATACCTTGTTGGTCAGGACGATACCATGCTTCATAATAATCACGGAGAGCTTGATAAGGGAAATTATCGATTACTTCGATGGTACCAATAGGTAAACGGTTACCGTACTTGCTTCCTTCGAATGCTTTCGGGAGAGCCTGTTCGTACATACGCATCATGGCACCTTGTCCGGTACGCCATTCTTCGTGAATCACGCCACGTTCATTATCGATTTCTGCTTCGGCCAATGTCAAGTCGTTTGCCCAATCGTGGAGGATAAGCAAGCAAGAATCCACGATACCATCACGGATGACCGGTACATTATTAATATTGTATACGGTTTCATCAATGCTGGTATAAGCATTCAAGTTTTGTCCGAACTTCACACCGATTGTTTCCAACCAATTGATGATACCTTTATCAGGAAAGTTCTTAGTACCGTTAAAGCACATGTGCTCGAGGAAATGCGCTAAACCGCGTTGATTATCTTCTTCCAGGATAGAGCCTACTTTTTGTGCGATATAGAAATCTGCACGCTTCTCAGGCAATTCGTTATGACGGATGTAGTATGTCAATCCGTTTTCAAGTTTTCCGATACGGACTTTGGGGTCAGTCGGGATAGGGGGCATCTGTGGTTGTTGCGCCGATGTTAGCGCTGCACAGCATACAAGAACGAAAGCTGTACATAATTTTTTTAAAATTCCATTCATAGTGTTTGTTGTGGATTAGATTTAAACGTCTATTTCTTATTTAGACGTAACGGTAGACCAAAATCTACCGTCACGGAGTTAAATAATCTTAAAGTAAGCCGTTTGCCGACAAGAAGCGTTCTGCTTCGATGGCAGCCTTACAACCGCTACCAGCAGCAGTAATCGCTTGGCGGTAGTGAGGGTCAGCTACGTCACCTGCAGCAAATACACCCGGTACGCGTGTACGTGGAGTAGCACCTTCTGTTACGATATAGCCCACTTCGTCTGTTTCAATCCATGGCTTGAATACTTCCGAGTTCGGGTTGTGACCGATAGCCAAGAAGAAACCGTCGATAGCCAAATCGTAGTACTCTTCATCAGCTTCACCTTTACGTTTTACGAGGTGAACACCTTCCACACCGTTTTCGCCGAACAAACCTACTGTATTGTGTTCAAATAACACCTGAATCTTCGGATGGTTCAATACACGTTCCTGCATAATTTGTGATGCACGCAAATAAGGCTTGCGAACGATCAAATATACTTGCTTAGCCAAACCAGCCAAGTAAACAGCTTCTTCACAAGCAGTGTCACCACCACCTACTACAGCTACCACCTTCTTACGGTAGAAGAAACCGTCGCAAGTAGCACAAGCACTAACACCCATACCTGCGTACTTCTTTTCATCGTCCAAACCGAGGTACTTAGCAGAAGCACCGGTAGAAATGATTACTGTATCTGCAAGAATTTCCTTTTCGTCATCGATAGTCACCTTGTAAGGACGTTCGCTGAAATCTACCTTAGTGACGATACCGGTACGGATTTCTACACCAAAGCGTTCTGCTTGAGCGCGGAGATCGTCCATCAATTGGGTACCGCTGATACCTTCTGGATAACCTGGGAAGTTTTCTACTTCTGTAGTGATGGTCAACTGACCGCCCGGTTGGATACCTTCATACAATACTGGACTGATGTTAGCACGACCTGTATAAATAGCAGCTGTATAGCCTGCAGGACCTGAACCGATGATCAGGCATTTTACTCTTTCTGTACTCATAATATTTATTTGTTTTAAAATTATCTTAAATCAATTATTTCTGCATGTGGATAGAGTGATTTGTTGAAACGGAATATTCCGTCTTCCAGTTTCTGCTTCGTCTGGTAAGAGGTAATATTGATTTCACTTATCGTTTGTCCATTTTGTTCAACCTTCAAAGCTTGCGGTTCGTTTGCTTTTGAGATGAATAACCGTATAACTTGTGAGGTTCCCGAGTTCTTTGGAGTAAGGACAATTTCATGTACTTTCCCTCCATTTCTCGTTGGGTTTCCTTTATAAATGTAGTTATAACTGTTCTTGTAATTCTTCAGGATGAAGTAGGGATTGATGTCCCGTAGTTCCTCCGGAGTTGGTTGGCTGATGTTTACCTCTTCGGTAGCTGCCACATAACTCCATTGGGTTTTCCCGTCATACCAGCTTTGTATGTTTCCGTTATTCAAATAGAATTTTTCTTCTTTGATTAACAGAAATCCGTTTTCAGTTCCTTCAAAGTCCAAACGGATGCCATCTTTATCTGATATGCCGATGAAGACCTTATCAAGTATCTCCGTTGCGTTTGCATTGGATTGTGCAAACAGCCAATGGGGGAGGAGGGCCAGCATCCATAAAGTGAATAGTTTTTTCATGATCAGTTAAGTTTTCGTCTGTTTATATTATTTCTGTCTATATTATTGTTGTAAAGCATCTAGTTTCATCTGTAGGTCGGTCAAGTCCATGCAAAGCACGTCACGGGCTTTACTTCCTTGTGTCGGACCTACGATACCCGCCCGTTCCAATTGGTCCATGATTCGTCCTGCACGGTTGTAACCGATGGAGAACTTACGTTGGATAAGCGAGGTAGAACCTTGTTGGTGAGCTATAACCAGTTCAGCAGCTTCGCGGAACATTGGGTCCAGTCGGGTCATGTCCACATCTGCAGCACTGCTTTCTCCTTCTTCGCTTTCCACTTCCGGCAATTCGAAGGCAGTTGGATAACCTTGCTGCTTACTGATGTAGTTAGCGATGCGTTCCACTTCCGGAGTATCCACAAAGGCACATTGCACG
>JAFYPV010000138.1 GCA_017559935.1 Bacteroides sp. | reverse complement strand
GATACATTGACAGACAACACAACACGTACAGTTGCCGACGTTCGTTCAGTATTCAACAAATTCGGTGGTAACCTCGGTACTACAGGTTCATTGGCATTCTTGTTCGACCATAAGTGTGTATTCACTTTCAAGAAGAAAGACGGTATAGATATGGATGAATTGATCCTTGACTTGATTGACTTCAACGTAGAAGATGAGTACGATGAAGATCCAGAAGAAGGTACAATCACTATCTATGGTGACCCTAAGAGTTACGCAGCTATTCAGAAGCACTTGGAAGAAACTGGTTTCGAAGAAGTAGGTGGTGACTTCACTTATATTCCTAATGATACTAAGGATGTAACTCCTGAACAACGCGAAACTATCGACAAGATGGTAGAACGCCTCGAAGAATTCGATGATGTTCAAACCGTTTATACTAACATGAAGCCAGCTGAAGAGTAATGGTAAAGAAATTGACTTACAAGACGCAGGGCACTTGCAGTAGTCACATCGAACTTGAAGTAGAGGATGGTGTAATCACCGAAATCTTTTTTTGGGGAGGATGTAACGGAAACCTTCAAGGAATTCGTGCTTTGGTCAAGGGAATGAAGATGGAAGATGTCATTGAGAAGCTTGAAGGAATCCGATGCGGAAACCGATCGACTTCTTGTCCTGACCAACTTTGCAAGGCATTGCGCCAAATTCAAGAAGCTTAAAGAAAGAGGCTGTCCGTCGCGGACAGCCTCTTGTTTTTTCGGGCAATCACCATTGCCCTAGCTGTATTGACTTTCGCAAGCTCATACAGGAATTAATCTTAATCTACTACATGAAAAACACAACATTATAACATGGTAGATGAAAGATTGTTTTCCTTACTAGCGATTATTTTTTGCAAAGCGCTTTAAAGTCACAATAGGTACACTTTCCTTCGATTTCCGTTTGTGTAAAATCGATTTCCGGTTGAAATATTTCTTCCAATAATTTTTGCAATTCTTTTCGGAAGTCTTCTTCATAAAGGCTGAAATCGTATACAGGCTCTTTGGGCTTGCGAGGTTCACCTATGCATATAACTGGTGAATAGTCTTCTGAAGCAGCTCGATGGATGTAGAGCAGGGAAGGAGCTACCTTGTTTTCCGTCCGCCTGCTCATGATAGCTGCATAGAGGAACGTTTGGAATACATAGTTTGATCGGTTCTTGCTCGGGATAAAGAGTGATTCCACATTGGCGGGTGTGTCTGCCGAACCTCCTGTTTTATAATCTACAATGCGTAAGGTATCTCCTTTGCTATCCAATCTGTCAATGTATCCGCCAATTCGTGACTGGAAATCTCCTGAAGGATTATGGATAGTTATACGCTCGCTAACCGACTTTTCGCTGGCTATATAGTTGAATGGAGCATATTTCTTATCTTGACACAACAGTTGCTTGATGTAGCGAACGATAACTGCTGAGTTGATAAGCTGTGTGCCATTGTATTCCGGTTTTTCATCTTCCGGAAGACAGAAGAATAATTCCTTGAATGCCTTGTCTACATAGTTCTCTAAACGTACTTGATCTTTTAGAATTGTTTCTATTTGTTCCTTTGTGATAAGGTTTCCGTGTTCGGTCAAGTCCTTGTAGATGTATTCTGCCGATTTGTGGAAGATACTTCCGAAGGTAGCCGAATCTATTTCTGTACTTACTTCTTCCGGTGCCTGTAATCCTGCTACATACTTCAGGTAGAAGCGCAATGAACAATCCAGGTAACAATTTAAAGCTGTTGCAGAGAGGCGCGCTTTTTCGTTGTATGCCAAGTCGTATATCTGATGCATCCGTTCCAACACTTGTGGGGTCTTCGGAATGCGGATAGGCATGCTCTGTTGAGGTGATTGGCCTGCCTCCAGACTTTGCTGTATGATGTTGTGACCAGACTCAATGAGGAATTGAAGCATGAATCTACTCCATTCTCCTCGGTTCAGTCCGTCTGAGCTATTGTTGTACATTAATGTTACTTTTTCCGCACGTTGTAGCAAGCGGTAGAAGTAGTAGGCATACACCGCAATCTTGTGTTCGATGGTGGTCATTCCGAACGCTTTGCGCAAGTGGTAAGGGATGAACGACGAGTCTCCACCGGTCTTGGGAAGCTGACCTTCGTTCACGGATAGCATCACCAGATGGCGGAAGTCCAGGTTACGCGTTTCGAGTACCCCCATGACCTGCATACCGATGGCCGGTTCGCCATGGAACGGGATGTTTGTGGCTGACAATACCTTAATGAGCAACCGGCGGAAGGTTTCCGCATGTACCTTAAGGTCGCCTTCTTCAATCAATGTATGAAAGCGGTTTATGGTAGTGTAGGTCTTGAAGAGCGATTCCCGATAAAGCTGGTCGAATGCGTCGGATTCTTTGCTCTGCTGGTAGATGCTTGCCACATGTTGCAAAGCCTTGGACAGGTATTCCGTCAAGCCTACGTTGGTGCTTATGGGCGTGAACAGATGGGTCAGGAATTCATCGACCTGCAACTCGCTTGGGAGCGGGTAGAAGCGGTTCTTTTCGGTCAGTTCTTTTTCCAACTTCTCAGCCTCCTTAGTAAGCTTTCGGGTGTAAGGATGCTTTAGCACAGCTATTACTTCCTGATAGTTGTAACGTCCGCTTTTGGTGTCATACCCTTGAATCTGAAGGTCGAGCAAGGCCTTCATGTAGCTATACACGGGAGTCTGCGAGAGAGGGAATCCCATGGTTATGTTTACGTGCTTCACCTCGTTGGGGAGCGAATGGAGTACGGATTGAAGTAAGCTTTCATTACAGAGAACTACGGCCGTTTCTTTTTCTTCATCGGTTAGGTTTTCTCGTATCCATTGAGGGAGATAGCGAGCTTGTGCATTCTCGGTAGGGGCTGCTATGTAGCGTATCTCCTTCGGACTATCCAGTGTCTGCATCTTTTCCCAAGCTTCTTCGGGTAATGCTGAGGGAAATTCCTGAAGGTTACGCTTGATGAATTCACCCGCTTCGTGATGCTTTTTGTTCATATAGTAGGCATCATAATCCCAATAGAATAGCGCCTTTCCGGCATCGCGTAATTTTTGGAACAAGGTGTGTTCTACCTTATTCAATACGTTGAAGCCTACGAATACATAGGTATCGTAAGGGAGAGATTCAGGGTCCAGTTTCTCCACGACTTGTCGGTACATCATTCCTTCGTAGGCAATGTTCTGGTTGGCTAATGCTTCCCGGTAGGAGTTATAGATATCGCCCAACACATCCCAAAGCGAGATGAATTTTTCTTTCAGGATGGTGCGTCGCTCAATGGAGAAATTCAGGAAGAATTGTTGGATGGCTTCCTCCTGTTCTTTGTCCATGAAGGTGTAGTCGTTCATCATGGCACGCAGGTCTTGCAAGTTGCGGAACATCTGACTAGTGTCCACTATGTTCTTGTCCGCATCGTCAAAGTCGCTCAGGAGCAGTTCGCCCCAGAAATAGAAATCGTCTAAAGTTTCCTTGCTTTGCGTGTGTATATGGAAGACCTTGTAGAGTTCGCACACCAGTTTTACAGGGTCTCCCACTTCGTATGAAGAAAGACTTCGGAATAAATCGCTGATGCTGATATATGTTGGCGACCAAATGGGAGATTCAGTCTGCTGAGCCAGGTATTCGTTGAAGAAAAGGCCGGCACGCTTGTTCGGGAACACTACGGCGGTTTGTGCCAAGCGTCCTTGTGTTCGGCTATAGAGGTCGGCCGATACTTGTTTCAAGAAACTTTCCATATATGCTTATTTAATTTCTTCCAATTCATTATAAAATACATACCACAGGTAGCCACGCACTTCTCCGTAGCCCATCTCTCCGAGCAAGTGCATGTACTCGCGCACCTGGTCCTCGTAATCGGTGTTGTGCTTACCGAACTTGAAGTCTACCACAATGGCTTTGTTACCCTTCACCATGACACGGTCCGGTCGATGGATTTTCAACGTTCCGTTCTTTCGGTTCAGAATGTCGCACTCGTTATAGAGCTCCCACTCGCCGGAAAACCATTCCTGCGCCTTCGGGTTCTTCAATGCCCAATCGGTGAGCTTGCGTATCTTCGCCTCGTGCTCGTCCGATTCGATGATGCCTTCCATGCGCAAACGGGCGATGGCCGATGGCACATCCTTCGGGGTGCGGATCATGGAGAAGAGGTTGTGCATCACCTGACCCTCGCGGATGTATTTCTTGCTTTCGTCTTCCTCGCCCTCGATGAAGCTGGCCGATCGGTTCGATTGCTTGAACTCGATGTTTGTTTCGATACTTTCCATTTTTACTGGGATTCGTTCTGGTTGAATATCCAGTTTGTTGGTTGATTTCTTTTTATTTTTAGGAGATTCCGAAGGACAGATTTCTCCTAGTATGTATGTACAATTCTCTACGCTTTCTATGGGTTGACAGGATGTGTTGCTAATGGCTTCAGCTAATAGTTCGCCCATCGTGTTTTTCATCTTATCTTTACTCCATACCACCAAATTGCTTTTAGGACGGGTAAAGGCTACGTAGAGTAGATTTAGATTATCTACCCATAATTGCAATTTTTCTTTTCGGTAATCCTCCTGATAGATGGATTCGTTCATGGTTGTACCATAATTGATGGGCAAGAGTTCTAGCTCGTTGAAAGGTGTCTCTTCCGGCGAACACCATATGTATGACATCTGCTCGTTTTCAAGTTTCCAATCGCAAAAGGGGAGAAATACGGTATGGAATTCCAATCCTTTCGACTTGTGGATGGAGAGGATACGGATACCTTCAATCTCTCCCGATGGGATGGTTTTGCGTGATAGTTTCTCTTCCCAATGTGTCACGAAGGCAGTGAGTTCCGATGAATGTTTCTGTAAGTATTCGTTTACAGCATCGTAGAAGGCAAAGAGGTAGGCATCTTGTGCATCGATGCGTTTTAATTGGAAGATGGCCGATAGTTTTTCTAGCAATTCGAACAACGGCATTAGGCGGAGTGACTCCTTGTTTTCCACGAACGGAGCAGGCAAGAACTCGTCCAAATCATTAAGTAGGAGTGTGTTCAAGTCCAAGTCCCGATGCAAGATTTCGTTCTGATAAGCAGCCGCCAGTTGGGCTTTGGCAATGAGGTTTTCCGGCTCGATGAGGTAGCGCAAGGCATCCATGAGCATGCAGATGGCCAACGATGCATCCAAGCGGAAGGCTTCGTCCGACACCAATCGGTACGGAGTATGCTTGTCGAAGTAGCTTGCAATGGTCGGTATGAGCTTGTTCTTGCGCACCAAGATGGCCATATCGTTCACCTTCACGCCCTGCTGAATCATGCTCTCCACTTCTAGGACAAGCAGTTCCATGGTTTTGTTCTGATACTCCTTTTCGTCCTTGCCCGGTGCCTCAATGAAGGTTACCTTTACCGAACCCTTTTCTTCTTTCTTGCATATTTCCTGCTTTACATCCGCGTAGGCATTCTTCAGTTCCTCACATTCCTTACCCTGCTCAGCCTTGTGTCGCTCGTTCAGAATTTCGCAAGCCGATGTAAATATTTCGTTATTGAAACGCACAATGTTAGCTTCGCTTCGTCGGTTGGTGGTGAGAGTCTTTTCCGTGATGGGGAAAGCTCCGATGCGGTCCTTCAATCCGTTCAGGATGCTCCAGTCCCCGCTTCTCCATCGGTAGATGCTTTGTTTCACATCCCCTACAATAAGGGAATCCGCTCCTTGTGAAAGTCCTTCGAGTAAGAGTAGCTTGAAGTTACCCCATTGCATGCGCGAGGTGTCTTGAAACTCGTCTATCATTACGTGGTGAATGTTTGTACCTATCTTCTCGAATACAAAGGAAGGATCTCCTTCACGCACGATATTGTGAAGCAAGGCATTGGTATCGGCTAGGAGGAAACGGTTCTTGTCCTGATTAAGGATACGTACTTCTTCATCCAAATTATTGAGCAAGCGGATGTTATTTACATAGCGAAGTGATAATTGACAGGAGTTGATGATTCGGTTGTTCTTGTTGCGGAATGCTTCGGCTTCGTTGAGTAAGGGTATGAGTTCCTGCTCGGCAAGGGCGATGATTTCTGCCTTACTCTTGTGTGTCTTTCCCGTCCACTTCGAAGGATCGTTCATGCAATCCACCACGCGCGTACCTTTTATTTCATCGTTGGTTGTACCCTTCTGAAGCTTGATGAAGTATCCTGCTACCCCGCTTTCTTTGTAGCTGAAGTCGGCAACGCTTAATCCGTTCATGTCGAGAATGCCAAAGAATTGGTCACCGAAGCTTTTCATCTGTTCTAATGCTTCTTCTTCGATGGCCTTCAACATCTTGCGGTAGTTCTTGATGCAATGAGGGTCTTGCAATGTCTTACGTAATTGCTTACCTTTTTCAATGTATTCTTCGTTGAAAATGTTTTTCCCAAATTCTTTTATTTCGTGGGCAACTTTCCATTGTTTATCGTCTTGAATACGTTCCTCGATGTAATCCAATAACCAAGCTAAAACGGGAGAATGACGATCTAATTTTTCTATCATTGTGTCCACGGCTTCTTCCAAAGCTTTATTGTTGTCCAACTCGATATCGAGATTGGCACCCAGTTCCAGCTCACGAGCCAGATTGCGCATTACGGATTGGAAGAACGAGTCGATGGTTTCTACCCGGAAACGGCTGTAATCATGGATCATCAGGTTCAGTGCTTTTCCAGCCTTAATACGTATTTCTTCTTCTGATAGATGTAATTCATCTATTAGTTTGTCTAGATAAGGTTGTGAGGATGGATTGCCCGTGTGTATGCCATGTAGCTGACCCAAAATGCGTTCCTTCATCTCGGTTGTGGCTTTGTTGGTAAAGGTTACAGCCAAGATATGTCGGTAGGCATGAGGCATTCGGATGAGATGCTTAATATATTCCACCGCTAGGGTAAATGTCTTTCCAGAGCCGGCAGATGCTTTATATACGAGTAGTTCATTCATAAAAAAGGCCTTGTGTTTCTTTATACAAAGAAAACACAAAGCCTTCAATTATGCAATTAATCCGATGAATTAATAGAACAACTGTTCTGCCTTGATCGGAGTGAACTTTTCTGCGTCAGACTTGCGGATGCTGATAGAAGCATCGTCCCAAGCTGATGGCCAACCGCCGATGATGTGGCTACAGAATACCACCTTCAATTCGTGCAAGCCCTTAGCCAATGCCATAGAAGCATCCTTGCGAGAGAAGCGCTTCACTTCACCACCGTTGTTCACCAACAACTTACCGTCGATCCATACTTCTTCGTTGTCTGAGCTGATGTAATATACACCGTCTTCAGGGATTTCTACATAACCAGTAGCGATAGCACCGTAGTACTTCACGCCACGCATGTTTTCCCATGTAGGTTCCTGGCTACGGATGTCGCGTGTAGTCTTGATAGTCAATTCCTTCCAGTCTGTTGCCTTAGCCAATTCAGCTGAGTTCAAGTAAGTACCGTAAGCCATCTTCATTTGCAAACCGTTCTTCTTTTCAGCTACTTCTTTAGCTGGTGCCAATTCCTGCTTTTCTACAGTGATGGTACGTGTCGGACTCATCTTGCCTGATGGCAATACAGAACGAATTTTCAAGGTTGTGCTTTCTGTGAATTTCAACGGTTCTGTGTACTTAGTAGATGTCGGTGTAGGTTCAGTACCATCGATAGTGTAAACCATGTCGATAGGACGAGAAGTCTTGAACGGAATAGTCACTTCGTCTGTAAATGCCACGAAGTTGCAAGAACCGTTAGGCTGTTCCGGTTGTGGGATGTGGTAGTTCACACCGTGACCGTCCAAACGAACGTATGCATTGTTCATGCGGCGTTCGAAGTCCTTGTAATCCTTTCTGTCCAATGGAGTCCATGCGATTTCTGCCAATGCCACGGTACGTGGGTATGTGCGGTATTCGCGAGTCTTGATGTCGTAGAGGTATTCAGCCCAAACGTTCACCTGTACACCGAGTACGTGGTGAGCCTTGCCCATAGCAACTAATGTGTCTGGTACCGGGTTGTAGCTGTATGTCTTTTCAAGAGTAGTGTAACCGCCGATTGCAACCGGTTCAATCTTCGGGTCACCCTGGTAGTGGTCGATGTACATACCGTTACCGCCAGGAGTCATGATTACGTCGTGCGACTGGAGAGCAGAAGCGATACCGCCTTCTTCACCACGCCATGACATTACAGTTGCGTCCGGGCTCAAACCACCTTCGAGGATTTCATCCCAACCGATGATCTTCTTGCCATACTTGGCGAGCATAGTTTCCATCTTGCCGATTACGTAGCTCTGGAGGCGTTCTTCAGCCGAGTGGCCATCCTTAGCCTGCAACTTTTCCTTGCGGATCAAAGCCTGGCAATCCGGACACTTCTTCCAGCTACCCTTCGGACATTCGTCACCACCGATGTGGTAGTATTCGCTTGGGAAGATTTCTACCAATTCCTTCACTACATCTTCGAGGAAGTTGAACATTTCGCCCTTACCCGGACACATCACGAGGTCTTCTACACCCCAGATGATACGCGGAGTAACTTCTTCGCCAGTACAAGAAAGGTGTGGATAAGCAGCGATAGCAGCAAGTTCGTGACCCGGAGTTTCGAGTTCAGGAACCACGGTGATGTGGCGTTCAGCAGCGTATGCCACGATTTCCTTAGCCTGTTCCTGAGTATAGAAACCATCGTGAGTAGTACCTTCGCCTTCAGTACGAGTAGCACCGATTTCAGTCAACTTAGGGTACTTCTTGATTTCGATACGCCAGCCCTGGTCTTCAGTCAAGTGCCAGTGGAGGCGGTTGATCTTCAACATAGCCAATACGTCGATCTGACGCTTGATTTCTTCTACGGTGATGAAGTGACGGCATGGGTCGAGCATCATACCACGGTAAGCGAAACGCGGAGCATCTTCGATGGTTACGCAAGGCATTGTCCAGTCAGTCTTCACTACGCTCTTGCTTTCCACTTCGGCCGGGAGGAGCTGGAGCACGGTCTGCATACCGTAGAATGCACCGGCAGCAGTCTTGGCTGTGATTTCGATACCAGCAGGAGTAACCACTAGCTTGTAGCCTTCGGCGTTCATTTCGAGAGCCTCGTCTACGTTGATAGCGATGTTACCGCTTGTTTCGCTGATAGTGAGGTTGAAACCAGTAGAAGTCTTCAACTTGTTGGCAAAGAATTCGGCCACGCCCTTAGCTTCCGGAGTAGAAGCCTTGAAGGTTGCGCTTGAAGTGAGTTCGAACTTGCCTTCCTGTTGAGTGAGAGAAACTGGTGTCGGAATCAGGTTGATGCCCTGATTGTACACCTTGTCAGAAACGGATTGTGTTCCGCACGATGTCATGAAGCCCAAAGTCAAAGCCATGCACACCATTCTTAAAGTTTTCTTCATGTAAAATATGTTAAAAAATGATTAAGATAATAATGGGTGCTAAATTACACAAAATAAATAGGATAGCCAAAAACTCTACTGATTTTCCTAAAAAATCACTTAATTGTTTGTTGATATATAAAATCTCCGTATATTCGCAAACTTATGTAGAAATGGGGCATTAGCTCATCTGGCTAGAGCGTTAGACTGGCAGTCTAAAGGTGACGAGTTCGAGTCTCGTATGCTCCACAATAAGCACTGGTTTTAGAATTTCTGAAGCCAGTGCTTATTTTTTATTAGTAGGATTCTTGGATTACATTTCTTTTCTTGTTATTTTTGAGGAAAATACATTATCCTTTAAATCTATCTTTATGAAAAAACTTTCTCTTACCCTTATCTTGATGTTACTCTGTACGGTAATGTCATTTGGCGAAACTACTTTGAATTACGACAAATTGGCTCCACATCCGCGTTTATTGCTTCAGAATGGTGATATAGTTGCCATGAAAGAGTTTTATAAGAAATCTGGTAATGCTAAGTTGGTACATGATAAGATTCTTTCTGAATGTGCTGTTTTTCTCAGTAAAGAACCTGTTGAGCGTGTGGTAACCGGAAGACGTCTTTTGTCCGTGTCTCGCGAAGCATTAAAACGTATTTTTTATTTGTCATATGCTCATTTAATGACTCAAGATATGAAATATGCAGCTCGGGCTGAAAAAGAGATGATGGCTATCTGTGAATTTCAAGATTGGAACCCGTCACATTTCCTCGATGTAGCTGAGATGACTATGGGACTTGCCATTGGGTACGATTGGCTTTACCCACATTTGTCAGAAAAGAGCCGGGATGCTATCAGTACAGCTATTTATGAAAAAGGATTGCGTCCTTCTGAGAATACCAAACAAGCATGGTTCTTTACTGCTACTAATAATTGGAATCAAGTTTGTAATGCAAGTATGATTTATGGTGCTCTTGTAATTATGGAACGTTATCCTGAATATTGCAAGTCGCTTATAGACAAATGCTTGAAATCCAATCCAATCTCACAACAGTGTTACGAACCGGACGGTGTATATCCAGAAGGTTACGGTTATTGGGATTATGGAACAGGATTCGAAGTTATGCTTATTGCTGCTTTACAATCTGCTTTTGGTACAGATGCAGGTATTGCTTCCCAAAAAAGTTTTATGGACAGTGCAGAATTCATGACATATATGGTAGCGCCTTCAGGTAAATGTTATAATTTCGCTGATTCTGGTTCTGGTGCAAATTGTATACCATCAAAATATTGGTTTGCTCGCCAACTAAATAATGCCTCTCTTGTTGTGACAGACGAAATGCTTCTTGCTAAGGGCAATGTACCTAACGATCGTTTGCTTCCTATTTATATGATTTTTGGTTCTGCCTTGAATTTCACTAATCAGTCATTGCCGGAAAAGAAGGTATGGGTAGGTCAGGGAGAAGTGCCAATTTATCTCTATCGAAGTGGATGGACTAATCCGGAAGATACTTATTTTGCGATGAAGGGTGGTCATGCTTCGACTAATCACGCTCACATGGATGCCGGTTCTTTTGTTTATGAGTGGAAAGGGGTACGTTGGTCTGTTGATCTGGGTATGCATAATTACCATACTCTTGAAAAAGCGGGTGTAGATTTGTGGAATCGTAACCAAAAGAGTGGCCGTTGGGAAGTTTTCCGTATTAGTCCTCATGCACATGGTGTTTTGACATTTGACGGAAAAGACCATCAGGTAAATGGAATCGCTACAATGACAAAGTCGTCATATTCGCCTAAGCGAAAAGAAGTAGAATTCGATTTGTCACCAACATTTCAAGGACAAGCTAGGGAAGTTAAGCGTAAAGCTGTTTTGGATGCTAACGATTTGCTTACTATCACTGATTTTATTGTTGCAGGAGATGAAGCTTCACAACTTGAATGGAAAATTTCGACATTGGCTGAAGCTAAAATTATTGCTTCTAATGTAATTATGCTTACTCAGGATGGAAAGACTATGTATTTGAAGCTTAAAGGTGTGAAAGGGGCTGAGGCTAAGGTTTGGCCTGATCATGATTACATGGATTTCGAACTACGTGATAAAGGACTTTGCAGAGTAGGGTTCGTTCTTCCATTGAAAGCAAATCAGAAGGTGGAACTTGAAGTCGCATTCCAACCAACCCGTTAATCCCATAATTGTATAAAATAATTGGCTATGCAAAAGTTTATTTCTTTTGTATAGCCAATTTTATTTTTTTATCTATCTTTGTAGTAATATATTTAGGTTAAAAACTATGTTGATATACAATACTACTTATCAAGTTGATATGGCGAATGCCAGAAATTTTGTAATCTGGATGACCGAATGTTATATTCCGGAAGTGGAGAAGAATGGTAAGTTGAACCATCCTCGTATGACTCAAATTCTTAGTCATCAGGAAGCGGATAGTGAATGTTTTTCACTTCAATGGGAAGTGGAGGATTCTGCAACCTTGCATCGTTGGCATACCGAACAGGGAATGGCCATGAATGAAGAAATGATGAAGATTTTCAAGGATAAGGTAGTGGGATTCCCTACACTCATGGAGGTCATTAAGTGAGTCGGATTGTAAAGGATAAGGTAATATTAGGCATTGACCCAGGAACGAATCTGATGGGGTATGGCGTGCTCCATATTGTTGATTCGAAGCCTAAAGTAGAGGCAGTGGGAGTGATTGACCTTCGTAAGTATGCTAATCATTACTTAAAGTTGGCTCATATCCATGAAAGGGTGAGTGGTATCATTCAATCCTATTTGCCTGATGAGTTAGCTATTGAAGCTCCTTTTTTCGGAAAGAATGTGCAATCCATGTTGAAACTAGGACGTGCCCAAGGGGTAGCCATGACAGCAGCATTAGAAAGAGATATCCCAATTACTGAATATGCTCCTTTGAAAATTAAGATGGCAATTACTGGTAACGGACAGGCTAGCAAGGAACAAGTGGCGGATATGCTTAAGCGTATTTTGAAACTTGATAGCGATATGACAGGTCCTTTTCTAGATGCTACAGATGCGTTGGCTGCTGCATATTGTCATTACCTCCAGACGGATCGACCGGTTGCGACTAAAGCTTATTCAAGTTGGAAGGATTTTATTAATAAGAATCCGGGTAAGGTAATTAAATGAAGAATTTCCCAACTTTTGACACGTATCCGGTACGCGAAGGTAAGCTGACTGAGATGGATTATTCGTTAACTGAAACGAAGTTCTCGCTGTGGTCTCCCGTTGCGGATGAGGTAAAAGTTTTGTTGTATGAGTCGGGACATGATGGACTTGCTTACAAGACTATCCCGATGAATAAGGGTATTGACGGAACATGGAATGTGGTCGTTCAAGAAGAATTACATGGTAAATTCTATACTTTTAATGTAAAGGTTGGTGGTCGATGGTTGGGTGATACACCGGGTATTATGGCGAAGGCTGTTGGTGTAAACGGACAACGTGCTATGGTTCTTGATCTTAACACAACTGATCCAGAAGGTTGGGAAAATGATGTGCGTCCACCATTGGCTAGCTTTGCTGATATTGTGGTGTATGAAATGCATCACCGTGACTTTTCTATTGCTCCAGTTTCCGGTATTACCAATAGGGGTAAGTTTTTAGCTTTGACTGAAGAAGGAACTAAAAGTTTATTTGGTGAAAAAACGGGTCTAGATCATTTGATAGAACTGGGTGTAAATCATGTTCAAATTCTACCGTCGTTTGATTATGCATCTGTAGATGAAAGTAAGTTAGTAAATAACCAGTACAATTGGGGATATGATCCGATGAACTATAATGTTCCTGAAGGTTCGTATTCAACCGATCCATATAATCCTGCTGTTCGCATTAAAGAATTCAAATTAATGGTACAGGCACTTCATAAAGTAGGTATTCGGGTAGTACTAGATGTAGTATACAATCATACTTTTGATATTGTTAATAGTAATTTTGAAAAGACCGTTCCAGGTTATTTCTATCGCTTAGATTCAAAAGGCAAGTATGCTGACGCATCGGGTTGTGGTAATGAAATAGCTAGTGAACGTGCTATGATGCGTAAATACATGGTTGAATCTGTATTGTATTGGGTGAATGAATATCATATAGATGGTTTTCGATTTGACTTGATGGGTATTCATGATATTGAAACTATGAATGAAATCCGTAAGGAACTCAATAAAATCGATCCGTCTATCTTCGTTTATGGTGAAGGGTGGGCAGCGAATACACCTCAAATGCCAGAAGAACTGTTAGCAATGAAGGCTAATGCTTACAAGATGCCGGGTATTGCAGTCTTCTCAGACGAAATGCGTGATGGACTTCGTGGTCCATTTAACAATGATAAGCAAGGTGCTTTCCTGAATGGATTTCCAGGGCATGAAATGAGTATCATGTATGGTTTGGTAGGTTGTATTTCTCATCCCCAAATCAAAAATAATTCAGTAAATTATAGTAATGAAGCATGGGCTGTTCAGCCTACTCAAATGATTAGTTATGTAAGTTGCCATGATGATATGTGCTTGGCAGATCGTATCAAGTCTACTTTTCCAAAAGCATCGATAGAAGAACGTATGGCCTTGCATAAGTTGGCGGAAACTTTTGTATTTACTTCACAAGGAATTCCCCTCATTTTTACTGGTGATGAAATTATGCGTGATAAGAAGGGAGTACATAATTCTTACAATAGCTCGGATGAAATTAATGCTGTTAATTGGGGACAGAAGTCTACATATCGTGAAGTGTTTGACTACATCAAGGATTTGATAACGATGCGTAAGTTTCATCCAGCATTCCGCATGGGTGATGCTAAAAAGGTTTGCAATCATATGGAATTCTTACCAGTAAAAGGCTCTAATTTGATAGCTTTTATTTTGAAAGATTATGCCAATGGCGATTCTTGGAATAACATTGTGGTGGCTTTCAATAGTCGTAAAAAAACGGCAAAGATTTCTGTGCCTAAGGGGTGTTATACAATAGTTTGTAAAGATGGTAAGATTAACCTTAAGGGTATGGGGCGTGTGAATGGTGTTAAAGTGGCAGTACCGGCACAATCGGCTTTAATTATGCATGAATAAATAAAAGGTTCCCTTTTAGGAACCTTTATTTCTAAAATTTATATCCTAAATTGATATAGAAACCTACATCGTCTGATTTATTTACGTAGTTTAAAGTAGCTTCCAATGGACCAAACATGCTATCCATTCCATAGGTAAGAGCACATCCAAGCATGTTTTTATCAATTAGAATATTCTTGATTTTATTACTTTCCAATGCATAGTTTCCAGCTAATGTGAGGTAATGGATACGTCCGATACGTTGACGGAACTTGATACCTCCGATAAGTAGAGTATTGTCCATTAATTGTACTTGCGAGGTACCAACGAAGGGTAATTGTTCTGGTAGGTAGTGTTCGAATATATCACCTCCCATGGTATTCATTTTAGAAAAAGGAATGTCCTTTCCAAATATCAGGCGTCCGTGAACTGAAGGGAGGATGGAAAACCTTTGTGTGATGGGGATAACTCCTTCGAATGAACCGGCTACAATGGAGAAAGGTGTATAGCCTTTGTATTCCATGAAATTATCAGTATTGAGTGAGTAGGTTCCATGAAAACGAACACCAGATGATGGAAAGTAAGCATTGTCGTATGTTTCGTAATGCAAATTGGCAAAATAACTAAAGAAATACTCTCTATCGACTTCAAAACCTTCATTACCAACTTGATGAAGAAATCGGCCATAATTATACAATTCCCATTTGGCACCTAATCCGAAGCGAAAATTGCGAAGCCATACGTTATGATATGAAATTTCGCTGGTATGATGACTGGAAGTTGTGGTGAACGATCTCATTCCCAAACGATGATAATCAATGTCATTATACTTGTATTGATAACTTAGGCTTAGACTACTTAAAGGTGAAGGGTTGATACCATATGCTAATTGCACACCCCATTGTTTACCCATACGCACAGTGCCTGATATATATGCAGGTAATTTGGACTTTAAGGTGGTGCGTGCATTCAAAAGTACGGAGGCTATTTCTTCCGAGTCGAAACGTACCCCGAGATTGATGCGACTCTCATTCTTTTTGTTGAGTGTATAATATACATCGTATTCTCCCGACTCATTGCGTAGAAGTTGGTAACTGATGTTTGAGTAGTCGGTATTAGCCAAAATAATGGAGGTAGCACCCTCAATGCGCTCTATATTATTGAAAGCATTTTCTTTTAAACCACATCGCTTCATTACCCATTCAGTATCTTTCTCATCCAATCCGTCGAAATGAATGTCTTTAATCATAATCCATTGCACGGGTTCATAGGTAACCATCCGCTTAGGTTGATAGTTTTCCTGAAGACCAATTTCTCGTTTGAGTTGCATTAAGGCATTCCAATTTTCTTCAGCAGCTAACAGTCCTCGATGGATGAGTGAATCCACGGCTACTTGATTAAAACTTGCAGCTGAGTAACCTTTTACGTTTACCTTAATATGTACATTGCTTTCTTTAACGTTCTGTAGGTATTGTTCTTGTCCCATGAGGTCAATGAGTTGTCCCAATATTGCACCGGCATTTTCTAATTCGTTAGCAGGTTTCAGGTCACTCTGTACGTCTACTCCGATGATGACGTCAGCGCCCATTTGTTTTGCCACATTAACCGGATAATTATTTACGACTCCACCATCGATGAGTACCATACTATCTAGACGGACAGGGGTAAATACACCAGGAATGGCCATACTAGCACGCATGGCTGTAGAGAGTACACCTTTGTGAAAGACATATTCTTCACCATTGGCTATGTTTTCTGATACGCATGCATATGGGATGGGCAGACGGTTGAAGTCTATGGAATCATGATATCCTAAAGTGAGTTCACTAAATAGATTGGATATGTTTTGTCCCTTGATAAGACCTCCTGTTACGTTTTGGATAGTATTCTTGCTAAAGGGTACAGAAATTACATACTTTTCATCAGTTTCCCTTTCTGCCATATTCTTGTCTGTTCTCGAAATCCGGTCGCTTAAGAGGAAGGACCAGTCTTGTTTACGTACCATACTATCCATTTGTTCAGGTGTATAGCCAATAGCATAAAGTCCACCTATGATGGATCCCATGCTAGTACCCACTACATAATCTATCGGAATTCCTGCTTCTTCGATGAGTTTGATAGCTCCGATATGTGCCATACCTTGAGCACCGCCTCCGCTTAACACTAGCCCCACTTTCTTGCGTGGTTGGGAAGAATGGGCATTTGTTGTGTGAATGCTTGATGCGAATAGGATAGCAATTAATAGAAATAGTTGTCTCATGTTTGGTTATTGTTTAGTTCTATACAAATATGGTTTATTTTTCTATGGATAACAAGAAAATGAAGTTTTTTATTACCTTTGTGACTATCTTATACGAAAAATTGAAAAATGCTACCTCTGATAGAAATAAATAATGGTGTTCCCCGTCATCCGAAGTATCGTATGAAAGAACCGGTCAACTTTTGTATGTTGCCGGGTGAACACATGGTTATATTGGGACCGAATGGAGGTGGAAAGAGCCTTCTTGTGGATATTATCACCGGACGATGGCCCTTGTTGATGGATGAGGTGAAATATCATTTTGAATCTTCTGAATCAGATTTAGTATGTGACCATATTCGATATATCACTTTTAGGGATTCGTATGGTGATGCCGATGGTACTTATTATTACCAGCAACGATATCATTCACAAGATAGTGAGATAACACCTTTGCTTCGAGAACTTTTACCCAAAGCAAAGGATGAAGTTTTTAAGGAGAAACTTTTTGAACTTTTTGGAATGAATGACTTACTTGACAAGCATATTGTTCTATTGTCAAGTGGGGAGCTCCGTAAATTCCAATTGCTCAAAGCACTCATTGGTAAACCTAGTATCTTGATTCTTGATAATCCGTTTATCGGATTGGATGCACAGACACGTGCTTTACTTCAAGATTTGCTTAAACGACTGATAATGACTACACATCTACATGTAGTTTTATTACTTTCTCGTGCAGATGAAATTCCAGATTTTATTACGCATGTAGTGCCTGTAGAGGGATTGATTTGTGGTGAAAAGAAGCGGAAAATTGATTATTCGGCTACCCTTTCCTTTTGTAAAAGCTTGAACGTGAATATCTTTAAAGATCTACCTTCTTGCAATTACATGAATGTAAATGATGAAATCGTAAAGCTTCATAAAGTCAGTATTCAATATGATGACCGTATTATTCTGAAGGAATTGGATTGGACGATTCGTGTAGGTGAGAAGTGGGCTTTGACTGGAGAAAACGGTTCGGGTAAATCTACTCTTTTAAGTTTGATATGTGCTGATAATCCTCAAAGTTATGCATGTGATATCTCACTATTCGGACGTAAGAGAGGCACTGGTGAAAGCATTTGGGAAATCAAAAAACATATTGGCTATGTGAGTCCAGAGATACATCGAGCCTATTTGAAGAATATACCTGCTATTGATATTGTGGCAAGTGGATTACATGATTCGGTGGGTTTGTATGTGCGTCCGAGACAAGAACAGCGAGGTGTGTGTGAGTGGTGGATGGATGTGTTTGGTATTGCTGGATTAAAAGATAGAAGTTTTCTACAGTTATCAAGTGGGGAACAACGTCTGGTACTTTTGGCAAGAGCTTTTGTGAAAGATCCCGATTTGCTCATTCTTGATGAACCATTTCATGGATTGGATATGCGTAATCGAGATATGGTAAAGGATATTATTGAGGCGTTTTGTAAAAGAATGAATAAAACGATGATCATGGTCAGCCATTATCAAGAGGAGTTCCCTAAATGTATCACTCATTTGTTACATTTGAAAAGAAACTGATCTATGTATCTTAATTATTAAAACATAAGTTATGCTGTTACAACTTTTATTCGTATTGGTAGCCATCATCATTGGTGCCCGCTTGGGAGGGATTGGCCTCGGGGTGATGGGAGGTGTGGGCCTCGCCATACTGACATTTGTTTTCGGTCTCCAGCCTACGACTCCTCCTATTGATGTGATGCTCATGATTGCGGCGGTTATCTCGGCAGCTTCGTGTATGCAAGCTGCTGGTGGTTTGGACTACATGGTGAAGATTGCGGAAAAGCTTTTGCGCAAGAACCCTTCGCATGTCACTATCCTTGCTCCGCTGGTAACTTACTTCTTCACCTTCTTGGCAGGTACAGGGCATGTGGCTTACTCGGTGCTCCCGGTGATTGCCGAAGTGGCTACAGAAACCAAGATCCGTCCAGAACGTCCATTAGGTATTGCTGTTATTGCTTCTCAACAAGGGATTACCGCCAGCCCTATCTCGGCAGCTACCGTAGCTCTCTTGGGACTATTGGCAGGCTATGACATTACTTTGTTCGATATACTCAAAATTTGTGTTCCGGCTACTTTGATTGGTGTGCTCGTGGGAGCATTCTTCTCAATGAAGGTAGGTAAGGAACTTGTTGATGATCCTGAATATCAACGTCGACTCCAAAGCGGTATGCTCAATGACAAGCATGTAGAATTGAAGAGTGTAGAAAATAAGTTCAAGGCTCAGCTTTCAGTTGGCTTGTTCTTGGCTGCTACCTTCCTTATTGTGTTGTTCGGTTCTATTCCAAGTCTGCGTCCTACATTCGGTGATACTACGCTCGGTATGCCATCGCTCATTGAAATCCTGATGCTTACTGCTGCTGCCCTCATCCTTATCTTGACTAAGACCGACGGTATCAAGGCTACACAAGGTAGTATCTTCCCAGCAGGTATGCAAGCCGTGATTGCCATCTTTGGTATTGCTTGGATGGGTGATACATTTATCAATGGTAATATTACGGAACTAACGGCTTCCATTGAAGGTGTCGTGAAAGAAATGCCATGGTTGTTTGGTGCTGCACTCTTCGTTATGTCCATTTTACTTTATAGTCAAGCTGCTACAGTGCGTGCTATCGTGCCATTGGGTATTGCCTTGGGCATGTCGCCTATGATGCTTATCGCGCTTTTCCCTGCTGTGAACGGATACTTCTTCATTCCTAATTATCCTACGGTAGTGGCAGCCATAAACTTCGACCGTACAGGTACAACAGGTATCGGCAAGTATATTCTGAATCACTCGTTCATGATGCCTGGTCTTGTGGCTACGGTAGTTTCTTTGGCGGTGGGATTGTTGATGATTCAAATATTTTGATGAGGAATTTATAGATAAAAAGGAGTGCTTCAGTCGAGGCACTCCTTTTTTGTATGTTTAATTAACGAGGATGTATTCGGGATTCTGCTATTAGAAAACAATCAGCTTGCTATTGTTCGAAGCAGAAGTTTTCTTCTTTCCATAGAACTTGTTGATGATAAGCGCAATTGCACCGTCGCCAGTTACGTTACAAGCGGTACCAAAGCTATCCATGGCAATGTAAAGGGCAATCATCAACGCCTGTTCGCTCTCACCGAAGCCGAGCATGGACTGGAGAATACCTAAGCAAGCCATGATGGCACCACCAGGAACACCTGGAGCTGCAACCATGGTAACACCCAACATGCAGATGAATCCGGCAAACATCGGGAAGTCGTATGGCATACCCTGCATCATCATGAGAGCCAAGGAACAAGCTACAATCTTCAAGGTACTACCTGAGAGGTGGATAGTGGCGCAAAGTGGTATCACGAAGCCTGCAATATCTTCACTTACACCATTTTTGATGGTTTGGCGCAAGGTTACAGGGATAGTAGCTGCTGATGACTGGGTACCCAATGCGGTGAAATATGCTGGCAACATGCGGAGTAAGGCCTTGAACGGATTGACATGGGCAAATAATGAAGCGATTATGTATTGCATGATGAGCAAGAATACATGGAGCGCAAAAATTACACCAATAATCTTGATGAACACGGTAAGCACACCCATTACTTGACCTGAGTGTGTCATGTTTAAGAAGATACCAAAGATGTAGATAGGGAGTAACGGGAGAATTACCGCTTGGATGGTCTTTACGATGATGTCCTTGAAATCGTTGAATGCATTCTTCAAAGTGTCCTTATTGAGGTAAGCCAAACCGATACCTAAGGTGAACGACATGACGAGCGCGGTCATCACATTCATGGATGCCGGGATAGATACTGTGAAGAACGGGATGGCATCGTGTGCCT
>JAFYPV010000137.1 GCA_017559935.1 Bacteroides sp. | reverse complement strand
GGTATTGAGTGTCACATAGATACGGACGTTGTAGAGGTGGGCATACTTCACCAGCTCGGCAATGTCTTCGAGTGAATTGCCTGCTGCTGCACGGGCACCGAAACGGGGCGCACCGATATATACGGCATCGGCACCGTGGTCGATCGCCGCGATGCCGCATTCCAAATTCTTGGCCGGAGCCAATAGTTCAGTCTTTCGTTGTCGAATCATTTTATCTCATTGATATCAAACGGAGTTTCTTGATATACGTAGTAGTTCAACCAATTGGAGAACATCAAGTTAGCATGTCCACGCCAACGCACCAACACACCATCATCCGGATTGTCATTGCGATAATAGTTGCGTGGCATTTCAATCGGCAAGTTCTTCGAAAGGTCGCGCTTGTATTCACCATCGAGGGTATTCGGAGCGTATTCCGAGTGGCCAGTGATGAAGAATTCACGTCCATTTCTCGCCATGACCATGTATACACCCGAATCTTCCGATTCAGCCAAGATGGTCAAATCCTTTACCTTCAAGATATCTTCGCGGCGGATTTCAGTGTGTCGGCTATGCGGCACGAAGAACTCATCGTCGAATCCACGGAAGATAGGCAATCCCTGTACATTGATTTGATGCTTGAACACACCGAACATCTTCTTGTCGAGCGGATACTTAGGCACGCCATAGAAGTGGTAGAGACCGGCTTGGGCAGCCCAACAGATATATAAAGTGGAAGTAACGTGGGTATGTGCCCAGTTGAACACTTCCGAGATTTCTTCCCAATAGTTCACATCTTCGAACGGCATTTGTTCCACCGGTGCACCGGTGATAATCATTCCGTCGAACTTTTGGCTCTTCAGTACATCGAAGTCATGATAGAACGCTTGCATGTGCTCTATCGGAGTATTCTTTGAGGTATGGCTCTTAAGCTTCATGAAGGTCATTTCTACTTGAAGCGGAGTGTTAGAAAGCAGACGCACAAGGTCTGTTTCGGTAGTAATCTTGATAGGCATCAGGTTGAGAACCACTATCTTCAACGGACGGATGTCTTGTGAACTTGCCCGAGAATTGTCGATGACGAAGATATTTTCTTCCTTCAGCAACTCAATAGCGGGCAATTTATCGGGTAAATTTAATGGCATTTCTCTTTCTTTTTAATTCAGTTGCAAAGATAATCAAAAGATTTGATTTCTATCCATCACTCTCCAAGCCGGATGCAATTCATTGTTCTGATGAGCAGCCTTTTTCACCTTCTGATAGAAGAAATTAAGGATGGCTTGCGGATCATTCGCAAACTTCGGATCTTTCTTGCGTTCTTCAAATTCAGCCTTCAATGCAGGATCCTTAGCCAGGAGTTCACGTCCCTTTTCTTCCATATATGGCAAGCGGATCCAGAACTCATTAGTAGACTGTACCACTTGATTGAAGAATCCCCAATATACCAATGAACCCGGTGCCGATGGTTCGAGCATCCAAGCAGCCAGACGACCATTCGGTTGGTTCATATCAATAATCACACTTCCAGCCGGCACTGTCAACATTTCCTTTTGGGTAGTATATTCAGTCTTTACTACAGGAATTCGGCCTTCGCTCTGACGAGGCGATAAAGTAGCCTTGGTATAGCGATAGGTTTCTACTTCCACCTGCTTCGGTTCAGCCAAACGAGTATATTGGATAGCATGCAAACCGAGAAGTTCAATCACATTCGTCCATTGTGGCATAAGAATATAAGCTTCCGGCAATTGTACCGACGAAGTCGCTTCGTAAGAAGTAATCAACGGGCACTTCAAAGTAATCGGCTTGTTGTAGATATGACGTACCCAGTCGGCTCCCGAGAGATCACTCTTCACAGTATCTCTTGCCCAACTCAAGTAATCCACCCATACACTATCCTTATTGACAGCTTGGAAGGTCAACTCCATCGGTTTCTGGCGATATTCAGGAGAGCTCACCGCCTTGTCTGCATTCGCAATGACTTCCTTCAAAGTTTCCTTGTTTTCGGCCAAGATGCGGGCACTGGCAATGAAAGCCTCGACAGTTGCCTTGACACGTTGTTCGTATGGCTTGTAGATGTGGTTTTCAATAAGCAAGCCCAAGCGGTTGCGAGTAGCTGCATAACCTTCCGAATAGCGAGGGTCAAAGGTATCAATCAAGATACCGCTTTCCGGAGCATTGTACTTGCGGAAAGAAGCATAGAGGAAAAGCGGGAATCCCACCTTTTCCATACGTTCGTTGAGTTGCTTTTCGTACACATCGAGTGACCATTGACGGATTCCTTCTTCCATCAGTGTTCCTCTATTATCGATGGCATAAGTCATGACATATTGGAAATCAGCTCCATTGGTTACATGCACATCAATAAACAATTCCGGCATCCAACGATTGTATAATTTTAGCCAAGCACGCATCTCGGGAGTATCGGCTTTCAAGAAGTCGCGATTCAAGTTAAGCAATTGAGCCGTGTTACGAGTACCCAATTCTTCCGGTCCATTCTGATTGATACGGTTGGTAGCACTGAAATCCTCATGTCCATCCACATTGAAAACCGGAATAAACAAGAAGCTAACATCGTTCAGAATATCGATATTCTTCTTTTCCACAATCATGTCACGAAGGAAAATCATGCTGGCATCCTTTCCATCCGGTTCACCGGCGTGAATGCAGGACTCAATCAACACAATCACACGACCTTTCTGACGGATTTGAACTGGGTCTTGAAGCCCATCCTTATCCACAATCACAAGTGCCAAGTCGCGTCCCTGCGGACTAGTACCAAAAGAAGTAACATTCACCATTGACGAATAATCCGCCAATTTTTGAAAATAGGCCATGGTCTCAGCAAAACGAGGAGTCTTCACATAGCCAGACTTCTCACAATCTGTCACAAAATCTTCCTTAGAGGGTTGTTCCGTACAGGATACACACATCAATAAACAGAATATTCCACTCAATAATATCTTTTTCATTGTTTGTTTTTTAAGAAATGAGTTTGCAAAAATACATAAAATTAGTAAATTGCAGCAATTTATCGAAGTTCATCTTCATTTGACAAACATTTTATAAATATACCATGAAAACATTCAGAATTCTTATCATGTGTTTCTTGTGTACACTGGTTGCACAAGCACAAAAGCAGTATTCTTTAACGTCTCCAAACGGACAGTTAAAGACAACAATCAGTGCAGATAAACAACTTACTTACGACATTGCATTTAATAATCAGGAAGTATTGAAAGCCTCCCCTCTAGCCATGACATTGGACAATGGAGAAGTATGGGGAGAAAACGACAAGCCTTCAAAGGTTACCCGCAAAAGTATAAACGGAAAGGTGCCTTCTCCATTCTACCGTGCCGACGAATTGGCAGAACAATACAATGAATTGACTTTGCAATTCAAAGGATTTAATGTAGTGTTCCGTGCATATAACGATGGTATCGCCTATCGTTTTGTGAATCGTACCAAGAAACCTTTCAACGTAGTGGACGAACAAGTGATGTATCAATTCCCATCCGATGCAGAAGCTAGTATTCCATACGTAAGAAAGGCTAAAAATTACGAGGCACAATTCTTCAACTCGTTCGAGTCACAATATACCAACGACAAGCTTTCTAATTTGGATAAGGAACGCCTCATGTTCCTCCCTCTCATCGTGAAGTTGGAAAACAACGTCAAGGTATGTATCACCGAAGTGAATTTGGAAAGTTATCCGGGATTGTACTTGAAGACCAACAATGAAAAAGGACAATTGATTAGTGAGTTTGCCAACTATCCGAAGAAGGTAGAACAAGGTGGTCATAATATGCTTCAAATGGTAGTAAAAGAACGTGAAGACTTCATTGCCAAAATAGACCAACCTCGTAACTTCCCATGGCGTGTAGCTATCGTTACCAATGAAGACAAGGATTTGGCATCAAGCAACCTCAGCTACCTTTTGGCAGAACCATCCCGTTTGGAAGACATTTCATGGATCAAGCCGGGTAAAATTGCTTGGGACTGGTGGAACGACTGGAACTTGGACGGTGTAGACTTCAAGACAGGTGTAAACAATCCTACTTATAAGGCATACATCGACTTCGCATCCAAGAACGGCATTGAATATGTTATCCTTGACGAAGGTTGGGCTGTCAATAAGCAAGCGGACTTGATGCAAGTTGTTCCTGAAATCGATCTCGTAGAATTGGTAGCATACGGTAAAAGCAAGAATGTAGGTATCGTACTTTGGGCAGGTTATCATGCATTCAACCGTGATATGGAAAATGTTTGCCGCCATTATTCTGAAATGGGAGTCAAAGGCTTCAAGGTAGACTTTATGGACCGCGATGACCAGGAAATGACCGCATTCAACTATCGTGCTGCAGAAATGGCTGCCAAGTACAAGCTCATTCTCGATTTCCATGGCACACACAAGCCTGCAGGTTTGAACCGCACTTATCCTAATGTATTGAACTTCGAAGGTGTATTCGGTTTGGAACAAGTTAAGTGGGGCAAGCCAGGTGAAATCGACCTTATCTCTTACGATGCTATGATTCCATTCATCCGTCAGGTTTCAGGTCCGATGGACTATACTCAAGGTGCTATGCGCAATGCCACAAAGGAAAACTATCGTGCTTGCAACAGTGAGCCGATGAGTCAGGGAACCCGTTGCCATCAATTGGCTCTTTACATGGTTTTGGACTCTCCATTCAATATGCTTTGCGATACTCCAAGTAACTACGAACGTGAACAAGAATGTACCGACTTCATCAGCGCTATCCCAACCGTTTGGGACGAAACCATCGTGCTCGATGGTAAAATGGGTGAATACATCATCACTGCCCGTCGCCAAGGCGATACATGGTATATCGGTGGTATCACCAACTGGAATGCTCGTGATTTGGAAATCGACCTTTCTTTCTTGGGCGACAAAGCATACTCAGGCAAGCTCTTCAAGGATGGTGTAAATGCACATCGCATTGCCCGCGACTACAAGTCGGAAGCCATCCAAGCCAAGAAGGGTGATAAGATGAAGATTCATCTCGCACCTGGTGGTGGCTTTGCTTTTGTCTTGAAATAAAATCTATAATTATCAATTATAAAAAAGGAGTGAAGGTCATAAAGACTTTCGCTCCTTTCTCTTATAAATTTCCATCCTTTTTCTACCCCCAATGCGCCATCGGCGACCAATAGAAGTACTCATCCCAATCCCGGCAGCTCTTTTCTAGCGAATCAGGCAAAGGGACAGGTTGGAGCATCAAAGGTTCCATCGACCTTACCCTACCCTTTCTGTCCAGACGCTTGCCAGGAAAAGCCAAGTCATATCCATCCCAAATGGCTTGCTCGTCCACCTCTTTATCGGATATGCCACATTCCATTACTGTCATGGCCACTAGCAGTTTACCCAGCTTCTCTAAGGCTATGCCCATAAACGGACGGGGCATTAGCTCATTGCCACCCAGCGATGTGAGTTTCAACACGGTGCAGATATACGACTCTGTATCGTTTTCCGATGGCGGTGCCCAACGCTTGATTATGTTTCCTACCGTAAACGGCTCCCTTCGGTTCTTATAATATTTCCAATAACTCTCCAGCACCTTCCATGCTGCGCGGTAGCCATACGCCATACACTCAAATTGAACAAAACTCTTGTCTGTCTGCTCCATCCGTGCACCCTCCCAGCGGTCGGAAGAGTGACGGATATTAAGCGGATTGTTATTTCGGATTCCTCTTGCTTCTTTCATACCTTTATTCATTTATATTTGGACTGAGGATTGAGGACTGAGGATGTTTGTTCAAATACATCTCTGTCTTGCAGAATTTTCGGGACACACCTGTAGGATCCTCCCCTTCCATCAGCTCAATGTAACCTCTGTTTTTCCAGTTGAAAATCATTTTCGATAAAGTGCCCGTACGGATACCTTGACGCTGTCGCATCATTCCAGCTTCCTCATAGGTAAAGACCTCTGGCAACAAGTCCAGCAGATTCTGCGGTCCATTCTTTTTCGTGCGTTCTGCTCCGTACTCCTGCTGTTCAATAGCATCCCCAAAGAAATGCATCTTGCACCATAGGTCATACTTCAAGGACCATCGGATGAAATCCTCCATCGTCTTGTCCCACTTCTCTCCATGCGCCACGTAGAGGATGCATGCCTTCAAGAAAGCGATGACATTGGCACGGAAACTCAGATTCTCGTACACACGACTTTCCGACAATCTGGCAAACTCAGCGCACTCTTCAATCAACTTCTTCGACAAGCTACGCGCCTGTTTGCATTCAATGCTTCCACGAGCCTTGTTCAAGCACTCTATATACGGACGTAGCTTCTCGTCGAAATTGGCATCATAGGTACCATAGACCGGCATTTCCGCACCAATGGGACGCTCCGGAATGGTACAAAAATTGATTCTCGAAATCGGTCCGTCCGTAAGCACACTCTTGAAATACCATTGCCCTTTCTGAATGGTAGTCGATGCGTTCCAGTTAAAACGGATACACACTCGCTCGCTTACCGAACCCGTACCCACACGTGTCTGCCCGTACACATTCCCTGGGTCGAAAGCCAGACACATGATTTGAAAGTGCGCCTTGCTACGAGCCGAAGTTTTCAGTGCATCAAATTGGTCTATTTCGTTCATTTTGGTATAAAGAAACCGTTCCTCCGCATCGGCCAGTCTTTGTACGAATGCCGCATTTGTCATGTCGGAATCAATCTCCTGTATCACAAGACCTTCCGGTCGTTGGCGCTTATCCTTGTTCGCTCCTTTGGTCTGCATCTCCTTCTTCCATTCCTTCTCCCGTCGCAAGTTCTCCCTGTCACGTTCGCGTATATCTTTCAGAAGATGGTTAATAGGTTCCGAAATGCAATTCTTTCCCGCTCCTGTACCAGCCATCAGCACATTCATCAGGGTCGCTTCATGCTCCACATTGTCTATGTAGCGGAAATGTGTTTTCCACAAATGCGCCCCAAGTGCCGGAAATACCGCATGTGCCACAGCCGGTTGGTAAACCAATGGAGTTTTACTCACCAGAAGCTTGATGAGAGGCGGAAGATTCTTGGGCATTTCCGGTGGAGTTTGAGTGTCCGCTTCCAGCGTATCGTTCTGCAACCGTTCCTTGCAGATAGTGAGTGTCCGCCTCATGATTCGTGGCATCTGTTTGGTCTGATTGCGATTGCAGGCACTTTTGATACTACCCATCCATTTCTCCCTAGCCTCACCATACGTAGGAAGAATCTGCGAAATCCAAATACTGTCATCGTCGCACACATAGCGTAGATGGCAAGCCATACTAAAGATAAAGTTGTTTCTCGATCCATGTTCCGGTTGTCCCCCCATCTGCTCTTCAAGAGTCTCAACAATGTTTTCATAAGGTATTCCTTCGTAGGTAGACGGGTAACAGATATTACCCTTTGGAAGCAATTTTTCCACTTTTTTAGTTTCAATACGGTCACAAGTGTTATCGTTTTTGACAGAAAAAAGCTTCTCCTCATTGATATAAAGCACATACTCCCGCGGCACCAGGTACGAACACCGGGCATAGTCTTTCACGCAAGCATCATACTTTTCATCACCCAGTTCATCTGCCATCCATGCCTGCGATTGCTCCAAGTCCATCCCTTCCGGCATTACAAACACCAGGCGCAAACCTTCCGTACTTGGTGTGATGTGTGACAGCAGAATTCCCAGTTCCTCCTTGCGTACTTCCATCTCCTTCCATCGGGCACGAGGGTCCGATATATGGTCCAGGTCATATATGCTCAATCCGCTAGGGACAGCATCGTCATTTTTCCGTTTCCCGTCCTTGAAAGTAGCATGAGGTGTAAGAATCGGCAGGCGTTTTTTCAGTTGGTTTTTCAAGGTTTCAAACTCGTCTTGAGTCAGCGTTCCTCTGTGGAAAGCTTCCAAGGCATCTTCTATCTCGGCACAAGTCTTCGCCACATGGGCAGAATCCAGTGCTTGGTTGAGAAGTTCAGGCGTACACTCCCGAACCTCACTCATTACATTATTGGCTATTCCAAAACTCATTGTTTAGTTATTCTTATTGGTAAATTCAGGATTCAACAACCGATGGATAAACTCACGTCCAACCTCGGTCCACACCAGGTAATGATGGGTCTTCACCCTTCCATTGGAGAATCGGATACAGAGCGTACGGCTCTTCGCAAGTCCCTGTCGGGCATAGTCGGCATAGAGCATGTACTGCCCGGACTGGCGGTACTGAATGCCTAGCATACGGAGCAAGAAGTTCAGTTCACACCCTGTCATTTCCAACTCTTTTGCAATCTGGGTTGTAGTGAAGCACGACACGGAATTTAGCACCCTGTCAGTATAGTCTGCTTTGGGCTGCAGACGGGCTATTTCCTCGTCACGACGCTGCAACATTACATCTCTACCGAAAAACATCGGTTCAACTCGTTCGTTACTCATAGTGCGGATAATACCGAGCATCAGTTTCTGAAAAGCTTTAATTTCGTTCATAAGACATTTAATTTTAAGACATTAAAAAACTCCTGCAACCACATCGTTGTGATTACAGGAGCAAATGTATGGGGAATTAATATGCCGTCTGAATAGTTAAAGTGAGCCTGAAACTATTCCTGAAACTTCTGAAACTCTCTTCCACTTTTTCTGAAACTTTCCTCCAACTTTTCAGTTATATTTCATAAAAACAAATCATCCATTACAACTTCTTTTTGTACGATTCCACTATGTTTACCATAAGCAACTCCATATGTAGTAACCATCGTCAAATGTATGGTTTGTTTGGGAGTCAAGGTAGTCTTTAAAGCCATTATTCTGTTTCTTAGTTTTGCTTCCTCATCCTTGTCGATAGAATAAGAGCTACCCGCAAATTTCATCTCACACAGATTTACTACATTATCGTCCCTAATAATAAGAAGATCTATCTGGACTCCTTCATGTGCTTCATTCCCTTTTACACTCCATGCCGAAAGAGAAGACCTAACACCACCTATTTCCAAGGCACGTTTTATTTGGGTAACATGCTGCCAACACACCTCTTCAAATGCCACTCCACGCCATGTTTTCATAATGTCTGACGTAATATGATCGGTCATAAATAAATGGTTAGATTGATTCGTTTCAACATACTTAAGCCAGAAAAGGCAGAAGTTATCTATTAGTTTATAATGCTCAACATTACCTGGTTTTCCGTATGGAGTATACCGCAAAATAAAATCACTTTCCGACAATGTCGCCAATGTATCTGACAGGCCACCCCCCAAAGGAAGACCGGTTTCGCTGGCTATTTCTTCACGCGTAAAGCCTGAATGTCGCTTAGCAAGCAGACGAACTATTTTCTTACAATCTACCGGATTACTGAAAATAGCATTGAAAAGCCGATTGAACTCATCCTTTAGACGAGGATTCTTACCAAAAAGAATATCGTCCGTATTTCCTTCAAAACTCTTTCCTTTCTTAAAATAACTCAAATAATAAGGTATTCCTCCAAAGACCATGTACGATTGGACAATGTCATAACGAGACATTTCTATTTGCTCATAAGCAAAATACTCTTCACACTCCTTCAAGGTAAAAGGCGAAAGTTTTATCTCATACGTAAGTCTTCCATATAATCCGCCTCGACTTCGTGAAAGGTTACTGAGAATCCATGATGTAGCACTTCCACACACCACAAGCATCATATTGTCTCGTCCGCTGCACCATCCGTTCCAAAAACTTTCAAAAGCTGAGAGAAAACCCGAACGTGGTGTGTCCATCCATGGAAGTTCATCAATGAAAACCACTTGGCGGGAACCATCATCCAGTTTTTTCAGTAGCTGTTCCAATTGGAAGAATGCTTCTAACCACGACTTAGGTCTTTTAAAACCCTCCAAGCCATAACTCAATAAAGAATAGTAAAAACTATCTAATTGGGTTTTCATTCGATTTTTCTCTCCTTCTTGATCAACAGGAGACACACCTGTATGCTGAAAGGTTATGCGTCCTTTCAATGCCTGTTTGATAAGAAAAGTCTTTCCGACACGTCTTCTGCCATATACGGCAACGAACTCCGGACGTTCGCTATGGTAGAGTTTTTCCAGCTCGACCATTTCATTTTTTCTACCAATAATTGTACTCATAGCTACTATATATTGCCGCAAATATATAAAAACATACAGCTCCGGCAAAATATAATACTATATATTCTGCCGAATGTTGCTTTTTTAGGCTAATTCGGCAGAATATAAACAGATCTAAATATCTCTATTCTCTAGCGAGTCCTTCAATTTCTTGGCCAAAACCAAGGCACGACCTTCTTCCCACTTGCTGACAGGCTTCTTCATGAAATCATTATTGCACAAGGCTCTATATATCGTTCCTTCGGTATATTCCTTGACACTTTTACTCAACTTCATTCGCAAGATACGCTTCTCGAACACACTCACATTGTCCGATGCACCAAAATAGTCACGGCACACGCAGTACACCACCGCCCATGCACTCTTTGCCCAGAAGAAGGACTGACATTCCTCCACGGCCTCGGCCAAACGGGCATCGGTGAGCTCAGGAATGAAGGCATTTTCCTCGTCCTCTACCCCATAGGCATCCATTGGAAGCGGTTTCATGGCAATGTGCAATTCGCGGCAGATGCGTTCACGGAGCAGCAAAAGGGTATAGACATCCCACAGCACGGAGCGAGTGACATCGTCGCGGTAGCGCATAGCAGAAAAGAGGCAAGTCAAGTCACCAATGTGGGCATACAAAGCATCGGGCATGCGGCGGAGGTGGGTGTCCACCGTGTGCAAATCGCGCCACAGATTGTCTTCCTGACGAGAACTTCGCCACTGGTCCCAATAGTGCTCCATGCTGTCGGATTGCTGAAGATCCTTCCACCATTTCATGCGGTAAGTCATGCGCTGTGCACAACAGATGGCTGCATACTGCTTTTCCAGGCGCCTGATTTCAACATCGAAGACTCCGTTTCCTACGGCTCGCAACTGACGAATATAGCGCATGCGGAGCTGCATGGCTTCCACACTGAAATCGTGCAGACTCTTTTCTATCCATAGCTTGATGTAGGTTTTCAGGTTCTTCACTTGCTCTAGCGTTATCACAGGAAACTGCCTCTCTATCTGGAATTCAAGTACTTGGCAATTCTTCCACACCTCGGGCATCGGTAGCTTTGGTATGTTGCACCGCCAGTCCTTCCACGCGTTCACAGCCTCGGTCTTTGCGAATTGCTTCTTGAAGGCACCTTCGGGCATTTCGGCTTCGATGTAGAAAAGCCGCTTGCCATCCACTTCCACTCCCACGATGCTGGCCGGCACGATGGGGTGCAGCGCATCGAAGAGCAGATGCGCTGTGTCGGTCTCCTCGTGCGCCACGTAGCCTATAGGGCTTCCCTCGCAATATACACGGATGGCCTTGGGGTCTTTCATGTTCTCGGGTTCAGGTACAAGGACCACCTCCGGCCGCTCTTCGTCAAGCTGCTTGAGGCGTTGTACCACTTGTTCTACCATCTCTCTCCCTCGCGGATTTGTCTGGTCGTACTGGGGGAACAATGCATAGATTACTCCCCTCACTGTGAATTTCATTTTACTCATAATAATTTGACTTTTATAAACTGGAGGCCGCAAAGGTAAAGGCAACCTGACTCAAAACGTGTTACAGGTTGAAGTTTTTTTCGAGAAAAAGTGATTTTTTTTAATCTATGATAGAAAATCATCCTCAATCTTCAATCCTCAATCCAAATTAATGAGGATGAAAAAGGATAAAAGATATTCTTATCTATTTATATATAATATTATATATAAATAGATAAGGGATTTTTTAACAAGATAATAGCCCTTTAAATCGGACTGAAGACTGAAGACTGAGGATAAAAGAGAGGCAATAGACGAAGCATCAAAGCGTTTTAAAGCAAAGAAATCGGATTTTGAAAAAAAGCGCCGAAACGATTGTTTTTTCTCGAAAAAACACTTGACAACCATGTTTGCAATGTGGTACCTTTGCCAATGTCATCCGGAAGACAACACAACAAACTCAACACTTTTTTATTAACCTAAAACCAAGAAAAACTATGGCTAGATCAGTAACCTATTCAGTTGTACCACGTCGTAATCCATCGGAAAAGAATGCTCCACCTAAGTATTATGCTCAGGCTCAAGCACGTGGAGATGTCAATATCCGTGACATGGCAGAGCGAATCCAAAGTACTTGTACCGTACATAAGTCGGATGTATATGCCGTGCTTGTTGCACTGGAAGATGTGGTGGCAGAAGCCATTCAGAATGGCGAAATCGTCCGTCTGGGCGAACTCTGTACCCTCCAAGTTTCCCTTAGTGGAAAGGGTGCCATAACCGAGGAGGACTACACCGAATCCCTCATCAAGCGTGCAAAAATCAACTTCCGACCGGGCAAGGTGCTTGCCAACGCATTGGACTCACTGAGCTTCAGCAAAGTGAATGTGAAGTATGCCAAGGAGGCTTCCGGAGAGGAGGAAGAAGGAGGAGATGAAGAAGCGTAAAATTAACCTTAAACCATTCAACACATGAAGCAAGAAACTAGAATAATCTGGGGAAAAATCCTCAACATCGTCATCACTGTATTGACTGCTATCGCTACCACTTTTGGAGTGTCAAGCTGTATGAGGCTTTAGCCATAACGGGCAAGACATGTCCTCAATCTTCAATCCTCAGTCAAAATGACTGAGGATTTTTTTAGATAAGTCATTTTTCTTAGCCACGAATCCAATAAAGCACCAAGAGATGCACCGGATAGAAAGCATAGAAACAATATTTCCATACCGTTCCTTGAATGAAACCTCGCTCCCCATTATAGAGATTGATGGGAATAAAAGCCAATCCTGGCAACCATGCCCCCGGCAACATGCAACAGCCGATAACTGATTTCAACAGCATCTGACTACGCAATACATAAAGCATCAGAAAATAAGGCGTCACCTCCCTGCTTCCGACGGTACATAACGTTTGCATAAACACTTCATGATTCCGACAAAGAAACATACCGATATGGTCGACCAACATGGAAAAACAGCCAGCAGTTTCAATGCACTGCCAGATACATTAAGAAAACGTAGGGATGTGAATTGCATATTAAGATTGATATTGTCTTTGCAAAATTAGTAGTTAGCATGCAAACGAGCAAATTAAAAGCAAAAGCCTTGCTATTCTCACGAATGGCAAGGCTTATTAATGTTTATATATAAACATCTATTTTGAGAGAGTGTGTTTGATTATTATTTTACTTCATACCAAACATCTGCATTACCTCTATGAGCTTCAGTTACTATTACCTCTCCTTTATATACCTTCAAAGAACCTTCCAAAACTACTTCACCTTCTGTTCCATAATTTTCCTTTCCAGGAACATGGTTCTTAAATTTTCCGCCCTTTACTGTAATTTTTGGACGATTTACAGCTGTTGCATCCTTGTCTGCACAATTCAACAAAAATTGATCACCATCGTAATCTACTTCGGATTTACCATTAGCCACAGTATAATCACTGTCTACAAATTCAAATGTACCACCTTCAATTGTTATTTGTCCACCAGTAGGCTGTTCATCTGCATTCCAACCTGCATAAATGCAATCATTTCTCAAACCCTCACTATCTCGTCCTACACTATAATGACCGCCCTTAATAGTTACAGTTCCGCCACATGCCCATACAGCACATACACCATTACCGTTTGCAGAAATTGCACTTTCATCATCAGCATTGATTGTCAAATCACCTAAAACCTTGAAAGCATCACAGCCTGTAGCTTCAATATCATACTCGTTCAAATTCACAGCAACATTACTACCACTGCGAATAACTACGGATGAAGTAAGTTCAATGTCCCCACCAAGAGTTACTTCTGTTTCACCTGCAGCAATTGCAGCTTTAAGAGCTGTTTCATTCAAGATACCTTCCATTACTTCATAAGTACCATCTTCACCAGCAACAGAAGAATAACCAGCAGCTACATACGAACCAACGCCATTTGTCATCCATTTATCATTTGTGCTGGCATTAGCAGGGTTAAAACTATGGAAAGTACCTCCATAAACTGTAATCAATTGTGTGGTATGAGCATCATTTTGGTTAACCAAGAATTTACTACCATCATTAAGAGAACCATCCTTAACAGTACCTGTATATTCAAATACACCGCCATAAATTTCAATTGTGCCACCTGCTGAACCTACATAGATACAGTCATTGCGTTGGTCTGTTGTTCCGTTAATGTCACCACCAACTTTGTAAGTACCACTCTTGATAATAGCTTTAGCATTGGCGCCATTTACCCATACAGCACAAGAATTACCTTCGTTATCTTTAGAACCGTAAACAAGACCTTCACCTTCAATGGTCAAAGTACCATCATTTACTACAAACACATCACTTTTTGCGCACTTGATTTCTTTTTCATTCAAGTTTACAGTGAGATCTCCACTGCTAATCACTACAGATGAAGTAAGGTCGATGTTTGCGCCTAAGATTACCTTATCACTAGCTCCAACTGCGGCATGGAGCGCAGCTTCATCCTTTACAATAATATCACGAATGGTTGCACCTTCATCAATAACTACCTTACCACCATTGATAGTCAAGCTTTCAATGGTTGCACCAGCACCAATAATCAAAGTTTGTTGAGCAGTCAAAGCTTCTACTCTACCATAATTACCAGCACCAAGTTCTACTGTAAGGGTCGGAGTATTAATATTCAATGCTTCAACAGGTGTAGTACCTTGCGGATTAATCTGTACCTTGGCTACGCTTTCTTGTGGAGTTGTTTCAGTACTACCATCCGACAAACTCAATGTAGCATTATCCTCTTGTGGTGTGTAGTTCAATTTTAATGTAGCTACTGCATCAGAAACACCTGTAGTATTGATAGTCAAGCTTTGGTTACCGCTGATAGCTACAGGCTCTTCTTGTGTAACATCAATCGTGCTACCAGCACCTTTATTCAATTGACCACCATCAACATAAAATTCAGGCATCAACAACAAAGTACGACGACCAATAGTATTAGTTACTCCTATACTTTGATGAGAGAGGTTAACGCCATTACCCTTAATGGAAACTGTATAATCCCCATAAGTACCTACAGGAAGAGGCACATAGAAAACCATTGACTCTGCTGTTTCTGTCAATTCTGTAAAAGTAATGGTAACATTGTTGTTTTCGCTGCTAACATCACTTACACCATTTTGACAAATCAGTCCGTCAGAAACCGGATGATTTCCTGTAATGATGTTGTTGGTTGTAGTAAACACAAACGAAGAAGCACCCGCAGGTACATTCTTTACAACAAAACGCATCACGCCAGCCAAATGCTTGAACGAAAGTGCATTGCTGCCTTGTTCTATAGTTGCCAGCATCGGTGCGTTGGTGCTACCATGTGCATAACTTGTAGGCAAATTTACAGATAAAGTTATTGTGGCTTCGCCTTGAACAGTATGATTACCTGCTGGATAAATGGCGTAGTCTAGAGGAGTTCCAGCCTCTTCTTCCCCTACAGGAACAAATGTAAATGTGTTTACATCAGATTCAGAGTTGGCATATGTGTCAAAAGTTCTTCCGGTATAAACCGAAATTTTATCACCAACTGTCCACGAAAATGCTCCAGTAGTTTCATCTACAGCAGAACGTGAACTTCCTTCAATGGTAGCGGTAAAACTTTTTGAGTTTTGTTTTACTTGTACCAATTCTTCTTCTTGGCTACAATTGGTCATGACCAATGCTGCCGCCACCATGGCCAAAAAATATCTAAATTTCATAAAACAAATGATTTAAATTATTACTGACCAACGCCCGGGATTGTATCTTCACCAAAGCCATTACTAGTTGCAAACCCCTTTTCCACTTCTACTTCGATGATTTCTACCACCGGAGCCTCATAAGCATACATTTTTTCCATAATCATTCATGTATTAAAATGTCACTTGGCTACCACGGTGAACAAATTGTTTAGATTAAGATACATTCATATACAAAAAAAACGTGGAGCCAGTCTCTGTCACTCGCTTCACGTCTT